>CAZFJU010000265.1:0-5347 GCA_964518995.1 uncultured Gammaproteobacteria bacterium
TGGCAGAGCAGCGGTCTCCAAAACCGCAGGTTGGGGGTTCGAGTCCCTCCTGGCCTGCCACCCTTTAGCGCCGGATCGGCGCGACCGGGTCGGCGGGCGCTTCTCGAGTTCGGTACGAGGTCCGAAAGTTCATGGATACCAAGACAGATACCGGGCCGAAGGTGCTCGATACGGCGAAGCTCGTCCTCGCCGCGGCGATTTTGGTCGCCGGACTCGCCGGCTACTATTATTACTCGCAGCTGGCGACGGTCGTTCGGGTGCTCATCGTGCTGGTGTCGATGGGCGCGGCCGTATTTGTCGCGCTGCAGTCGATGCAGGGGCAGGCGCTGTCGCGTTTCGTCCAGGCGTCGCGCGTCGAGCTGCGCAAGGTCGTATGGCCGACCCGCGAGGAAACGATTCAAACAACGATCGCCGTGCTGATCTTCACCGCGGTCATGGGCGTGTTTTTCTGGTTGCTGGATTTGTTCCTGCTGACCTTCACGCGCTGGATTATGGGTCAGGGGGGCTGACTGCATGGCGATGCAGTGGTATGTCGTGCACGCCTACTCGAACTACGAGCATAAGGTGCTGGAGTCGCTCAAGGAGCGAATCAAGCGTCATGGGCTCGAGGATCAGTTCGGCGAGATCCTCGTGCCGACCGAGGAGGTCGTCGAGATGCGGGAGGGCCAGCGTCGCAAGAGCGAGCGCAAGTTCTTCCCGGGCTATGTGCTCGTGCAGATGGAAATGAACGATGAGACCTGGCACCTAGTCAAAGAGGTGCCCAAGGTGCTCGGGTTCATCGGCGGAACCAGCGATAAGCCCTCGCCGATCAGCGAGCGCGAAGCGATGGCGATCCTAAACCGCGTCCAGGAGGGCGTCGACAAGCCGCGGCCCAAGGTGCTGTTCGAGCCGGGCGAGGTCGTGCGCGTCACGGACGGTCCCTTCAACGACTTCAGCGGCGTCGTCGAGCACGTCAACTACGAGAAGAACAAAGTCCGAGTTGCGGTGCAGATTCTGGGCCGCTCGACGCCCGTCGAGCTCGATTTCGGTCAGGTAGAGAAGGCATAAACGCCTCGATAGGTTCACGATGGCAAGGAAGATAGAGACCTACATCAAGCTGCAGGTGGCCGCGGGGCAGGCGAACCCGAGCCCGCCGGTCGGGCCCGCGCTCGGTCAGCACGGCGTCAATATCATGGAGTTTTGCAAGGCGTTCAACGCCGCGACTCAGGGTATGGAGCTGGGTACGCCGACTCCCGTCGTGATCACGGTGTACAGCGACCGCAGCTTCACGTTCATCACGAAGACGCCGCCTGCGGCCGTGCTGCTGAAGAAGGCGGCCGGCGTCGGCAAGGGCAGCGGCACGCCGAACTCGAACAAGGTCGGCAAGGTGACGCGCGAGCAGCTCGAGGAGATCGCGAAGCTCAAGGAGCCCGATCTCAACTCCGCTTCGCTCGAAGCGGCGGTCAAGACGATCGCGGGCAGCGCCCGCAGCATGGGATTGGAAGTGGAGGGTCTTTAAGTGGCCAAGTTGACTAAGGCACAGAAGGCCATTGAAGGCCGCGTCAATCGGACGCAGGCATATCCCGCGGACGAAGCCTTGCAGCTCGTCAAGGAGCTTGCGCACGCGAAGTTCGTCGAGTCGGTCGACGTCGCCGTGAACCTCGGCGTCGACCCGAAAAAGTCGGACCAGGTGGTCCGCGGCTCGACCGTATTGCCGAACGGCACCGGCAAAACGGTGCGCGTGGCCGTGTTCACGCAGGGTGCGAACGTCGAAGCGGCCAAGGAGGCGGGCGCCGATATCGTCGGCATGGACGACCTGGCCGAGAAGGTGCAGGCGGGCGAGCTCGACTTCGATGTCGTGATCGCTAGCCCCGATGCGATGCGGGTCGTCGGCAAGCTCGGCCAGATCCTCGGGCCGCGCGGGCTGATGCCGAATCCGAAGGTCGGCACGGTGACGCCGGATGTCGCCGGCGCCGTGCGCAACGCAAAAGCCGGCCAGGTGCGATATCGCACGGACCGAGCCGGCATCGTCCATTGCCAGATCGGCACGGTCGGTTTCGAGGTCCCGCAGCTGCAGCAGAATCTTGCGGCGCTGCTCGCCGATCTGCAGAAGGCAAAGCCGTCGGCGGCCAAGGGCGTCTATATGCAGCGCGTGACAGTATCTTCGACGATGGGCCCCGGCATCGCGGTCGATCATTCGACGGTGGGTGCGGCGGCGTCCGCGGACTGAGCAATATCGCGTTGCGCAGCCGCGTGCTCTGCCAAAGCTCGGCAGAGCAGGTGCGGCCGGCGCGGCGTCCTTTTTGAAATCGAATCCGCTCATGGAGGAGCGGGAGGCCGGCTCGTCCGGCCTTCATCGAAGACCGTAGGCCCCGGTTCTCGGGTTAATGGTGGATCGTTGGAGCTCGCCGCCTACGCAGATGGTGTGACCTGACCAGGCTTTGCCTGGCGCGGGGGCACCGTCTATCGAGGAGCTGCGGCGGAAGGATCCTCCGCGGTGATGGACCCCCGCTCGCGGGGGAGGTGTCCCTACCTGGAGAGTTTAGCCATGGCGCTGAACATGGAAGCCAAGCAAGCGATGGTTGCCGAGGTGGCTTCGGTCGCTGCGAGCGCGCAATCGGCTGTCGCGGCCGAGTATCGCGGGCTCACGGTGGGCGAGATGACCAAGCTGCGTGTCGCGGCTCGTAACTCGGGCGTGTACTTGAAAGTCGTCAAGAACACGCTTGCGCGGCGGGCCGTCGAGGGCACCAGCTTTGCGTGCATGCAGGGCAGCTTCAAGGGCCCGCTGGTGCTCGCATTCTCGCGCGAAGACCCGGGTGCGGCGGCGCGTCTCGTCAAGGCGTTCGCGAAGGAGCACGACAAGCTCGTGACCGTCGCGTTGTCCGTTGGCGGCGAGCTTTACGATGCGAAGGATCTCGAGCGGCTGGCGTCGCTGCCGACGCTCGACGAGGCTCGCTCGCTGATGCTCGGCGTGCTGCAGGCACCGCTGTCGCAGTTCGTTCGCACGTTGGCCGAGCCGGCTGCGCAGCTCGCGCGGGTGCTGCAGGCGCGTAGCGAGCAGGCCGCCGCATAGTCGAGAAAATGAGTCAGGTCACACAGATAAGTAACGATTAGGAGTTTTGAAATGGCTTTGTCGAATGAAGAGCTGATCGAAGAGCTGAGCAACAAGTCGATCATGGAAGTGGTCGAGCTGGTCAAGGCCCTCGAAGACAAGTGGGGCGTTTCGGCTGCGGCGCCGGTGGCGGTCGCTGCAGCGGGCGGCGCCGGTGGAGAGGCTGCGGCCGCGGCCGAGGAACAAACCGAGTTCGATGTTGTCATGTCTTCCTTCGGGGATAACAAAGTTGCGGTCATCAAGGTGGTCCGTGCGGTCACCGGGCTTGGCCTCAAGGAGGCGAAGGACCTCGTCGAGGGCGTGCCGAGCAACGTGAAGGAAGCTATCCCCAAAGATGAGGCGGAGGGTATCAAGAAGCAGCTTGAGGAAGCAGGCGCCGCCGTCCAGATCAAGTGACAGAACGGGATCGCGACGAGCAAAACACGGCGGCCCTCGAGCGGGCCGTCGAGTCGAGGCAGCCAGCGCCTACAGCGCTGGCTGCGCGTTCTTGTGCCCGGGTAATTCGCTCCCCGTCCCCGCCTCGAAGATTTCGTCTGATATCGCCTGAACGTTTCGGAGTAGCACGTAATGGCTTATTCGTTCACTGAAAAGAAACGCATTCGTAAGGATTTCGGGAAGCTGCCGGGCATTCTGAATGTCCCGTACCTGCTCTCGATCCAGATCGATTCTTACGGTCAGTTTCTGCAGGACAACGCACGGCCGGACGCGCGGCAAGACGTCGGTCTGCACGCCGCGTTCAAGAGCGTGTTCCCGATCGTCAGCTACTCCGGCAACGCAGCGCTCGAGTATGTGAGCTATCGGCTCGGCGAGCCGGTCTTCGACGTCAAGGAGTGCCAGCTCCGGGGGCTGACCTATGCCGCGCCGCTGCGTGTGCTGGTCCGGCTCGTCATTTACGACAAGGAGTCGCCGGCCGCGAAGAAGAAGGTCAAGGATATCCGCGAGCAGGAGGTCTATCTCGGCGAGATGCCGCTGATGACCGGGCACGGCACCTTCGTCGTGAACGGCACCGAGCGCGTCATCGTCTCGCAGCTGCACCGCTCGCCCGGCGTATTTTTCGACCACGACAAGGGTAAGACGCATTCGTCGGGCAAGCTGCTGTTTTCAGCGCGGATCATCCCCTATCGCGGGTCCTGGCTCGATTTCGAGTTCGATCCGAAGGACTGCATGTTCGTACGCATCGACCGGCGGCGTAAGCTCCCGGTGACGATCATGCTGCGCGCGCTCGATTACACGAACGCGGAGATCCTCGATCTTTTCTTCGAGAAGAACGATTTCTCGCTCTCGTCGAAGGGCATCAAGCTCAAGCTGATTCCTGAGCGGTTGCGCGGCGAGAGCGCGGCGTTCGACATCAATATCGGCCGGAAGACGGTCGTCGAGAAGGATCGGCGCATTACGCTGCGCCACGTTCGCGAAATTGAGGCGGCCGGGCTCAAGGAGCTCGATGTGCCGCAGGATTACCTCGAGGGCAAGATTCTGTCCCACGACATCGTCGACGAGTCGACCGGCGAGGTGCTGGCGAGCGCGAACGACGAGCTGACTGCAGAGCAGATCCAAAAGCTTATCGACGCCGGCGTCAAGAAGCTGCAGACGCTGTATGTCAACGAGCTCGACCGCGGCGCGTACATGTCGAATACGCTGCGGATCGATCCGACGCAATCAAAGCTCGAGGCGCTTGTCGAAATTTATCGCATGATGCGCCCCGGTGAGCCGCCGACCAAGGAAGCGGCCGAGAACCTGTTCCAAAACCTGTTCTTCAACGCCGAGCGCTATGACCTTTCGGCCGTCGGCCGCATGAAGTTCAATCGCCGCGTTGGCCGTCAGGAGGTCACGGGCGAGGGCACGCTTACGAAGGAAGACATCATCGACGTCCTGAAGACGTTGATCGATATCCGTAACGGCAACGGTCAAGTCGACGACATCGATCACCTTGGCAACCGCCGGGTGCGCAGCGTCGGCGAGATGGCGGAGAACGCGTTCCGGATTGGCCTCGTGCGCGTCGAGCGTGCAGTCAAGGAGCGCCTGACGCTCGCCGAGTCCGAAGGCCTGATGCCGCAAGAGATGATCAACGCGAAGCCGGTTGCGGCGGCGGTCAAGGAATTCTTCGGCTCGAGTCAGCTGTCGCAGTTCATGGACCAAAACAATCCGCTCTCGGAGGTCACCCACAAGCGGCGTGTCTCGGCGCTCGGCCCGGGCGGGCTGACGCGTGAGCGCGCGGGCTTCGAGGTGCGGGACGTTCATCCGACCCACTACGGCCGG
>CAZFJU010000266.1:0-5213 GCA_964518995.1 uncultured Gammaproteobacteria bacterium
TCCGGCGCATCGACGACCCGCAGCAACGGCTGGCCGAACGCCCGATTCCAGTATAGGACGCCGTCGCGCACAGCTTCCCGGTACATCGCCGGAATCGCTGACGACAGCGCAAAGATCACCGGCTTGCGGATATCGAACTTCGAGGCGTACAGAACCGTGCGGTTTCCGACGTTCTGGGGGTACGCCTGGTAAAACCCGAAGTGGTCGAGGCTTCTGAGCTCGACGGGGTCGAAGCCGAAACTCGGCCGATACGGGCGCAGATAATAATGCACGGCGACGGGCTCGCGGTCCCGATCGAGGGCGCGCTGCTTCAGCACGAGCGTATCCCCGAATCCGCCGATCTCGACGATTTCCCGCTCGAACAGGCGGAGAAAGGAATAGTCCTGCCTATCGGCGCGGCCGTAGTAGTCTTCGCCCGTCCGGTCCTCCTCCAGGAAGACCTTGTCGAAGCCGGCATTCAGGTCAATCGTGAGGCCGCTTTTCGACTCGGCGAGGATCGGCACGGAGGCGAGCAGCCGATGCGGCGGGCCGTCGGCGCCGCGCACTTCCAACATCAGCAGCGTCTTATCGTCCCGCTGCCGAAAGGTCACGACGCGGCTGCGGCTGGTCGTGAAATGATCCTGACGGCGGCGCTCGTAGCTGACCTGCAGCAGGAACGTCTCGGCGAGGTCGGCCCGCTGCACGACCACGCTCTGCGGCGATACGGCGCCGAACGCCCCGTAGGAGAGCAGTAGCGAAAGCAGGGGCGCGGCGAGCATCATCTATTGTGGCCCTCGAGTCCGGTCCCGCTGGGGTAGCATGAATCCACGCGAGGCGTTACCGGGCATGCGTTGCGGGTCTCGAACAGATCGACCCGAGACCCTTCGGACGGTACGAACGAGGCCCACTGCGCTCAAGTTACTAACGGTTACCAGCTCGCTAAAACTCGCCGAACCTCGAAATATCTGCGCGACCGCGAAGACACGAGCTTGAGCGCGATGAAGATCGCACCATAGTTGCGACTACTTGAGCCCTACCGCATCGAGTTCGCGGCGACCGGCTCCGGCTCACGGTCACAGGCCAAGCAGCGCGCGACAAATGCCTGCTTCGCTCGCAGAGAATCCTTTTCTGGCCGGCCGACGCGCCGCCTCGTGCTTCACGTTTCCGCAACCCGTTAGCGGCTGCCGCTAACGCTAAATTCGAGGCGCGCTGCCCCTCGCGCACGCGAAACATGTTTGTTCGCAGCGGAGAACGTCAACCGTTAATAACTTGCCGCCCGGGGCCGCCGCCCGCGGATACTGTCGCGGTATCCGGAGACAGATGCGATCACGGTGCGTGCGGCGCGAATCTCACGCCCCGTGACGTGTTGCCGTCATGTCCAATAAACACGAACGGAGGCGACGTCAGAACAATGATGAGAAGGACGCAAGGGACGCTTGCCGGCGCCGCTCTTCTGGCATTGGGCTGGCCAGCACTGCCGACAGCGGCACAACAACCGGAAGTCACGGCCGCCCGCGGCGTCGACGAGGAAGTTCGCGTCGTCGGCAGCCGCGGCCGGCTTCTCGGCCTGGACGAGGAAAACAGAACGGGCTCACGACTCGGCCTGACGCTCCGGGAGCTGCCGGCGAGCGTCTCCGTCGTGACTCAGCAGGAGATCCAGCTTCGCGGCGCACGCACCGCACTGGAGGCCGTCGAAGCAGCCGTCGGGATGACCGGCACGACAGGGGTCGGGTCGATACCGAGCTATGCGACACGCGGCTTCTCCGGCGCCGATATCACAATCATGCGCGACGGCATCCGTCAGAATACGAGCTCGCAGGCTTCGCGGCCGCTGGACAGCTTTCTGTTCGATCGGATCGAGGTGCTGAAGGGTCCCGCTTCGCTGCTGTACGGCGAAGGCGCGATCGGCGGCGCCGTGAACTATGTATCGAAGCAGGCAAGCGCCCAGTCGCAGCGCGAGCTGCACGTCAGCACGGGCTCGTGGGGGCGACAACGCGTCGGGTTCGGCGCCTCGGGCCCGACGGGCGCGGCCGGACTCAGCTATCGGGCAGACGTTTCGCTCAGCCGCAATGAAGGCTACATCGACCGCAACCAGGAAGACTACACGGCGGCCGCTGCCGAGCTACGCTGGGACGCGACCGCGCGCACGTCGCTGAGCCTCGGCATCACCGTGCTCGAGGACGCGGTCGAAAGTTACTACGGCACACCGCTTGTCTATGATGCCGTGATCGGCCTGAACGGCGCAGAAGAAGTGCGCCCTGCTGTGACGTCTACCGACCGGCTCGTCAACGCCCGCATCGAGCCCGCATCGCGACGCCTGAACTACAACATCGCGGGCAACTTCTCGGAGGCAACGAACACATTCTGGCGCGCCGTCGTCGATACCCGGCTCGGCGACAATTGGACGCTGCGCAACGAAGCGTATGCGGCCACGCAGAAGCTCGAGTGGTACAACGCGGAACGCAACGTATGGAATCCCGCGACGCAGCTCGTCGATCGGGGCGGCAGCATGTTTCTGATCTGGCGTGACGACCTGCAGATCGGCAACCGCCTCGATCTCACCTGGAGCGGCACGCTCGCCGGCAGATCTCACCGCTTTCTCGTCGGCATGCTCTACGACCGCAACGATCAGGGCCGCAACAGCGGGCAGGCTCACTCTCGAGATCCCATTCCGCCCAGCATTCCACTGACGGGCTTCGATCCCGGCATCGGCCCGCCCGCTCACTTCGAGCGTACCGTCGATGTCCTCACCCGCACCGTCGCGGTGTATCTCGAGGACGTTCTCGATCTGACGGACAGATTCAAGCTCGTCAGCGGCCTGCGCTACGAGCAAATCGACATCGACCGCGAGTCCTACGTCGGCGCCGGGATGTTCCACAAATCCTATTCGCCGCTGACCGGCCGCCTCGGCCTGATCTACGAGGTATCGCCCAACCTCAATACCTACGTGAGCTACAGCCGTGCGGCACAGCCGGTCTCCCAGCTCGTGAGCCTGAACCTTTCGCACGACGACTTCAGCCTGCAGAAGGGCCGCCAGCTCGAAGCCGGCGTCAAGGCGAGCCTCTGGAGCGGCCGCGCCGATCTGACGGTGGCCTTGTTCGACATCGAGAAGAACGATTTGCTCACGTCGACCTTCATCGAGGGCGAGCGCTTCAACTCGCAGATCGGCGCTCAGGTGTCGCAGGGGGCGGAGTGGGAGCTCGGCGTGTCGCTCGGCGGCGGCTGGCGCGTGAGCACGAACCTCGCCCGGACCTGGAAGGCCGAGTACGAAGAATTCAACGAGAATCTCGCCGCGGGCGTCATCTCGCGCGCCGGCAACACGCCGTCGAACGTGCCGAAGACCGTCGCCAGCCTGTTCGTTTCGCGCGATTGGGGCGCGTGGTCGGCAAACACGGTCGTGTATCACGTCAGCGAGCGCCAGGCGAACAGCAACAACGGCATCCAGCTGCCGTCGTATACGAAGCTCGACGCGAGCGTCACGCGGCGCTGGCGGTCCGTCAGCCTGACGCTGCGCGGCCGGAATCTGACCGACGAGCTCTACGCGGTAGGCTCCGGAGGCGGCGGCCTGATGTGGCGCCTGGACGATCCGCGCAGCGCCGAAGCGAGCCTCCGGTACGAATTCTGAGGCGGCTGGAATGCACATTTCGTGGCGGCGCCCGCTCTATCTGACGCATCGTTGGCTCGGCATCGTGCTGTGCGCGTTCTTCGCGCTGTGGTTCTTCAGCGGCATCTTCATGATGTACGTCGAGTTTCCGCAGCTTACGCCACCCGAACGCCGAGCCGGTCTACCCCCGCTCGATTTCTCCCGCGCAACGCTCGCGCCCGGCGCCGCCGTCGCGGCGCTACGCGCCGGCGACTTCGACTCGATCGGCGACCCGCACCGCAATCGCCGCGCGGAGATCGGCGATCCGGCCGCACCCGTAAAGGCCGCGAGCATACGGCTCGGCATGCTGCTCGAACGTCCTGTCTACGTCGTGACGCCGGAGAGCGGCGCACAGCCCGCGACCGTGTACGCTGACGACGGCGTAGTCGCCGATCGAATCGATGCCGACACGGCCGTCGCAGCCGCGGAAGGTTTCGTCGCGCGGCGCGTCAACGGCACGGTATCGCTGCGCTACGCGGGTATGGTGCAGACAGATCAGTGGACCGTTTCCGCGGCGCTCAACCCGCATCGGCCGCTGCACCACGTCGTGCTCGACGGCGACGCGGCGGGCCGCGAACTCTACGTATCATCGACGACCGGCGAAGTGGTGCGCGACACCCATCGCAACGAGCGGCTATTGAACTACGCCGCGGCGGTCAGCCATTGGCTGTACCCGACGCTGATCCGGCGGCACGCGGAACTGTGGGCGTGGATGGTGATCGTGCTGTCGGGCGCCGGCGCCCTGCTCGCAGTCAGCGGCTTGTGGGTCGGCCTGCACCGCTGGCGATGGCGCGCCGCGCGCGGCGTCGCGCGTACTCCCTACCGCGGCCTGATGCGCTGGCATCATCTCATCGGGCTCGCCTTCGGCGTCGTCGCGTTGACATGGGTCTTCAGCGGTCTGCTGTCGATGAACCCCGCCGATCTGAATCCGAGCCGTTCGCCGACCGCGCAGCAGCGCGAAGTGTATAGCGGCAAGCCGTTGACGCCGGCCGACTTCACGCTGCCGGCGTGGCTGTACGGGACAGACATCGTCGAAGCAGAGCTGCTGCACTATGACGGCCGGCCGTACTACGTCACGACGACCCGCGACGGCACAGTCGGCTTGCACGCGGGAAACGACCGACGCGGCGCCGTGCCGACCGTCGCGGCGCTTCGTGCCCGCGCGCACGCGTTGCTGCCTGACGCGCCCCTCCTCCACGTCGACGTGCTCCACGACTACGACGACTACTGGTACACGCGGCATCCAGAGCGCGGCGGCAGAGCACTACCGGTACTCAGAATCCAGTTCGGCGACGACGCGCGCACGTGGTTCTATGCTGACCCTGTCACCGGCCGGCTACTCGAGCGCAGCACGCGCGTCAATCGCGTGTATCGCTGGCTCTACAACGGTCTGCATTCCTGGGACATCCGTTGGCTGTGGGAAAGAAGGCCGTTGTGGGACATCGCGGTCATTCTCTTTTCTTTGGGCGGGCTCGCGCTGTCCGTGACCGGAGTAATCACCGGCTGGCGCTATCTGCGCATGGAGCGTAAGCGCACTCGCATGAAAGCCCGCGCCGCGGCGATGGCGAAGCACGCCGCGGTCGGCGGTTGA
>CAZFJU010000267.1:0-5208 GCA_964518995.1 uncultured Gammaproteobacteria bacterium
GCTGCAGGTCGTCGAAGTCGCCGGCCCGGTGCAGCGTGCTGCGGTTGTCCCAGATCACCAGGTCGCCTGCCAGCCACTTGTGGCTGTAGATGTACTTGGGCTGCGTGGCGAACGCATAGAGCTCGTCGAGCAACGCGCGCCCTTCATCTTCCGGCCAGCCGACGATGTGGGATGCATGGGCGCCGATATAGAGCGCCTTGCGCCCATTCTCGGTGGTCCGGACGAGCGGATGCTGCACCGGCGGCATTTTGCGCCGCATGTCGTCCGTGATCTCCTTGAGACCGGCCTTGCCGCGCGAGTACCACAAGTAGTGCTCGGCCCGCAGCCCTTCGATACGTTGCTTGATCGCGGCGGAGAGGTCGTCGTAGACGACACGCGTATCGATGAACTCGGTCGCCCCGCCCTCGGGCGGCAGCTCGTGTGCGAGCAGCAACGACCATTTGGTCGGCATGTCGTTGAAGGAGCTGTCGGTATGGAAGACGAGGTTCGCCTTGTTGTACTGCCGGCGCGCCGAATCCTCGGTCAGCAGATTGCCGTCCGCATCGAGATTCGATGCGTCATACAGCTCGCGCCGCAGCCGCCGGCGCTGGCCGCCGACGCCGAGCAGCGGCGGCAGCTCGAGCGGGCCGAACGCGCGGCTGAAACGAATGTGTTGCTCATCGTCGAGCTGCTGGCCGCGAACCGCGAGCACCGCGTGCTCCGCCATTGCCGACTCGAAGAAGGCGCGCAGCTCCGGCGTGATCTCCTGGCGGAGGTCGGCGCCGATCAGCTCGGCGGCAAAGAGAGGGTGTAATGGTTTGATTTCTATACTCATTACTCTTCACGCATCAAACGGAACCGGACTGCCGCGGGAGCCGCGCCCCAAGGCCCAACAGGCTGCGACACGGTCCGGCGACGCCTTCCATTGTACCGTCGGCCTCCGTAAATGCGCGCCGTCGCTCGGATTTCCGAAGCGCTCAGAACTCTTTGGTCAGGTCGATGCCCCAACGGCGCGGCTTCGCCTTGAAGACGAAGCCGCCCGGCGAGAACTCCGCGTTATAGCGGACATCGTTGAAATTCCGCTGCCACCCCACCAGCGACCACGACTCACCGCGGATTCCGATTCGCCAGTCGAGCAGGTTGACCGGATCGCGGACGGTCACATTGGCGGGCTCCCAATAGGTGTCGCCGGTGCGCCGATAATCGGCGCGCAGGAACAGGTCGAGGTTGCTATTGCCCAGCGAGCGCGTGTACTGCATGCCGGCGTTGACGGTATTCCGGCTGACCAGCGGGGCCTGATTGCCAACGTAGCTCGGATCGGCCGCGGCGCGGATCTCGCTGTCGGTTGCGCCGTAGCCGAGAAACAGCTCGAGGTTGTCACTCACCCGGCCCGTGACGTCGAGCTCGAAACCACGATAGTCGACCTGCTCGAGGCTGCCGAGATTCTGCGTCGAGCTTTCCGGCAGGAACACGAAGAAGTAGCTGCCTTCGGCGTCGGTATCGAACACGCTGAAGTTGAGGTTCACGCGGCCGTCCGCGAGCACGCTCTTCAAGCCGATCTCCAGGGTCTCGGCAATTTCCGCATCGAACAGGTCGCCGACGCCCGGCACGCCGGCCGAGCCGACCCCGGTCTGGTTGAAGCCGCCGCTCCGGAAGCCTTTGCTATACCCGCCGAACAGGGTGAGATTGTCGGCGGGCTGATAGCGTAGCGTGAGCCGCGGCTGCAGCTCGTCCCAGGTCTCTTTGCGTACGCTTCCGGGCGTGCCGCTGAGCCCGGCGATGTCCATGAACAGCTGCGGCGTCAATGTCGTCTGCTCGCGCGTGTCCTCGTCATAGCGCAGCGCGACGGAGAGCTCGAGCTGGCCGGAGAGGTCGTAGGAGAGCTCGCCGAACACGGACCATGCAAAGTTGTCTTGCGCGTCCGCGAGGTAGGTGAGCTGGAAGCTATCCGGGAAGCTCGCCTGATCGAGGTAGCTGCCGCGCGGCGTGCGGTAGACCGGAAACGCGCCGAGGCCGCGGTCGATGACATTGCCGGTCGAGATGAACCGCTCGGTGCCGATCATGTACGTGCCGGCGATCCAGCGCAGCCGCTGCTCGGCATTCGACGTGAAGCGCACTTCCTGGCTCCAGGTTTCGACGTCGAGATACTGGCTTTGCGTCATGTCGTCATTGAACGGCGTGCCGGGGATGCCGAACCGAAAAAAGACTGATTCTTCAATCGGCAAAAAGTCGTATTGATCGCCGGTCAGTATTTCCTCGACGGTGTCGAATGACGTGATCGAGGTTAGCGTGCCGGCGTTCGTGTCATAGTCGAGCCGCAGCGACAGCTGGCCCAAGTCGCGGTGGTTCATGCCGGGATTGTTCACGCGCACCGGCAGGCTCGTATCGTTCACGTCGAGCGGCACGGCAGACGGCTCGCCGACGATGTTGAAGTACAGCGCTTGCGTCTCGAGCTGGGAGTAGTAGAGCCGCGCATCCGCACGCAAGCGGTCTGTCGCGTCCCAGATCAAGCGAAGTCGTGCCGACTGGTCCTTGAACGGATCCGCTTTCTCGCCGAGGTGGGCGTTCTCGATCCAGCCGTCCGTGTCGTAATGAGATAGCGCGGCGTGGTACTTGAGCCGGTCCGAGTCGCCGAGCGGTCCGCCGCCCATCACCTGCGCCGCCACGCCGGATCCCGAGTCGTAACCGAGCCGCGCACGGCCCTCGAATTCGTCGCCGGGCTCGCGCGTCGTGATGACGATCGCGCCGCCGATCGCGTTCCGCCCGTAGACCGCGCCTTGCGCGCCCTTCAGCACTTCGATCTGCTGAACATCGAACAGCTCCTGCGTGAACTGCGCCGGGTTCGACATCAGCACGCCGTCGACGAGCACCGCGACCGACGGCTCGCTGTTGCGCGCCTGAGAGATGCCGCGGATCGTGATGAACGAGGTGCCCTGATTCTGCGTTTCGACCAGGGTCACGTTCGGCGTCAGTGAGATGAAGTCTTGCGCGCGCTGAATGCCGGCCTGCTCGATATCTTGCTGATCGAAGGCCGTAATCGTGACGGGAACGTCCTGGAAGGATTCGGCCCGCCGGCGCGCGGTGACGACGATTTCCTCGAGGGCGGCGCCCTGTGCGGCGGCGTCGGCGGCCGGCAGCGCGGCCAGCACCGCGCCCGCGATCAGGCCGTAGCGGCTGAGTCCATGAACTCTGGTCGTGATCACTGGCGTAACTCCTTGGACGATGAATGACGTCGCCGCGGCCCTCGACTACTGTGCGTGTCGATCGTTGCATGGAAGCAACTGATCGCGTACGAGGATGCGGCCACCAGGGCATGCGCCATTCTAACCTGTCGCGGCCGCGCCGCATGGTCTCGTGGGGGCGTCCGAGCGCGCCCAGCGGCTGCTATATCCGGCAATGATGGTAAACTTTCCAACGGTGCCGGCCGTGTGCAGTGGTACTGGTTCACCTACATTTCGGCGCTCCAGTTCACGGCTTGCCGCTGCCGCGCCCCGTCCCGTGCACGCCGCGAGGCGTATCGATAGCTTGTAGAGGTTCGATGGATCCCCGAAAAAGGCAGCTCAGCGAATTCCTGAAGAGTTGCCGGGCGCGCGTCTCGCCCGCCGATGTCGGGCTTCCGGAGGCTGATCGGCGCCGAACGCCAGGTCTGCGCCGGGAAGATGTCGCGGCGCTCGCCGGCGTCAGCGTCACTTGGTACACCTGGCTCGAGCAAGGCCGCGACATACAGGTTTCGGCCGCCGTGCTGGAGCGCATCTCGGCGACGTTGCAGCTCTCGCAGGACGAGCGGGAGTACCTGTTCGCACTGGTGCAGCATCGCCCGGCGCCGCCGCTCAACTGGCGCGAAGCCGAGGTGACCCCTGCGCTGCAGCGCACCCTCGACGCGCTTGGCGTGCCGGCGATCGCGATGACCGCCCGCTGGGACGTCCTTGCTTGGAACCAGCTCGCGGTCAAGGTCTTTCGCGATTACGGCAAGATACCGGCCGAGCGGCGCAATCTGCTTCGCACACTGCTCGTGGAGGAGCAGGTGTATCCGAAGGAGCCTGACCTGTTCGACGCGATGGCGCGGCGTGTCATTGCCAAGTTCCGCGTCGACTACAGCCCGTTCACTGGCGATCCGGATTTCGAGGCGCTCATCGGCGACCTCGAGCGCTCGTCGGAGACGTTCAAGCGGTTGTGGAACAGCTCCGAGGTCGTCGGCCATTCGCATGGGATCGTGCGCCATCCGCAACTCGGCGGCGTCACGCTGGAGCACACCTCGTACGTGCCGGAGGGCAGCCCCGGCCTGCGCGTCGTCATCTACTGTCCGTACGACGACGATAGCCGCAAGAAGATCGACGCGCTGAAGGTGGGCTGACGGCCGGCGTGGTCGTCGTCCGCATCCGCCCGGCGTGGTCGTCGTCCGCATCCGCCCGGCGCGGCCGCCGTTCGCGCCGCCGTGCCGTTCCGCGGCGGGACCCGCCTACGCGCGCTCGACCGCCCGACGTTTGCCCCACAGCTCCTCGGTCGCGAGCGCGGCACCGGCGACGAGCGCCTCGAGCTTCGCCCACATGACCGACGGATGCACCCGCGCTGTCGTGTCGTTCTGCGCAAAGCCGCAGTCGGTGCCGGCGATGACGTTCTCGCGGCCGACGAGCTTCGCGTAGCGCACGATCCGGTCGGCGACGAGCCGCGGATGCTCCACAGTGGTCGTGTGATGGGTCACGACGCCCGGGATGAGCGTCTTGCCGTCCGGTAGGCGCCGGTCGCGCCACACCCGCCACTCGTGCTCGTGGCGCGGATTCGCTGCCTCGATCGCGTAGGCGGCGGCCTTGACCTCGAGCACGAGGTCGATGATCGCCTCGAGCGGCGCATCGGAGACATGCGGAACGTGCCAGCTGCCGAAGCAGACGTGATAGCGCACGCGCTCCTCGGGAATATCCTGCAGTGCGTAGTTCAGCGCTTCGATCCGCAGCTGCGCCCACTCTACATACCGGCTCGGCTCGCGGCGGACGAGATCGTCGTACATGTTCGCGAGCAGCGCATCGTCGACCTGCAGCACGAAGCCCGCGTTATGAATCGCGCGGTATTCCTCACGCAACGCCCGCGCAATCGCGAACACGAACTCGCGCTCGTTGCCGTAATACTCGTCGACGCTGTTATACGCGGTGCTGGCCGGCGCCACTGCGGTCATGAACGCTTCGCGTGCGCCGCATCGGCTTGCGGCACGCTGCAGATTGTCGATGTCTCTGC
>CAZFJU010000268.1:0-5199 GCA_964518995.1 uncultured Gammaproteobacteria bacterium
GACGAGCGGCGCGACCGCACGGCGGGTCGCAAGCGCTTCGCGCAGCACGCCGTCGATGCGAAAGCGCACGACCAGGCGGTTCTCGAACGGCTCGATGTGGATATCGGAGGCGTTGTCCTTGACGGCCTGCGTCAATAACGCGTTGATCAGCCGGATGATCGGCGCCTCGTCGTCGCTGTCGAGAAGGTCCGAGGGCTCGGGCAACTGCTGCGCGACCGCGAGGAGGTCTTCGTGGTCATCGAACCCCTGGACCATCGTGCGCGCGGCGCCGCTCTCGTACGCGGCTTGCAGCTGCTGATCGAAAGCCTCGGCGTCGACCTCGATGAACCGGACCGGCCTGCCGGCAAAGCGGCGCACCTCGGCGAGACTTTGGATCGATGCGCCCGTGCGGTAAATCGCGGTCAGCGACGTATCGTCGCCGTCTTGAATCAGCACGCCATGCCGCCGCGCGAACCCGATCGGCAGCCGGCGCGGGGCCTGCAGCGCCGCGTCGGGCAGCACCTCGATGGCCGGTACCGCCGCGGCGGCGACCTCCGCGTCCAAGCCGAGATCGACGTTAGTCGCCATCGGATGGGCTCGTCTCGCTCGTGTCGCTCGGCGCGCCGGGCGCCGCGGGATTTGGCGGCAGCGGCGCGAGCGGCTCGAACGGCGGGAGCAACGGCTGGGTCTCCTCGCGCATCAGCCGAATCCGCTGCTCGGACTCCTGAATCTGCAGCTGCCGGAAGTAGTCGTACTTCTGATTGGTCAACGTCTGCCGCTGCAGACTGTCGCGCAGGATGACCGGCCGGATGAACATCATCATGTTCGTTTTGACGCGCTCGGTGTTGCGGGCGCGGAACAGCCAGCCGAGGCCCGGCACGCGGCCGAGGCCGGGCACGCGCTGCTCGTTCTGCCGCAGCTGATCGTCGATCAGCCCGCCGAGCACGATAATTTCGCCATCCTCGGCAAATACCTCGGTGGTGACGCGGCGCGTGTTCAGAATCAGATCGGCCGCGCCCTGGGCGCCGGCCGCAAGGCTCGACTGCTCGAGCATGATCGTGAGGATCATGCCGCTGCCTTCGTTGATCTGCGGCGTGATCGTCAGCGTGGTGCCGACATCCTGACGCTCGATCGTCGTGAACGGGTTGATCGCGCCCGGCACCTGCCCGACCTGGGCGTATTCGCCGGTGCGCAGCGGCACGTTTTGGCCGACGTGCTGCTCGGCCTCGGCGTTGTCGAGCACCATCAGCTGCGGCTCGGAGATGATATTGACCGTGCCGTCGCCGCGCAGCGCCGAGACGATCGCCGCCCAGCTCGTGCCGACGTCGCGGATCCGGCCGACCGCGAATACGCCGCCCTCCGGAATCGCTTGCGGCGACGGGACGTCGCCCTGCGCCGCCGCGCCGAGCTGCACGATGCCGGGCGTCGTCGAGCCGAAGTTCGTGAGGCCGATCGCGTTATCGCCGCCCGCGCCATCGATGGCCCAGGTGACGCCGAGCTGCGCGGCTTTCTGCTCGCTCATCTCGACGATGATGGCGTTCACCTGGACCTGCGCGCGCGGAATGTCGATGCGATCGACCACCGCCATGATGTTCTGCATCACGCGCGACGAGGCGTTGATCACGAGCGCGTTGGTCGGCGGATGGGACCAGATCGTGACCGGCCCGTCCGCCGGCAGCGCCGCCCCGTCACCGAGGCCCGCCGGCGTGCCCGGCGTGCTTGCGCCGCCGCCGCCGAACTGCTCGTTGAGACGTGTGGCGAGATCCTCGGCCTCGGCGTATTGCAGATAACGTACGCGGGTATCGCCCGCGCCCTGCACGGGCTCGTCGAGATAGGCCACGAGCGCCCGATAGCGGAGTCGTTCGTTCTGCGCGCCGCTCAAGAGCACGCTGTTGGTGCGCTCGTCCGCGACGATCTGCACCATCCCCCCCGCGCCGCCCGCTGCGACCTGCGCGGCCTGCGACATGGTGGTCAGCGTGCGCACCACTTCGCCGGCAAAAGCGTGCTCGAGGCGGATCACCTCGACATCCTGCTCCGCTTCGCGGTCCATCACATTGATCACGTCGATGAGCCGCTCGACATTCGACAGCCGGTCGACGATCACGAGCACGTTGGAATTCGGCAGCGCCGTCATATGCGCGTTCTGCGCCTGCATCGGCCGCAGGATCGGCACGATCTGGTTCGCGGCGATGTTGTCGACCCGCACGACCTGCGTGACGAGCGCTTCGCGCTCGTTGCCGGTCGCGGTGCTCGGCAGGGTCCTCGCATTGGCGTCGGGCACGATGCGCGTGAACTCGCCGTCGTCGATGGTGACGAACTGGTTCATCGACAGCATCGTCAGAAACGCTTCGTACAGCGCCTCGGCGGAGAGCGGCGTGTTGGTCAGAAACGTAACATTGCCGCGGACCCGCGTATCGACGAGGAAATTGCGCCCCGTCACTGCGCCGACCGCGTCGATCACGGTGCGCAGATCCGTATCTCGATAGTTCGGCGTGAACTGCGCGGCGGCCGGGCCCGCGGCGAGCCCGACGCCGAGCGCGAGCGCCGCGAGCAGTGCGAGCCGACGATGCGCGCGGGTGGGGTTCACGTCGCTCCCCTGTGTCGCGAGAACCGATTCATCTGATCTCTATCCCCTTGAAGGTATCCGCCTACTGGCGGTCGTTCATCAAGCTCTGAATTTGTGACGTGTCGATGACCATCACGCTCGGCACGCCGTCGCGCAAGAGCGTAATCGACGCCTGGGTCGATTCCCCGAGCGCATCGAGGACCTGCAGCGCCTTCGCCGGATCGTCCAGCGCGACGCCGTTGATGTCGGTGACGACGTCGCCGGGCATCAGGCCGAGCGCCTCGAAGGTTTCGCGGTCACGGCCGGGGTTCAGCCGGAAACCCACCATCCGGCCGCCATCCAGATGTGGAGCCATCCTAAGGATATTAGTCAAATCCGCGGCGCTTTCCGTCACAACATTGCGGACCGCGGGCTCCGCGACGTCGTAGACCGGGGGCGGCTCGGGCGGCGGCGGCAGCGGTGCGAGCCGGCTTGGCGCCGCGGCCGTGCGCGTCTCGTCGAATCGCAGTGTCTCGAGCTGCCCGGCCCGATTGATGATCACGCGGTCGCGATAGACGGCGTGCAGCCGCGCGCCGTTGGCATTCTCGATTTCGTCGCCGACCCGGTAGCGGCGTTCCTCGGCGCGGCCGCTTATGATGTGGGCCTGCGAGAGCTGGTCGGACTCATCTGCGGTGACGCCGGTCAACGTCAGCGGCAGCGTCGTTTCCGGCGCATCGACCTCGCTCGTGACCGGCGCGGGCGCGCCCGAAGGCTCCGCGCGGGCCTCGCCGAACAGGTGCGATTCCTGCAGCGCCGTATAGTGGGCCGCGGAGCGGGGCGCCGTGGATGCGGCCGGTTGAACGATTTCGGGAGTTGGGCGGTCGAAAGCATCACGTGGGACCAAAGACCACGTCAGCTTCGCCAGCTGGTATGCGATAGCCAAGAGAAGTATGGCCATGACGACCGGGGGCAGGGCCCGATTTACCGATCGGACCCACTGCTCGGGGGACCGCTCCTTCCAGGATGTGAGCGTTTTGGCGAGGTCCATCATCGCGACCCTCGATCGTTGCAGTAGGGAATCATAGGCGCGCACGATACGGCGTAACAAGTCGTATCGAAGTGACAAGTTGCTGAATTTGATGAATCTATCATTCGCTTTTCACGGACGGCCGTGGGCGAATGGAGGAACATTGCGAGGTTCCGAATCCGTGGGTAAATTGGGAGGCGAAGGCCGAATGAATTCCACCGATGTCCGATGATCGATTGAAACACGCGAGAGATGACGATTTCGGGCTTGCGACCGAGGAAGCGCGCCCGCAGCTGAAGCGTCCGCCGCTGTATCGCGTCATCCTGCTCAATGACGACTACACCCCGATGGAGTTCGTCGTGCAGGTGCTGCAGAAAGTCTTTTCACTGGACCGCAACACGGCGACGCGCATCATGCTGGAGGTCCATACGAAAGGGAAGGGCGTCTGTGGCGTCTACACGTACGAGATCGCCGAAACCAAAGTGGCGCAAGTGACGGGGATGGCCCAGCAGCACCAACATCCGCTGCTCTGTACGATGGAAGAGACCTGATGCTATCGAGTGAACTCGAATATTGTTTGAACGAGGCGTTCCAGCGCTCACGCGAGGAACGACACGAATACATCACTGTCGAGCATCTGCTGCTCGCGCTGCTCGACATCCCGCAGGTCATCGAAATCCTGCGGGCCTGCGGCGCCGATATCGCCCGCCTCCGCCAGGAGCTCAGCGATTTCATCGAAGATTCGACCCCGCGGCTCCGGCCCGACGAAGAGGACGAGGTGGACGTGCAGCCGACGCTCGGCTTCCAGCGAGTGCTGCAGCGCGCGGTGTTCCACGTGCAGTCGAGCGGCAAGAAGGAAGTCACGCCGGTCAACGTGCTGGTGGCGATTTTCAGCGAGAAGCAGTCGCAGGCCGTCTATTTCCTCGGTCTGCAGGACGTTTCGCGGCTGGACATCGTCAACTACATCTCGCACGGCGTCGCCAAGCTCCACGAGGATAAGCCCGACGGCGAGCGCACGCTCGGCGAGGGCCGGAGCGGCGGCGCGGAGCCGAGCGCGCTCGAGCGGTTCACGACGAACCTCAATGCGCAGGCCGAGGCCGGCAAGATCGACCCGCTGATCGGCCGCGAGCTCGAGATCGAGCGCACCGTGCAGATTCTGTGCCGGCGCCGCAAGAACAATCCGCTGTTCGTCGGCGAGGCCGGCGTCGGCAAGACCGCGCTGGCCGAAGGGCTCGCGCGGCTGATCGTCGAGGGGCGGGTGCCGGATGTCCTCGCGGACAGCACCATCTACGCGCTCGATATGGGCGCGTTGATCGCCGGCACGAAGTACCGCGGCGATTTCGAGAAGCGCCTGAAGGGCGTGGTCAACGAGCTGAAGAAGCAGCCGGGCGCCGTGCTGTTCATCGACGAGATTCATACCTTGATCGGCGCCGGCGCCGCGTCGGGCGGCGTCATGGATGCGTCGAATATGATCAAGCCGGTGCTCGCGAACGGCGAGCTGCGCTGCATCGGCTCGACGACGTACACCGAGTTCCGCAATATCTTCGAGAAGGACCATGCCCTGGCGCGGCGCTTCCAGAAGATCGACGTGCCGGAGCCGACGGTCGAGGAGACCGTCGAAATCCTGCGCGGCTTGAAGAGCCGTTTC
>CAZFJU010000269.1:0-5174 GCA_964518995.1 uncultured Gammaproteobacteria bacterium
CGCGGCCGTTCACCGTGCAGTATCCGATGTGGCGCGACGACGACTACAAGATCTTCGAGTTCGCGTGCCACGAGGGCAACACGGCAGTGCGTTTCTATATCGAGACGTCTCGCTACGAGCGCGGGCTGCGGTAGCCTAAAAAAAGGGTCTGCAGAAAAAGGGGTCAGAGCCCAATTAGCAAGCTAATTGGGCTCTGACCCCTTTTTCGTCTTCGTAGGCTAGTGAATGTGCAGGTCGACTTCCGGCGGATGATCGTGCTCGTCGGCCGCCACCCATAGATGACCCATCATGCCGGCATCCGCGTGGTCGAGGATGTGGCAGTGGAACATCCACATTCCCGGCCGGTTGTCAAAGTGCACGGCGATGCGCAGATTCGACTCCGCCGGCACGTCCACGGTGTCCTTCCACTCGAGCACTCTCGTATCGTCGAGCACCTGAAAGAAGAAGCCGTGCAGATGGAACGGATGCGCGAAGGCCGTGTTGTTGATCACATTCCAGATCTGCGTCTCGCCGACCTGCGCCTCGAGCGGCTTGCTGCGCCAGTACGGCACGCTGTTGACGCCCATGACGATTTCTTTTGTGCGTGCGGTGCTATGCGTCTCGATCGTGAGGTCGAGGTCGATCTCTTTCGCGCCGGCGATATCGATCCGCTCGATCTCGCGCAGCTCGACCGGGATCGGCTCCGGAATGACCGGGGCCTCATCGACGGTAAGGATTTCGAGCATGTTCTCGCGAGGACGGTTGAACACGCTGCCGAAGCCGCGCTCGGTCGGGATCCACTGCATGAACTGCGACGTGCCCGGCTCATCGGACGGCGTGAAGACGAAGTCGGCCCGCTCACCCGGCGTCAATATGATGCGGCTGACTTCCTGCGACTGCGCCGCGAGACCATTGTCGCCGCCGAGCTTGACGAAGGTATGGTCCGGCAGCCGGATTGTGTAGTACCGCGCCCGGGCCGCATTGATCACACGCCAGCGCTGCTGTTTGCCGTTGCGTACCTTGAGCTGCGGGCGCACCTTGCCGTTGACCAGCAGAATATTGCCTTCGCGCCCGAACAAATTACCGAACTCGCCGCCCGTATCTTCGGGCAGGAAGCGCCCCTCCTCATCGATGGAGATATCCGATAGCTGGATGACCAGCTCATCCCCGAATACCTCGGGGTCGTTTGGATCCTCGACGATCATCGAGCCGTAAAGCCCCCAGCCCACCTGGGCCGCAGAATTGATGTGCGGGTGATACCAGAATGTGCCGGCGTCGTTCGCATCGAACTCGTAGACGAACTCGCCGCCCGGCTCGACCGGATCCTGCGTGAGGCCCGGCACGCCATCCATCGCGTTCTGCAAGCGCAGGCCGTGCCAATGGATGCTCGTGGCGTCCGGCAGCGAGTTCTTGAAATGCACGATGATCTTGTCGCCGACCTTGGCGCGAATCATCGGCCCCGGCAGGCTGCCGTTGTACGTCCACACCGGAGTCGGCTTGCCTTCGACGAACTCGATATCCGTGATCCGCGCTTCGAGCTCGACCTCGACGATGCTCGGATCAGGATTGATATCGGTAGCCTCTACAAGCGCCAGATCGTCGGCCCAGCCTTCGGGCTGCTCGACCTCGAGCGCCGTCTGTGGGGGGCTGCACCCGACGAGCACGACGGCCGCGAGCGCGGCGCCGGCCAGATTCGTATGCTTGAGAAGAGTGAGGTGCCTGGACCGTCTCGTCATTCTCATTGCGCTCGTCGCCTTAAAGAAGTACATTTGATGCATCTTATCCTACAAGACGACTATGCAGCTGACAAGGTTTACCGACTACACCCTGCGCGTGCTGATTTCCGTCGGTTTGAACGAGAGAAAGCGCGAAAAGCGAGGGTTAACGATCGGTGAAATCTCGGTGCAATACGGGATATCACGTAATCACCTGATGAAGGTGGTGCAGCACCTGGCCCGGGCGGGCTATCTCGAGACACTCCGCGGCAAAGGCGGTGGTCTCCGGCTCGGCATACCGGCGGCGCAGATTCGCCTGGGCGATGTCATCCGCGAAGTAGAGGGCTCGTTTCACATCGTGCCGTGCTTTGAACGTACGCAGCCCGGCGCATGCGTGATCGCCCCCGCATGCATATTGAAGGGTGTGTTGAGCGATGCGCTCGATGCTTTCCTCGCGGTGCTGGATAGCTACACGCTCGAGGATCTGCTCGGCGCGGATCTGCGGCTCGATGCGCTGCTCGAAAGCTCGGCTGGCGCGCACGAGCCGAAGCGGAGAGCCCCGACCGTCTCTACGGCGTAAAGGTGGGCTCAAAGGCGGTTCGCACGGTGCACGAAATAGCGGCGCGCCCAAAGGGAGTTCACGCGGCGCTCGAAAGGATTCGCGCTGACCGAAGGAGACGACATGGCTGCGGTGGAAAGGACTCTGGTAGCCGCTGACGCGCGCAGCGACGCGGCGCTGATCATCTTTACGGTCGTCTCATTCGTCTGGCTTGGAGCGCTGCTCGGCGTGTCGTTCCTGGCGACGCCGGTGAAGTTTCTTGCGCCATCGCTCACCTTGCCGGTCGCGCTCGACGTCGGCCGCCAAACCTTCCATTGGTTCAATCGTGTCGAGGTCGTGCTCGGCGCGGTCATGTTGATCAGCGCGCTGGCGTACGAGTTGCCGGCGTTGCGGCGCCCGCGCCGCAGCGCCAGCCGGCCGGCCGGTGTACCGCTTGCCCGTAACGTTCCCTATGCGACTTGGCTGGGTGGGCTGCTGACGGCCGCCGCTGTGCTGCAAGCGGTATGGTTGCTGCCCGTGCTCGATGCGCGGGTTGAAGTGATCATCCAGGGCGGCATGCCGTCCCCTTCATCGCTGCATGAGCTGTATATCTTGATCGAAGCAGTGAAGCTCGGTGCGCTCGTAGGCGCGGGGTGGCTGGGGATGTCGGCGCTGCGACGCGGCGCCGCTCGCGCTGAAGGTTAACCCGTCTCGCCTCCATCGCTCTAAGAAACACCATAGCGGGTGCGCACTGTGCATACTTTTTTCTCCTATGCTTTTCGCCCCTTCTTTCTGCTCGCTGCGGCCTGGGCGGTGCTTGCGCCGATCGTGCTGATCGCCGCGCTCGCGGGCGCCGGCTGGACAGCTGAGGCACTACCGCTTTTTCGCTGGCACGGTCACGAGATGATCTACGGCGTCGTGTCGGCGGCGATTGCTGGGTTTCTGCTCACCGCCGCGCCCACCTGGACGAACACTCCGCCCGTATCGGGCTGGCCGCTCGCCGCGCTCGCGCTGCTGTGGATTGCGGGACGCATCGTCGCGAGCCCGCTGACGGGTCTGCATGCGACGCCGGCCGTGCTCATCGAGCTTGCATTCTTTCCGGCGCTTGCGTTCCTGCTGGCGCGCCCGCTGATCACGACACGGAACGTGCGCAACTATCCGTTCCTGCTGTTGCTGTTACTGCTGTTCGTCGCCGATGCGGCATTCCATGCGTTTTTGGCCGGATGGCTCACGCTGCCGTTCGACCCGCTGCGCTTTGCGATGAACATCGTGCTCGTGCTGGTCGTGGTCGTCGGCGGGCGGATCATCCCGGCCTTCACGCGCAATGCGCTGGTGCGCGAAGGGCGGGGCACGTCGATAGCGCCTGCGGCCGGGCTCGAGCGGGCGTCACTTGCGGCGATCGCCGCAGTGGTGGTGGTCGATCTGATCGCGGCGGGCTCATGGGCAGCCGGCGTCATCGCGGCGGTCGCGGCGCTCTTGGTCGCGGCGCGGCTCGCGCAGTGGGAGGGCCATCGCACCTGGCGCATGCCGATCGTGGTGATACTGCACATCGGCTATGGCTGGGTTGCGGTCGCGCTCGGCCTCAAGGCCGTATGGCTGCTCACGCAGGCGCCATGGGCGGCGAATTGGCTGCATGCGCAAACGGCCGGCGTGTTCGGCACGATGATCCTCGCGGTGATGACCCGCGTCGCGCTGGGCCATACCGGGCGGCCGCTCGTGGTGCACAGGGCCATCATCGCGGCCTATGCGCTGGTGGTCGCGGGCGCGTTGGTGCGCATCTTCGGTCCGGCGTTACTGCCGATCGGTGCAGTGCATGTCTTTACCTGCGCGGTGGCGCTGTGGGCGGGGGCCTTCGCGATATTCCTCGCGGTCTACGCACCGATTCTGCTCGGGCCTCGTCCGCAGCCCGCTTGAGGCGGGAGTACGTACACAACACGGACGCGCGACACAGGCCGGGATCGTCATCTCGTTGTAGATCAAATGAGCGTAGAATGGCGCTCAAATGAGCCAGCGGAAGTCAACTCACTCCGCAAATCTCGCGAGAATCCTGAACGAACGCTTGGACGAAGTCCGCGAGACCGGCGGCTGGCACCAGCGCATTCTCGAGGGATTGCGGTTCGAGTCGGTCGAGAACATCAAAGCGCACGCCGCGTTAACGGATGCGGAGCTCGCACGTTTGCTCGGCATCGGGGAAGCGACGCTGCGGCGCGCCCGGTCGGCGGGTGGAACGCTCGACGTGCCCACCAGCGACCGTCTCTATCGGCTGTCGAAGGTGATCGCGGTCGCCGAGGAAGCGCTCGAAGGCACCGCAAACGCGATGAGCTGGCTGCGCCGGTCGCAGCCCGCGCTGGCCGGGCAGGTGCCCCTAAACCTGCTCGTGACCCAAGCAGGCGCGGACGAGGTCGAGGCGCTTCTGCGGCGTATCGATTACGGCGTCTACACGTGACAGAGATCTATCGGCTCGTCAGAGCCGAGCGCGCTGAGGACGCACTCTCAGGCGAGGGCGCCCGGCTGTACGGCGGGCGCTGGAACCCTCCCGGCACGCCGGTCGTTTACGCGTCGGAGTCGCGTGCGCTCGCGGTGCTCGAAACCTTCGTCCACGTCACGCTCGAGGCTCGGTCCATGCGCTTTCAGCTCTGGACAATCCGGCTGCCGAGCCGCCCCCGCCTAAGCCGCTATCGCGGCAGTCGCGCGCCGCGTACGCTGGCCGCAAGCCAAAAGGCCGGCGCCAGCTGGCTCGTCGAAGGGGAAGCCCTGGCACTTCTCGTCCCGTCGGTCATCGTGCCGCAGGAGCGCAACTACGTGCTCAACGTGCGGCATATGCAATTCGCGCAAATTACAGTCGGCAAGCCGGAGGCGTTCTCCTTCGACCAGCGCTAATGGCGTCGCTAGCCTGGTGGCCTAAAACAGCCACTACTGATCTGGCTGTTACAGGGCACTAG
>CAZFJU010000270.1:0-5116 GCA_964518995.1 uncultured Gammaproteobacteria bacterium
GACGGACGGCGGCAATGAAACAGCGAGCGAGCACTTCGAAGGCCACGCTTCCGCGAAGGGATCGGAGGCGCTGTACTCTTTGCCGGAGACGCGTCCCTCCGCGGAAACGCCGATGGCGCTCAAGACGGCTTATAGCCCGTCACCAGGGAGTAGTAGCCATAGCTGCGCTGGGCTTCGATTCCGGTGAAGCCCGCCCCTTCGAGAATCTCCCTGAGCTCGGCAAGGGTGAACTGTTGACCTTTCGTGCCAAGACACATCAGCAGCGAAAACGCGACCGGCTGAATCGGCCCATCGCCGGAATCGTCGAGCAGCATCTCCTGCAAGCCAATACGCCCGCCGGCCTCGAGCGACGCGAAGCTCGAGCGAGCCAGCTCGGCACACGTCTCCGGGCTCCAGTCATGAAAGACGTTGGCGAAGAAATGGCAGTCGTAGCCTCGCGGCCATTCCTCCCGAAACATGTCTACGGCTCGCGTATCGACGCGATCTGCAACGCCCGCGCGGGCAATATAGCTCGCGGCGACGTTGCAGATCGTCGGCAAATCCATGACCGTGGCCCGCATCTCGGGATGCTCGAGCGCCAGGGAAAATGCGTAGCAGCCCGAGCCGCCGCCGACGTCGAGCACTCGCTGCACGCCCGAGAAGTCGCAAGTCTTCGCAAGCCCGATCGCAGGCGCGATCGAATGGCAGTGCATGAAATCCGTCAGCCGCCGCGCTAGCGACTCATCGATTGCGCCCGCTTCCCAGCCCGCGACGGGCCGGCCGTCGCCGGTTGCGACGCCCTTGACGTTATCCCGCAGGAGCGCATGCAGCGGCAGAGAAGCCGCCGTATAGCTGAAAAACGGCCCCCAGTAGAACGGGCTCTGCTTGAGCAGGTAGGCGCGCGAAGTTTGATTGAGGGTCCACCTGCCCTCGCGGCGATCGATCAATCGCAAACACTTCAGCATGCCGAGCAGCGCAGTGAGCCCGCGCACCGACAATCCAGCCTGTCGAGCCAGCGTCGAGGTGTCCGCCGGCTCTTGCAAAAACTCGAATATCTCCAGCTCCAGCGCTACGCTGATGGCCGGCGTCTGATACAACCCGAGCCAGGCGTCCCAGATGGCGGTGTCGTCGGCGACGGGCAAGTCCGGATTCATAACTGTCTCTCCGTGAATGGCGGCATGATTGGCGGTGATGATAGCGGGCCAACGACAGGAGGTCAGATGTACAAAACGATACTCGTGCCCCTCGACGGCTCGAGCCCTGCACGCGACGCGCTCGAGGTCGCCGTCAACCTGCTCGACCGGAAGCACGGCGTGCTCCATCTGCTGAATGTGCAAGAACGCCCTCCTGCACAAGACACGCTCGGGCACTTGGCCGGAGCGCCGGCGCAGGACGCCGACGACGCCGTGCAGTCCCAGGGACGGGCGGTCATCGACGACAGCCGCAAGAGCATCGAGCTGGCGCCCGGGCAGATGCGTTTCGTTGTGCGCGCCGGGCGGCCTGGAAAGGTCATCGTGTCGGAGGCAGAGCGGCTCGGCGCGGAGGCTGTCGTGCTCGGCAGCCGCGGCACGAGCGGCATCGGCGGTCTGCTTCTCGGCAGCGTCTCGAATCAAGTGCTCCACGAGGCGCCGTGCCGGGTAATCGTGGTGCGCTGACGAGGAGCTCGGTCCGCAGGGTCGGTGACCTCGGCCGAGGAGTTCCGGCCGGTGGACGCCGCTACCGCCCGGAAGGCCGCCCCCTACCGCGCCGAAAGAGCATCATGCCGAGCGCACCGATGAGCCCGACGATCAGAACCACCATGAGGATCATGACGCCGATGGCGCCAAGAATCCCCTGAACGGTGTCCCAGAAGCCGAACGTGGCGACGAGGGCGGCGAGGATCAGCAGGATAATGATCGGCATGCTACCTACCTGGGTCTCAGAGTGCGATGCGGGCGACGCGGCGAGCGGAGCTGTTGCCGCCGCTCAATAGTGGGGCGGTTTATCGGCCAACTCCGAGCTGCCCGGCGATACATCCTGCGCGGCGTCGAACCGCCCGGTGAGCTCCGCGAGCTTGGCATGCAACGCCTCGATCTCCTTGCCCTGCCGGTAAACGATATCGCCCAACTCAGCGTTCGATTTCTCGAGAAAGGCAATCTTGATTTCGATTTGGTCGAGGGTCTCGCTCATTGGCTCCGCACCAGCATATCCTCCGTACCGCCGCCTTCGATCAAGGCTTCGACAACGGCCCGCTCGCCCGAGATGATCAGGCTATTCGTTTGGTAATAGGGGACGACTCTGACGCCGGGAGGAACGATCTCGGACAGCAGCCTCGCGACCTCGGTCGCATCGGCATAGCCCAGGTCGATCACTGTTACCGTCCAATCTTCTGTGGCGGCGTCCTCGCTCGGCTGCTGAGCGTGCGCCGCCGACACAGACAAGCATAAAGCCGCTCCAATCAGGCCGATCGCACGAATACTCATTGCACCGCCTCCTCGAGCCGCCAGTTCCCGTCGGTGACGCCATTGATTGAACCACTCGACCGCCCCGACGACAAGCGCGGCGCGCACCCTGAGGCCGCTCGCGCCGGCCGAGCTACGGTAAACTATTCGATCAGCCCGGCGCCTTCGCCGCCTTTTCGAGCCAACACCCGGCGCCTGCGCCGCCTTTTCGAGCCAACAAGGAACGAGGAATATGCTCTTTATCGTGCAATTCGAGGATCACCCCGACGTCGCCGAGCTCCGCGAGGAGCTGTTCGCCAGCCACATCGAGTTTCTCGAGCGCAATAAAGATCGAGTTCTGATACCGGGATCGATGCGCGAGGTGCCGAGCGACAAGCCGGTCGGCGGCCTATGGATCGTCGAAGCGGAGAACGAAGCCGAGGTCAGGGAGATTTTTAGCGACGACCCGTTCTGGGTGAACGGTATGCGCGCGAAGGTTCGAATCAACCGATGGCACAAAGCATTCCAGGACCGCAAGGTGCCGATCTGAGCGCTGGCGCGACGACGAAAAAAAAGGTCTCCGCCCGACATCCGAGGGGGAGGCTTGCCAAAGCATGGTGGCGGAGACCAAACGGCGTCGCTAGCCAGGCCATACATCCAATTACATAGCTGTTGAATACATATGTATCGCAATTTGATGGCGAGGGCTACCCCGGATAGCACCCGAGACGGCCGCTACCCATCGCCGAGCGGCCATACCCGCGCACAGAGTCTGTCGTGTCGAAATTCCGCCTTCCGGAGCGACCACTCTCGAGAATTGCACAACACCTCGATGCCCTAGACGAGCGCATGACTGACGATTTCGCCCGCTATCATCGCCAAACCCTGCTGCCGGGCTTCGGCACCGACGGCCAGCGCCGCCTTGGCCGCTCGACCGTGCTCGTGCTCGGTTGCGGCGCGCTCGGCACCGTGGTCGCAGACATGCTGGCCCGCGCCGGCGTCGGCCGCCTGGTCATCGTCGACCGCGACTTCGTCGAACTGACGAACCTGCAGCGTCAAGTGCTCTTCGACGAAGCCGATGTCGCCGCGGCTTTGCCGAAGGCCGAAGCCGCTCGACGCAAGCTCGCCCGAATCAACTCGCGGATTGAGGTCACCGCAATCGTCGACGACATGAATGCCACCAACTTCGCCCGCCACGCAGAGGGCGTGGATGTCATCGTCGACGGGCTCGACAATTTCGAGACCCGCTATCTCGCCAACGACTACGCGGTGAAGCACGGCGTTCCATACGTTTACGGCGGCGCGGTGGGAACGACAGGCGCCGCATTTGCCGTGTTGCCGCACACCGAGCACGGCGACGCGGCGTGGGAGCGCGGTCCCGGCGGCAGCAAGGCGACGCCCTGCCTCAAGTGCTTGTTCGAGGAAGCGCCGCCGCCAGGCACCATGCCGACTTGCGATACGGTTGGCGTGCTCGGCCCGGCCGTGGCGATCGTCGCGAACTTCGAGGCGGCAGAGGCACTGAAAATCCTCACCGGCAACCTCGACCGGGTCACGAGAACGATGCTGAGCTTTGACCTGTGGTCGAACGCGTTCATGCAGCTCAAGGTGGCGCGCGCCTATGACGACGGGGACTGCAGCTGCTGCAAGCATCGCCGGTTCGACTATCTCGATGGCCGGCTCGGCTCGGGAACCACGACACTCTGCGGCCGCGACGCGGTCCAGCTGACCCATAAGCAACAGGCCGAACCACTCGATCTCGGCGAGATTGCCAACCGGCTTCGCGCGCATGGCGCGGTGACGGCGAACCGTTTCATGCTGCGCGCCACTCTGGCGGACAACGGCCGCGACTACGAGCTCACGCTGTTCACCGATGGCCGCGCCATCGTCAAAGGCACACGCGAGGCGAACGTGGCAAGAAGCGTTTACGCGAAGTACGTCGGGACGTAACGGACGGATGATCGCAGCCCGCAATGATCTATCTGGACAACGCCGCTACGAGCTTTCCCAAGCCTCCCGAGGTCGCGCAGGCGATCGTACGCTTTCTCGAAGCGGACGCCGCTAATCCCGGCCGCGGCGGGCATCGGATGGCCGTTCGCGCCGAGCAGCTGCTGGACGCCGTCCGCCTCGAGCTCACGCGCCTCGTGAACGGCACGGACCCGCGCCGCATGATCTTCACACTCAACGCGACCGACGCGCTCAACATGGCCATCAAGGGCGTGCTCGACGACGGCGCACATGTCGTGACGACCGTGCTCGAGCACAATTCGGTCAGCCGTCCGCTGCAAGCCCTCGCCGAAGCCGGCCGCATCGAGATCACGCGCGTGCCGTGCGACGACGAGGGGCTCGTCGACCCGGACGACGTGCGCCGGGCCATGCGCCCCGACACGCGCCTGATCGTCATGACGCACGCATCGAACGTGCTCGGCACGCTCCAGGATGCCGCGAGCGTGGGCGCAATCGCACGCGCCCATGGCGCGCTCTTCTGTCTCGATGCCGCCCAAACTGCCGGGGCGGTCCCGATCGACGTCGAAGCGCTGGGCGTCGACCTGCTCGCCTTCCCCGGACACAAAGCGTTACTCGGCCCCACCGGCACCGGCGGGCTCTATGTGGGCGAGCGCTGCCCGCCGCCGCGCGGAGATGCCTTCGCCGCCGACCCGCCGTCATTCGCCGCATGGCGGGAGGGCGGAACCGGCGGCGATTCGTCGTCGCCGCTGCAG
>CAZFJU010000271.1:0-5101 GCA_964518995.1 uncultured Gammaproteobacteria bacterium
AGAGATTGGTCTTTCCGGACTTGCAGAACTTGCATTCCCCACACTCGGGCGTGTACAGCGGAATGACATGATCGCCCGGCTTCACGCTGGTCACGCCTTGCCCGACCTCCTCCACGACGCCACCGCCTTCATGGCCGAGAATGACCGGGAATGCCCCCTCGGGATCATCGCCGGACAGCGTGAACGCATCGGTATGACAGACGCCGGTCGCGACCAGCCGCACGAGCACTTCGCCCGCCTTCGGGCCCTGGATATCGACCTCCTCGATGGACAAAGGCTTCCCCACTTCCCATGCAACGGCCGCTTTCGCTTTCATCGATCGCTTCCTCTTCATCTGACGTTGTAATCCTGCGGACCTCATTGTATGTAAGTGGCCGCTTCGCTGTCGCCTCGAGCGCGTGTGGTCATGGATATTTATCTTGGAATCGGTTCGAATCTCGGCGACCGCCGGCGGCACCTCGCCGATGCAGTCGCGGCGCTGCCGGAAGCGGGGCTCGAGGTCGTCGAGGTCTCGCCGCCGGTTGAAACGCCGGCAATGCTGCCCGAAGGCGCGCCGCCGGAATGGAATCTACCCTTTCTAAACGCCGCGGTGCGCTGCCGCGCGCATTCGTCGCCGCTCGAGGCGCTCGATGGGCTCAAGCGCATCGAAGCGCATTTCGGCCGTGATTTCTCCGCACGCTGGGCGCCGCGGCCGATCGACCTCGACATCCTGCTGTGGGGCCACACCGAGATCCGTAGCGAACGCCTGACCGTGCCGCACCCGGGCATTGCGGCGCGCAACTTCGTGCTGGCGCCGCTGGTGGCGCTCAACCCGTCGCTGCAGGTACCGGGGACCGGTCGCACGGTGCTCGAGCTGTCGCGTGAGCTGCGCCACGTCATCCCGCTGTGGATGGGCATCGTCAACATCACGCCCGACTCGTTCTCGGATGGCGGCGAGACCACCACGTGGGCCACTGTCGAACGGCGTGTGGACGCGATGCTCGAGGCCGGTGTGCACATTCTCGATCTCGGCGCGGAATCGACGCGGCCCGGCGCCGCGCCGCTGACGCCCGACGCGGAATGGCGCAGGCTCGAGCCGATTCTGGCGCGGCTGCGCGAGAATCTGCATGCCGTGCCGCTGCCGCCTCGTATCAGCATCGATACCTATCACGCCGACGTGGCCCGCCGCGCGTTGGCCGCGGGCGCCGACATCATCAACGACGTGAGTGGGCTGACGTCGCCCGAGATGCTCGCCGTCGCCGCGGAAAGCGACGCGGAGTTCGTCGCGATGCACAGTCTGACGGTGCCGGCCGATCGCCACGTGATCTTGCCCGCGGATCGCGATCCGGTGGATGAGCTGCTGAATTGGCTCGACCTGCGGCGCCGAGAATGGGAGGCGGCCGGAATCGCGGAGCGGCGGATCCTATTCGACCCCGGCATCGGTTTCGGCAAGAGCTCGCTGCAATCCCTCGAGCTGCTGCGCAATCTGCGGCGTTTTCACGCCGCCGGCCTGCGCATCCTGGTCGGCCACTCGCGCAAGTCGTTCATGGCCAGCATTGCGAAGCGCGATGCGGCGGACAAAAATCTCTTTACCGTTGGCGCATCGCTGCAAATGTGCGCGCAAGGGGTCGACGTGCTGCGCGTGCACGACGTGCCGGCGCATACGAGCGCGTATCGCGGTTGGGCGCATCTGCTGCCTATGAGCTGAGCGCTTTCGCGCTGAGTCGCCTGGAACAGCCACTAGCCTGCTAGCACGGCCAGCAGCGCGCTCGCCTTGTCCAGCCCTTCCTGGTACTCCGCGTCCGCGCAGCTGTCCGCGACCACGCCGCCGCCGGCCCACGCGAAGATTTGATCGCCGCGCCGCACCAGCGTGCGTATCGCGATGTTGAAATCGAGGTCGCCGTCGAAACCGATGTAGCCGATGCAGCCGCAATATACGCTTCGGCGCTGCGGCTCGAGCGCCTCGATGATCTCCATCGCGCGCACCTTGGGCGCGCCGGTGATCGAGCCGCCCGGAAATGCGCCGCGCACGAGATCGAGCGCGTGGCGGTCGGCGCGAAGCCGCCCGGTGACCGTGCTGACGAGGTGATGCACGTTTGCAAAACTTTCCACGTCGAAAAGGTTCTGTACGACGACGGAGCCCGGCTCGCAAGCCTTACCGAGATCATTGCGCAGCAGATCGACAATCATGACGTTCTCGGCGCGATCCTTCGCGCTCGCGCGCAGCTCGGCGACGAGCGCAGCATCCCGCGCAGGATCCGGCGAGCGGGGCCGCGTGCCCTTGATCGGCTTGGTCTCGACGCGGCGGCCCGCGACCTTCAGAAAGCGCTCGGGCGAGGACGACAGCACGTCCATATCCGGCAACCCGAGATAAGCCGAGAACGGCGCCGGGCTCAAGCGCCGCAGCTCGCGGTACGCAAGCCACGACGATCCGCGCACATCGGCATCGAAGCGGCGCGTGAGGTTGACCTGATAGCAGTCGCCGGCGCGGATATGCGCCTGCACGCGCTCGAACGCGCGGCGATAGCTTTCCGCATCGAAGCTCGAGCGAATCGGCGACACCGCTCTGAACGGCGGCAGATCGAGCGGCTTCGCGCCGACGGCTTGGATCTGCTCGAGCAGACGCGGCCAATCGTCGAAGGTCTTCTCGTCTCGCCCCGCACCGACGAGCCACGCGCGCCGCGCCACATGATCGACGACGCACGCCCAATCGTAGAGCCCCACCGCCATGTCCGGCACGCCGACGTCATCGACAGCCGTCGAGGCGAGACGCTCGAAGCGGCGGCCGAGGTCATACGCGAGATAGCCGATCGCACCGCCCGCGAACGGCACCTCGGGCGGCCGGTCAGCAGGTTCGCCCAGCGCGTCGGCGAGCAGCCCGAGCGGATCGCGGGCATCGCTCACGACACCGTCGCGGCGGCGAATCTCCGTGACCGCGCCGCGGGTCGTCAGCGTCACGAACGGATCGGCGGTCAGCACATCGTAGCGGCCCGCCTCGTTGCCGCCCTGCCCGCTGTCGAGCAGCACGTGCCACGGGCGTTCGAGCAGCGCGGGGAACCGCGCCGTCGAATCCTCGAAGTATTCGATCTCGACGAGACGGGGCTGCGGCGGACGTGTCTTCCTGATACGAGACAAGGCGGCCTCCCGCCGCGTTCCGGGTCGCCGCGGTCGACGGGAGCGCGGTGGGGCGGCAATTCTCGCAAAGGTGGGCCTGCGGCTCCACTCCCCGCTGATCGCGACGCATGCGCGATATCGCCAGCTGCGGCGCGTGACCGCCTTCAGTGGCCGTCAAGCGCTTACGTGCAGACCGAGCCCGCGAAGGATGGTAGATTCGGGCGAGGTCGAAACCGGCGACGGACGGCCTGGGCCGCGAACACTCCGCGGCTTCCGCTTCAGCTTGTAGGGGTCGAAATCGATGCGCATGCACCGTAGTTTTCTCGCCGCTGCCGCGCCGCTGTGTGCAGCAGCTTTCTTGTTGTCGCCGCCGACCAGCGCACAGGACGCCGACGTCGTCGCGTTTACCGGCGCGCGCCTGATCGACGGCACCGGTAACGCGCCGATCGACGACGCCGTTCTGCTGGTCGAGAACGGCCAAGTCGCCGCCGTAGGTCCTGCCGGCAGCGTCGAGATTCCTGCAAGCGCGGAGCGCGTGTCGCTCGACGGGAAGACTGTCATCCCGGGTCTCGTCAACGCACATGGGCACGTGCAGGTCGAGCAAGACAGCACTTTACCGGTGCGTGACGATCTATTGCGGCGACTGCAAATGTACGCGCATTACGGCGTCACGACCGTCGTGAGCCTCGGCTCTGGCGCGCGGGACGAAGCCGAAGGCGTCGCGCTCGCCGCGGAGCAGCGTGCGGGCGAGGCAGACGGCGCGCGTCTCTATACCTCGGGACGCGCGGCGGCAGGATCGACGCCCGAAGAGAGCCGTGCAGCCGTGGACCGGCTCGCGGATCTCGGCGTCGACGTGATCAAGCTGCGCTTGAACGGCACCCCGAACGATCCGGACGCCGAGACGTTCGGCGCGCAAGTCGATCAGGCGCATGCCCGCGGCCTGCTGACCGCAGTGCATATCTTCAATCTCGATGATGCGCAGATGGCGATCGATGCGGGCGTGGACGTGATCGGCCACAGCGTTCGCGACCAGGACGTTACGCCGGAGTTCATCGCTTCGCTGAAAGAAAACGGCGTCTACTATGTGCCGACGCTGACGCGCGATCTCTCGGTATTCGTTTACGAATCGACCCCCGAGTTCTTCGAGGACCCGTTCTTCCAGCGCGGTGCATCACTCTATCAAGAGCAGATTCCGCAGCTGACCGATCCGGCCTACCAGCAAAGGGTGCGCGACAACCCTAACGCGCAGTCAATCAAGCCGGCGCTCGAGCAGGCGGAGCGCAATCTGAAGCTGCTCGCGGACGAAGGCGTCGCGATCGCGATGGGCACCGACAGCGGCGCCGCCGGCAGCCCAGGCCGCTGGCAAGGCTACTTCGAGCACGTCGAGCTCGAGATGATGGCCGATGCCGGGATGGAGCCGATGGATGTGCTCGTCGCGGCCACCAGCACCGCCGCGGCGTCGATGGGCCTCGATCACGTCGGCTCGCTCGAGCCGGGCAAAATCGCGGATTTCGTCGTGCTCGATGCGGACCCGCTCGAGGACATCACGAATACACGGCAGATCGATTCGGTGTGGATGGCCGGAGAGCGGATCGAGCTCGAAGGCGCGCCTGGGCCGTGATGCCAAGCGCCGTGTCAGCACGGATCGGCGGGACGTAGCCTATGGGTTGGCGGGTGGTTTGCCGCGTCGTCGGCGGTGAAGCGGGCGAATGACGCGCTTGCACGCCACCGTGCTCATCGCGGGCCGCAATACGCGATGAAGCGCTCCAGCTAACCCGTGGCCATTCTGTGCAGCCATTCGCAAGCGCGGCAACCGAATGTCCAAGTACGCCTGATCGGAGCATGGCGCCCTTCGCGATCGATCCGCGGCGAGACTCGGCGGCGGGCCGAGGTTGCTCTTACCGTGCGCCTGAATCATGTTGCCTTCAGCTCGCTGGCATCTTTCGGTGGTACATCTTGATGAACCGCTCGCTTCAGATCGCCGTTGAAGTATTCGTCCGGGTTCAGC
>CAZFJU010000272.1:0-1723 GCA_964518995.1 uncultured Gammaproteobacteria bacterium
CTCGCGTCTGGTCGTGGATCTGAACCGCGGCCTGACGGACGGCAGCGCATTCACGCCGCTCAGCGACGGCGTGCTGGTACCGGGCAACGTCGGCCTTTCGGCCGCCGCCCGGGCGGCGCGTGCAGAGGCTTTCTACTGGCCGTACCACGAGGCCGTCGACCGCGTGCTCGACGAGGCGACGACGCTCGACACGCGACCGGTTATGATCGCCGTGCACAGTTTCACGCCGCGGCTGCACGGTATCGAGCGGCCGTGGCATATCGGTGTGCTGTGGGATAAGGACCCGCGGCTGCCGTTGAAGCTGCTGCCGGCGCTGCGCCGCCATCCGGATATCGTCGCGGGCGACAACGAGCCGTATTCAGGGCGTCATCCGGCGGACTTCACGATCGACCATCATGCGGAGCCGCGCGGCATCGCGCACCTGAGCCTCGAGATTCGGCAGGATCTGATCCGTGACGAGGAAGGCCAGGCGCGCTGGGCTGAGCGCCTTGCCGAGATCTTGGACGAGGCGCTGCAGGACCCGGCGCTCTATCGACCACCTGAGCAGACGAGGACGGAGCCATGATAGAGCCGACGTTTACGCTCGGCGTCGAGGAGGAGTATTTGCTCGTTGACCGCGAGACGCGTGACCTCGTCGAGAAGATGCCGGGCTCGATGCTCGAGCAATGCGCGGCGCGGATCGGCGACCAGCAGGTCAAGCCCGAGTTCATGCGCTCGCAGATCGAGATCGGCACGCGGATCTGCCGCAGCGTCGCCGAGGTGCGAGAAGCGCTCGTGACGCTGCGCGGCGCGGTGATCGAGGTGGCGGACGAGCACGGCCTCGCGCCGCTGGCGGTCTCGACGCATCCGTTCGCGATCTGGACTACGCAAAAGCACACCGAGCGCGCCCGCTATCATGCGCTGTTCGAGGAGATGCAGGCCGCCGCGCGCCGGCTGCTGATCTGCGGAATGCACGTGCATGTCGGCATCGAGGACGACGAGCTGCGCGTCGACCTGATGAACCAGTTCAGCTATTTCTTGCCGCACCTGCTCGCGTTATCGTGCTCATCGCCCCTTTGGGAAGGTATCGATACCGGCCTGAAGTCTTTTCGGTTGACCATCTTCGACGCGCTGCCGCGCACCGGCGTACCGGAGCGCTTCGCGAGCTTTGCCGAATATCAGCGGATCATCCGCGTGATGACGCAGGCCGGGCTGATCGACGACGCGTCGAAGATCTGGTGGGATATGCGCCCGAGCGCTCGTTACCCGACGCTCGAGACCCGCATCATGGACGTCTGCACCGATCTCGACGACGCCGTCTGTCTCGCGGCGCTCGTCGTATCGTTGCTGCGGATGCTGTGGCGCTTGCGCTGCGGCAATCAACGCTGGCGTACGTATTCACCGCTGTTGATTCGCGAGAACCGCTGGCGCGCGATGCGCTACAGCTTCGATCAGGGCATGATCGATCTCGGCCGCGGCAAGGTCATCCCGTTCCCGCAATTGCTCGAGGAGCTGCTCGAGCTCGTGCGCGAGGATGCGGAGGTGCTCGGCTGCACGCAGGAGGTGCAGCATGCGCGCACGATTCTCGCGCGCGGCACCAGCGCCCACCGGCAGCTCGAGGTGCGGCGTAACGCGCTCGAGGCCGGCGCGACCGAGGGGGAAGCGAACGTGGCGGTCGTCGATCATCTCATTCAGGCCACGCGCCGCGGCATCCGCCCTGAAGGCGGTCCGGAAGGCGATTCGG
>CAZFJU010000272.1:1823-5076 GCA_964518995.1 uncultured Gammaproteobacteria bacterium
CGCCGGCAGCGCATGAGCGGCTTGCAGGAATCACCGGCGAGCGGCATCGTCGATCTCGACCGGCGGCTCAGCGTTGCACCGATGATGGACCGGACGGACCGGCATTGCCGTTATTTCCTGCGGCTCATCGCGCCGCGCGCGCTGCTCTATACGGAGATGGTGACGTCCGCCGCGCTGCGCCATGGCGACCGCGAGCGGCTGCTCGCGTTCGACCGGGCCGAGCATCCGGTTGCGCTGCAGCTCGGCGGCAGCGAGCCGGCCGAGCTCGCCGAGGCTGCCCGTTACGGCGCCGCCGCGGGTTACGACGAGATCAACCTGAATGTCGGCTGCCCGAGCGACCGGGTGCAGGCCGGCTGCTTCGGCGCGGCGCTGATGCTCGAGCCCGCGCGAGTCGCGGCTTGCGTGGACGCGATGCGCGCGGCCGTCGACGTGCCGGTGACCGTGAAGACGCGGCTCGGCGTCGACCATCACGACAGCGAGGCGTTCCTGCACGATTTCGTCGGCATCGTCGCGGAAGCGGGTTGCGAGACGTTCGTCGTGCATGCCCGCAAGGCGTGGCTGAAGGGCTTGAGCCCGAAGCAAAATCGCGAGATACCGCCGCTCGACTATGGCCGCGTGCGCCGCCTGAAGCGCGCCTTTCCGGCGCTGCAAGTGATTCTCAACGGCGGCCTGAAGGATGACGCCGCTGCGCTTGCCGAGCTCGGGCATGTGGACGGCGTCATGCTCGGCCGCGCCGCTTATGACGATCCGCTGGTGCTCGGCCGGCTGGACGCCGCGATCCACCGACACGAGCCCGTCGACGTGCTCGCTGCGCTCGAGACGTTCCTGGACTATGCGACTCGAGAGCACGGCAACGGCACGCGGCTGCATGCGATGACCCGGCACCTGATGGGCGTGTTTGCCGGCCGGCCCGGCGGCCGGCGCTGGCGGCGCGCGCTCGGCGAATGGTCGCGCGCGGGCGACGATGCCGCCGCGATCGCCGCGCTGCGCGCGCTTGCCTATAGTGTTGCCACGCCGGAAGCGTCGCGCGCGGCGTGACGTCGCAAGCCAAGGCTCGCATGCCAGCTTCCCGCTACAATGCATGCTTCTCACCCGCATGAAGAGGAACCCTCTCACGATGTCCACCGCGAAGCGAAAGCCCGTCCTCACGATGGCGCAGCAGGCCGATATTTACGAGCTTTACGAGGAAGCCGTGCAGGCCGTAGACGGCGAAGTCGAGTATCTCGTCGATATGTTCAAGGAGCTGCGCGGGCGCGAGCCGATCAGCTTTCGCGAGGATTTCTGCGGCACCGCGAGCGCGGCGTGCGAGTGGGTGCGGACGCATCCGGAGCGTACTGCGATCGGCGTCGACAATGACGAGGAGACGCTCGAGTGGGGCCGTGCGAACCGCGTCGGCCGGCTTCCCGAGGCGGATCGACCGCGCGTGCAGCTGCTGCATGCGGACGTGCTGACCGTCGAGACGGAGCCCGTCGACATCGTCGGTGCGTTCAACTTCAGCTACTACGGCCTCATGACGCGGAAGGAGCTCGGCGAATACTTTCGCCGTGCGCGCGAAGCGCTGAACGACGACGGCATGCTGGTGCTCGACGTCTTCGGCGGCTCGGAGGCGTTTACGGTCCAGAAAGAAAAGACGAAGTACGAAGACTTCACATACATCTGGGACCAGGCGGAGTTCGATCCGGTCACCCATCGCATGCTCTGCCACATTCATTTCAAGTTCCCGGATGGCTCGCGGCTGCGCGAGGCCTTCAGCTACGAGTGGCGCATCTGGACGATGCCGGAAATCCGGGAGCTGCTCGAGGAGGCCGGGTTCTCGAAGATTCGTATTTACTGGGAGGATGAGGACGAAGACGGCGAGGCCAATGGCGAGTATTACGAAACTGAAACGGGCGAGCCCGATCCCGCCTGGATCGCCTACCTCATCGCCGAGAGGTAGGCGGCGACGGTCGGGACTCGGGCTGCGCGTTGGATGCCCGGGTCCTGCGCTGGGTCACGCGACCGGCCCTTGGCCCGACGTATAATCAGGCGGACTCTGCCCGCGTCCGCTGGGAAGGTGCCATGAGTAGGGAAGTCGAAGTTGCGATCCTGTTTGCCGACGTGGTCGGCAGCACGCAGCTCTACGACCAACTCGGCGACGATCGGGCACGGGAAATGGTCGGCCGCTGCCTGACCATCATGCGCGAGGCGACCGAGGTCTGCGGCGGCACGGTCATCAAGACCATGGGCGACGAGGTCATGTCGACCTTCCCGACCGCGGACGATGCGATGAGCGCCGCGCGCCGCATGCAGGAGAGGATCTCGTCCGCGCCGGAGCTCGTGCACGACGGGGGCCGGGTCGCCATCCGCATCGGCTGCCATTACGGCCCGGTCATGCAGGAGCAGCGCGATATCTTCGGCTCTGCCGTGCATATCGCGAACCGCATGACGAGCCAGGCGAAGGCGCGGCAGATCATCACGACCCTATCCACGGTCGAGCGGCTGTCGCCGGAATGGCGAGCCATCGCCCGGCAGATCGATGTCGCGACTGTACGCGGCCGGGCGGGCGAGGTCATCCTCTTCGAGCTGCTGTGGCAGCCCGAGGAGGCGACCCGCATGTTGCCGACCGTCACCTGGGGCAAGGCGGCGAACGCGCGTTCCAAGCGGCTGAGCCTGCGCTACCAGGGCAAGGAGATTCTGGTCGGCGAAGGCCGCAAGAGCGTGACGCTCGGCCGCGCCGAAGATAACGATCTCGTTGTTAAAGGCAATTTAATCTCACGCCTCCATGCGCGCGTCGAGGCGAGCCGCGACAGGTTCACGCTTTACGACAAAAGCACGAACGGCACATTCGTGCGCACCGATGGCGGCGACGAGGTCTTCGTCCGGCGAGACAGCATTCAGCTGACGGGCGAGGGGGTCATCGGGCTGGGCCGCGCGGCGCAACCGGGCACGGCGCTGGCCGTGCACTACGTGATCGAGGAGTAGTCGACGAGGGCGCCGGTCCGCATGAAGTGCCAGTCGACTGCGAGTGCGCGCCGGGTGCATGTTCTTCCCGCGTGCCGCCGAAGGCGTGCCCATCGACGGCGCACCCTCGCGGCCGACTAGCAGGCCGCGAGGTCCCGAGCGAAGAACCGACGTTAACTGAGCGCGTCGACGATCCGCCGATGCTCGTCGCGCAGCCGATTCGGCAGCCGCTCACCGAATGTATCGAGATACTGGCCGAGCTCCTTCATTTCCGTCCGCCATTGGTCGCGGTCGACCGTCAGCAGCTGCGCCA
>CAZFJU010000273.1:0-5031 GCA_964518995.1 uncultured Gammaproteobacteria bacterium
GTAGCGGGCAGCTGCTTTCGGACAACACCGGAGCGGGTCCCCGGGCTGTCCTGAGAGGACGGCGCCGCCCACGTAACTTCGCGTCATGTCGCGGAGCGGGTAACATGGGCCGCCTTGCACCCCCACCCTTTGCAAAGAGCTCGATGGGATCACGAATACGTTACGCCGCGTTGGCGGCTTGGCTCCTCGTTTCACTCGCAATCGTCGGCTGCGAGGATGGCCGCACACGCCCGCCGTCCGTCACGGTGCAGGTGCTGCATGCCGCGCCGGAGCGAAACACGATCGAGTTCATCCGCGGGCAGCGCAACGAAGCCCAGCTCGAGTTTCGCCAGGCGTCCGGCCCGCTGGTTTTCGACTCCGACCGGTACAACTTCACCATTCGGGCGCTGAACTCGAGCGGCAGCGCGGCGACGTCGCTCGGCACGTTTACCCGCGAGCTCCAGCCCAATAAGCAGTATCTGATCGCGATCGCCGAAGTGGCGGGCACGGTGGCGCCGGTCGTCCTCGAGAAGGACGCGTTCTCCGGCACCACCGCCGAGATCAACATGATGCACGCCGCGCCGACGCTCGGCGCCATGGCACTGTACGTGGAGCCGGACGGCGTCGTGCCGTCCGCCGCGGCGCCCGTTGGCACCCTCGGCTTCGGCGAAACGCTCGAGCCCATCACGCGGGCGCCAGGTACCTATCGCCTGAGCCTGACCGAGGCGGGCCAGCCGACGAATGTCTTGATGACCTCGGCGCTGTTCGCGCTCGAGGAGGCGCGGTCGTACGCGTTCGTAATCGTGGATCCCGCGGGCGACAGCCATGCCGCGGTCACGGTCGCGCTGCTCGGCAACGACACGAGCATGCTGATCGACGAGAGCGTGCAGTCGTCGGTCGCCATCGTGAACGCAGCGGCCGATGGCGCGCCGCGCGACGTGTTCGTGGATGACGACTTCAGCGCGCCGCTGCTCGCGTCCGCGCCTCCGCTCGTCCGCTCGGCCGACCTTCCGTTGGCGCCTGGAGCGCACAAGATCGGCATCACGCCGGCCGGCAATACCGGCGTCGTCGAGGCCGAGAACACCACTACGTATGCTCGGAGCCGGTTCCACGTCGCGCTCATCGCCGGCGAGCCTGGGGATCTCGAGGTGCTCGCCGCGCCCGACGATCGGCGCCGTATCGCGGGCGAATCCCGGATCACGTTCATGAACGCCGCAAGCCAGTTCGAGTCGCTCGAATTCTTCCTGGTCCCTCCCGGCACGGATATCTCGCAGCTCCGATCGACGATCGTGCTCAGCGCGCCGTCCATGACGACGCGGCTGGCCTTCCCGCCCGGAGACTACGAGCTCTATGTCCGCAAAGTCGACGCGGAGACCCTCGCCGGGCCCGCGGCCGTGACCCTGGTCAGCGGCGGAGTCTATTCGGCCCTTGCGATCAACGGCGCCGTAGCCGGCACCGCCGACTTCGAGTACTTCGAAGACTTTATCCAGTAGCCGCCCGCCATGCTTCCGTGAGGAGTGGCGAGCCCCAGTCTTGCGATAGGGCTCGTAGCTTACCGCGGCGTACGTCGCCTAGAATGGAACCGTCCCCGCGCTCGTCCGTGTTCTTATCGAAACGCGTCGGTGTGGGAAACTCGGATGGAATTCATATTCCAGGCCTGGGACGAGCTGGACGACCTGCTCACCGCCTGCTGCGAAGTGCTCTGGCGCTATGCCGCCAGTGAGGCCGGCGCAATCGCATCGTTGGTCCGCATGACGCTCGCAATATTCACGCAAACCACTGTCGCGATGCGCCGCGGACACCCCGGCTGGCGCCCCGGGCAGGATTCGAACCTGCGACCTTCCGCTTAGGAGGCGGACGCTCTATCCCCTGAGCTACCGGGGCGGACACTGCATGGCCAGACGTGCGCGAGGACGAGTGCTCTCGCGCGGCTCACCATTCTAACCGCGACGCCTCAGAAGCGCGACGACGCCGCCCGTGCCTCGCGCTCGGCTGCCGCCGCCGCGCGCTGCGCATCGCTCGCCGTCCGCAACGCGGCATCGGCTGTGCGCTCGATCCGCTGCAAGTCGTTTCGGAAAGCGCCGAGCGATCGCTCGAGCTGCACGATGCGCTGCTCGAGAGCGGCGATGCCGAAGGGCTGCGCTTCGTCTCGTCCGGTCGTTCTTGCCTCGAGCCGTGTATCGAGGCTCGCGACTGCGCGTTCGAGCGCAATGACTCGCTCCTCGAGTGTCGGGGGCGGCTCCGACTCACCGCGCGGTGGCTGCGCGACGGCCTGTGCAATAGCTCCGCACGCGATGATGCACGACATTGCCGCTCGAACGGCAACCCGCTTAATGTTCGCCATACAATCATCTCCGTCACCGATGGCCCTAAGCATGGGCACCGAGCATTAGGGTTTAGGCATTGCGCATTAGGCATCGCGCTGGGTGTCCGGCGCGCTGCGAATTATTCCGTGTTATAAATCATCCTATACGCGGTCTATGGCTCGGCTCCGGAGACGCCCGATGTCCCCTTTCGTGCGATACGGCATGACCATCGTGATCCTGCTTTACAGCCTCTATCAAATCTCCAACGACAACGCCGTCGCCGGGTTGGTCGGCGTCGCACTCGGCGCCGGCTTCTACTGGGTCAGCCGCACATGGTGAGCGGCAGTGCGCTGGTGATGACTCCGCCACGGCGACGCGCGCACTGAACGAAGCGAGCCTCTGCAGGTCCGCGCGCCTATAGCATAGGCTCATCGTTGCCATTCGAGAATGACCGGACGACGTAAATACGCCGAAGGAGCATCGAGATGACCCTGACTGCGAGCCATTTATCCGCGGCGTCCGCCGTCTTGTCGGCGGCTCTTATTCTTGCGGGTTGCGATGCCGGCACATCGAGCGCGAGTCGAAACGATACGCCGGGGTCAGCGTCGTCCGCCCCGCTCTCGTCAAGCGAGTCGAACGTGCATCGCGCGACGCTGACGCTCGACACGCACGTCGACATCCCGTTCGATTTCGCGACGGACGCGGTCGATCCGCGCACCGGCGCGCTGCAGGTCAATCTCGACAAGATGCGGCGCGGCGGGCTCGACGCGGCCTTCTTCGTCGTATATGTCGGCCAAACGGCGCGCACTCCGGAGAACTATGCCGCCGCGCAGCGGGATGCGATGACTAAATTCGATGCGATCCGGCGCATGACGCACGACCTCCATCCGGAGCTGATCGGCCTCGCCTACACCGCCGACGATGTCGAGCGTCTCATCGCCAACGGCATGCTCGCAGCGGCGATCGGTATCGAGAACGGCTACGTGATCGGGCGCGATCTCGAGCTGCTCGATCGCTACTACGAGCTCGGCGCGCGTTACATGACGCTCGTCCACAACGGTCACAACGACATCGCGGACTCCGCCCAGCCGCGTGCGGAGCTTGGCGACGCAGACCGCGAGCATGGCGGGGTGAGCGCGTTCGGCGAGGGCGTGATCCGGCGAATGAACGATCTCGGCATGATGGTGGATATCTCCCACGCATCGAAGGCTAGTGCGCTCGATGCGATTCGCCTCTCCCGCACTCCGGTGATCGCGTCGCATTCAAGCGTTCATGCGCTCGCGGGCCATCCACGCAACCTCGACGACGAGACCCTTGACGCACTACGCGGCAATGGGGGTGTCGTGCAGATCGTCGCGTACGATACCTTCCTGAGATACGACGCCGGCGCGATTGCGGCGGACGCTGACCTCCGCGCCGAGTTCGGCATCTCGTCGGCACAAGATCTCGAAGCGCTCGCTGACGAAGATCGCTTCACTTATCTGCGCCGCGTGCAGGAGATTCAGCAGCGCCGTTCCCCAGCGACGGTTGAGGACTTGATCGACCATATCGACCACGCCGTTCGCGCGATCGGCATCGATCACGTCGGCATCTCGTCCGACTTCGGCGGAGGCGGCGGAGTGCTCGGCTGGAGCGACGCTGAAGAGACGCCTGCGGTCACGTCCGCGCTCGAGGCGCGTGGCTATTCCGCCGACGACATTGCGAAGCTGTGGAGCGGGAATCTGCTGCGCGTATGGCGTGAAGCCGAACGCGCAGCCCGCCGCTGACGCCGCGGCGCGGGATCGAAACCGGCGCGGGATTGGAAACTGGCGCTACTTGGGCGTGCGTTACTTGATGCGCCAGGTGCTGGTCTGACGCAGCGCATCCGCGACGCGAGCCGTGCGTTGCATCTGCGTCGGATGGCTGGCGATAAATAGATTCTCGAAGCTTTCGGCCGGATCGCGATAGACCACGCCGAGCGCTACCGGGTACTCCGGCGCGTGCATCGACAGGAGCAGCTGCGCGAGGGTCGCGTTGGTTTCGTCATGGACGAGCACCGCATCGGGCTGCTCGGCAGCAGAGACGATCTCGAGCGACAGCGTTCGCGTATTCAACGCGAGCCCTTTCGAGCCGCCCTCGCCAAATACCAACGGCTGACCGTGCTTGACATGAATTTGCGTGTCGGCCGCCCGCTCCTTCGCGGTGAACGACTTGAAGATGTCGTCGTTGTACACGATGCAGTTTTGATAGATCTCGACGAACGATGCGCCATCGAAGCCGTGCGCCGCTTCGAGCACCGCGCCGAGTCCGGTCTTATCGACATCGATCGCCCGGGCGATGAACCGCGCGCCTGCGCCGAGCGCAAACAGACCCGGGACGATCGGCGTGTCGAACGACCCGGCCGGGGTCGATGGAGTACGCGTTCCGGGCCGCGAAGTCGGCGAGTATTGCCCCTTCGTCAGCCCGTAGACCTCGTTGTTGAACAGCAGAATTTTCAGCCCGACGTTGCGGCGAAGGGCATGCAACAGGTGATTGCCGCCGATCGACAGCCCGTCGCCATCGCCAGTAACGACCCATACATCGAGCTCCGGCTGAGCGAGCTTGAGCCCGGTCGCGACCGCCGGAGCGCGGCCGTGAATCGTATGGAAGCCGTATGTTTCGACGTAGTACGGAAAGCGCGACGAGCAGCCGATCCCGGAGACAAACACGGTCTGCTCGGGCCGTGCGCCGACATCGGCCAGCGCGCGGGTCATCGACTTCAGAATCG
>CAZFJU010000274.1:0-4966 GCA_964518995.1 uncultured Gammaproteobacteria bacterium
AGGTCGATCTTGATGGAGCGCGCCGCGGGCCCCTCGCCGATCATGATATCGAGCTGAAAATCCTCCAGCGCAGGATAAAGGACCTCCTCCACCACCGGGCTCAAACGATGGATCTCGTCGACGAAAAGCACATCGCGCGGCTCGAGATTCGTTAGCAGCGCTGCGAGATCTCCGGGACGCTCGAGCACCGGTCCCGACGTCTGCTTCAAGTTGACGTCGAGCTCGTGCGCAATGATGTGCGCGAGCGTGGTCTTGCCCAAGCCGGGCGGTCCGAACAGCAGCGTGTGATCGAGCGCCTCGCCGCGCCGCCGCGCCGCCGTGATGAAGATCGTCATCTGCTCCTTGACGCGCGGCTGCCCGACGTAGTCGCCAAGCCGGCGCGGGCGCAACGCGCGATCGAACGCTTCGTCATCGCGCGACGCCGCCGCAGTGACGATCCGCACCTCTTCGCTCACTTGCGGCCTCCGGACGTATGCACGCGCTTCAGCGCTTCGCGAATGAGCTCCTCGGTCGGCAGACGCTCGATATCGAGGCCTTTCAGCATTTTGTCTGCCTCCGCAGGCTTGTAGCCGAGCGCGAGCAACGCGTCGTGCGCCTCGTTGCCCGGGGTTGCGGGACGGAGCGGCACGATCTGGGCGCCGCTCGGCGTATCCGGGATGCGATCCGCCATCTCGAGCACGAGCCGCTCTGCGGTCTTCTTACCGACGCCCGGGAGCTTAGTAAGGCTAGTTACATTCTTCTCACGCACACACTGATTGAACGTCTCGACGCTCATGCCGGACAGCACGCCGAGCGCAATCCGTGCGCCGACTCCGGTCACCTTCAGCAAGTTACGAAACAGCGCACGTTCGCTCTCGCTAAAGAAGCCGTATAGCACGTGCGCATCCTCACGAATCGAGAGGTGCGTCACCAACGTAAGGGGTTGGCCGATTTCCGGGAGCTTGTAGAACGTCGACATCGGAGCATCGATCTCGTAGCCGACGCCGGCGACCTCGATGGTCAACGATGGCGGGCGCTTGGTGACGAGCGTGCCCTTTAGAAACGCGATCACGTCACCCCCGCAGCCTTCGCCAGCGTGACACGCGCGATACGCGAATGCGCATGACAAAGCGCGGTGGCGAGCGCGTCGGCCGCATCCGCCTGCAACTCCTCGCGTAGCCCGAGCAGCATCTTCACCATGCGCTGGACCTGCACTTTCTCCGCCCCGCCCTGGCCGACTACCGCCTTCTTGATGTGCCGCGGAGAATATTCGTAAATCGGCAGCCGAGCCTGAAACGTCGCACACAGCGCTGCCGCGCGGGCTTGGCCGAGCTTGAGGGCGCTAGCCGCGTTGCGGTGCACGAAGATGCTCTCGATCGCGATCTCGGCCGGAGCATGCATCGAGACGAGGCGATCGACGTCGTCGAAAATCCGCCGCAGGCGCTCGCAATGATCGCCCGCGGTCTTGATCGCCCCCCACGCGACCGCGCTGGCCTTGCCATTCGCCGCATCGACGATGCCGAAACCGGTGATCTGAGAGCCCGGATCGATACCGAGGATGCGGACCGGACGCATCACGGACCTGCTGAAGTGCCGAAGCGGGGAGGCAGCGCGCCGCGCACTATGCCATTTCCTCCAGCAGCTCCGCAGGGATGTCGGCGTTCGTGTAGACGTTCTGCACGTCATCGAGCTCTTCGAGCGCGTCGAGCAATTTCAACAGCGATTCCGCGTTATCCGCCTCGACGCGGACCTTCGTCGAGGCGCGCATCGTCACCTCGGCATTCTCGGGCTCGAGCCCTGCACGCTTCATCGCATCGAGCACGCCCTCATAGTCTTCGGGCGACGACACGACATCGATGGAGCCGTCGTCGTTCGTCACGACATCGGATGCGCCTACCTCGATCGCCGACTCGATGATTCGGTCCTCGTCGCTGCCTGGCGCATACGAGAGCAGGCCGACCTGCGTGAACAAATAGGCGACCGACCCATCGGCGCCGAGATTTCCGCCGTGCTTCGCGAACGCGTGGCGCACTTCCGCTACCGTCCGATTGCGGTTATCGGTCAAGCCGTCGACCAGCACCGCCACGCCGCCGGGGCCGTAGCCCTCGTAACGCACCTCGTCGTAGTTCGCGTCGTCGAGGCCGCCGGCGCCGCGCTTGATCGCGCGCTCCATGTTGTCCTTGGGCATGCTCTGCGCTTTCGCCTTGTCGATGGCGAGACGAAGCCGCGCATTCGACGCCGGATCCGCGCCCCCCGCCCGCGCCGCGATCGTGATCTCGCGGATGAGCTTGGTGAAGATCTTGCCGCGTTTGGCGTCCCGAGCGCCTTTTCTGAACCGGATATTGGCCCACTTGCTGTGACCGGCCATGTCACTGCTCCCAGCGTTCCCTTGCATTGGATATTCTTGGTGGAGAGCATTCGACGATGTGCCCCCACGGAAATCGCCCGGCGGCCGTCTGCAACGACCGTCGTCCCCCCAAGAACTCGAACCCCACCGGCGACGCATCGCGGCATCGCCGGCGCCTATCATAACGGCATTCCCACGACATACGCGATACGTGCATCCACTTCGGATGCGGCATGTCGAGGCCTGTGCACGACGCGCACGGAGCGTCACGACGACCGGGCTCGCGCGACCCGCGCCCACCCGTCGCCGCTCGCGGACTGCCGCGATAGTCGTTGACGTGCGCGGACGCAGACCGCCCGTGCAGCGCGCCGCCGGCCGAGGGTCGGTAAACGCTTAACCTTTCAATCTATCGGCTTAGCGGTTCAACGCGTGGATCGCGCGCTTATCGGCAGCGAGCGCGGCCTCATGCAGCGCCTCGCTCAGCGTAGGATGAGCATGAATTGTGCGCTGTAAGTCTTCGGTAGAAGACGAAAACTCCATCGCTACCACCGCCTCGGCGATCAGCTCTCCGGCCATCGGGCCGATGATATGCACGCCGAGCACGTCATCGTACTCGCTATCCGCGACAATCTTCGCGAAGCCCGCCAGCTGTTGCAGCGCCTTGGCACGCCCGTTGATCGAGAACGGAAACGAGCCGACCTTGTACTTGCGGCCGCTTTCCTTCACCTGTTGCTCGGTCAAACCGACCCAGGCGATCTCGGGCGCCGTATAGATGACCGACGGGATTGTTCGGTAGTTGACCTCTGCCGCGTGACCGGCGATCAGCTCGGCGACCGCCACGCCTTCTTCAGTGCCCTTGTGCGCCAGCATCGGGCCGCGAACGACATCACCGACGGCCCACACGTCCCGAGCCGAAGTGCGGCAGCTGTCATCGACCTGCACGAACCCGCGCTCGTCGAGCTCAACGCCGGTGTTCTCGGCAAGCAGCCCTTCGGTGTAGGGTCGGCGCCCCACGCAGACGATCAGCTTGTCGACCTCGAGCTCCGCGGCCTGGCCGCCTTGCTCGTAGCGAAGCTTGACCACATCGCCGGCACGCTCCGCATGGGTGAGCTTGGCGCCGAGACGGATGTCGAGCTTCTGGCGCTTGAACTGCTTCTGCGCCTCAGCCGCAACCTGCTGATCGACCGCCGGCAAGAAGGTATCGAGCGCCTCGAGAATGACCACCTCGGAGCCCAGCCGCCGCCATACGCTGCCGAGCTCGAGGCCGATGACGCCGGCACCGATCACGCCCAGGCGCTTCGGCACCTCGGCGAACTCGAGCGCACCGGCCGAGTCGACGATGCGCTCACCGTCGAACCGGGCCATCGGCAACTCCACCGGCGCGGAACCGGTCGCGATGATGACGTGCTTCGCTTCGAGCACCTGCTTACCGTCGGCGCCCTCGACTTCGACGCGATTGCCTTCGAGCAGCCGACCGTGACCCTTGAACGCCGCGACGCCCGCCGATTTGAGCAGCGATTCGATTCCGGACGTCAGCTGCTTGACGATCTGCCGCTTGCGCTCGAGCATCTTGCCGAGGTCGAGCCCGAGCGACCCCACGGCAATGCCGTGCAGGGAGAACTCCGACTCGGCACGGTGGTAGAGCTCGGAGGATTCCAGCAGGGCCTTGGATGGAATGCAGCCGACATTCAGGCATGTGCCCCCGAAGGGTTGGCCGCCATCCGGCGACGTCCATTCGTCGACGCACGCCGCCTTCAAGCCGAGTTGAGCCGCTCGTATCGCAGCAGGATAGCCCGCTGGTCCGCCGCCGATGACGACGACATCGAAGTGATTGTTCGCCATTACGCCCTAAATTTGCAGAATCAGTCTCGCAGGATCTTCCAGCGAGTCTTTGATGTGCACGAGAAACTGCACGGCTTCGCGTCCGTCGACTATGCGATGATCGTAAGTCAGCGCGATATACATCATCGGCCGGATCTCGATCTTGCCGTCGACGACCATCGGCCGTTCCTGGATCTTGTGCATGCCGAGGATACCGCTTTGCGGCGGATTCAAGATCGGCGTGGACATTAGCGAGCCGAAGACGCCGCCGTTCGTGATCGTGAACGTGCCGCCCGTCAGCTCGTCGAGACCGATTTCGCCGGTGCCGGCACGCCGAGCGTAGTTGGTGATCGTTTTCTCGATCTCGGCGAAGCTCATGTTCTCCGCGTTGCGCACCACCGGAACGAGCAGGCCGCGTTCCGTCGATACCGCGACGCCGATATCGAAATACTCGTGATAGACGATATCGCTACCGTCAATCGATGCATTCAGCAGCGGGAACCGGCGCAGCGCTTCGATCGATGCGCGCACGAAGAACGACATGAATCCAAGCTTGATCTCGTGGCGCTCGGTAAATTCCTCCTGATGACGTTTGCGTAACGCCATGACGGCGCTCATATCGACCTCGTTGAAGGTCGTCAACATCGCCGCCGTGTGCTGCGCCTCTACGAGCCGCTCGGCGATCCGCCTGCGCAGGCGCGTCATGGCGACCCGCTGCTCCTGGCGACCACCGAGCGCCGCCCCCTCCGAGGGCGGGGCCGAGTCGTAGTCGAAGCCGGCGGTGGCGGGTTGAGTGCTCTCAAGGTAGCTCAGCACGTC
>CAZFJU010000275.1:0-4925 GCA_964518995.1 uncultured Gammaproteobacteria bacterium
GACCGCCGCCGCCGAGGCGATGACGCTGTGCCGGCGGGTCAGCAAGAGCGACAGCATGCGATTCCTCGTCGGCGCGGATATCTTCCCGCAGACGCTCGAAGTGCTGCGCACGCGCGCGGAGCCCCTCGGTTACGAGATCGTGGTCGGCGAGGTCGAGGACCCGCTCGCCGACGGCGGCTGCTTCGGCGCGCTGTTTCAGTACCCGGGCGCGAACGGCGACGTCCGCAACTACCGAGACGCGGTCGCGCGCGTCCGCGAGCAGGGCGGGCTTGCGGTATTCGCGGCCGATCTGCTCGCGCTCGCGCTGCTCACGTCGCCTGGTGAGCTCGGCGCGGACGTTGCGATCGGCACCACGCAGCGCTTCGGCGTGTCGCCGGGTTTCGGCGGCCCGCATGCTGGGTATATCGCAACGCGCGCCGAGCTCACGCGCCAGCTTCCGGGGCGCCTGGTCGGGCAATCGATCGACCATCGCGGCGAGCCGGCGTACCGGCTTGCAATTCAAACGCGCGAGCAGCATATCCGCCGCGAGAAGGCGACCAGCAACATCTGCACGGCGCAGGTGCTGCTCGCGGTGATCGCCGCGTTTTATGCGTGCTATCACGGCCCGCGCGGTCTGCGCGATATCGCCACGCGGGTGAGCCGCCACACTGCAACGCTCGCAGCGGGCTTGCGCGAGATGGGCATCACGATCGAGAACGAAACCGCATTCGATACGCTCACGGTCGCCGTGGCGGGCCGCGCGGCGGAAGTCCATGCGCGCGCTCGCGAGCGGCGCATGAACCTGCGCGAGATCGATGCGGACCGGATCGGGATCTCGCTCGACGAGACGACGACCGCGGCCGATATCGACCAGCTATGGCAAGTTTTCGCGACCGCGGCCGGCTCGAATCCAGGCACCGCGGCGGGCAGCGTGCCGTCGCGGGCCGACATCGAGTCCCGCGCGCCGGACCTGCTGCCGCGCGAGCTTGCGCGCACGTCGGCCTATCTCACGCATCCGCTCTTTAGCCGCTATCACTCCGAGACGGAGATGATGCGCTTCATCAGGCGGCTGGCCGACAAGGATCTCGCACTCGATCGTACGATGATTCCGCTCGGCTCGTGCACGATGAAGCTGAATGCGGCGGCCGAGATGCAGGCGATCACGTGGCCAGGGTTCAGCGCGCTTCATCCGTTTGTACCGGCCGACCAAGCGCAAGGTTATCGGCGGCTCATCACCGAGCTCGAGAATATGCTCGCCGCGTGCACCGGTTACGATGCGGTTTCGTTGCAGCCGAACGCCGGTTCGCAGGGCGAGTACGCCGGCTTGCTCGCGATTCGCGCTTACCACGCGAGCCGCAACGAAGCGCATCGGGACGTCTGCCTGATTCCGAGCTCCGCGCACGGCACTAACCCCGCGAGCGCGCAGCTCGCAGGGCTCAGAGTCGTCGTGGTCGCTTGCGATGAAGACGGCAACGTCGACGTCGACGATCTCAAGGCGAAGGCCGATGCGCATCGCGAGCAGCTCGCGGCCATCATGCTGACCTATCCGTCGACTCACGGCGTCTTTGAAAGTGCCGTGCGTGAGCTCTGCTCGATCGTGCACGAGGCAGGGGGGCAGGTGTTTATCGACGGTGCCAACCTGAATGCGATGGTCGGCCTGTCTAAGCTTGCGGAAATCGGCGGCGATGCATCGCACCTGAACTTGCACAAGACGTTCTGCATTCCGCATGGCGGCGGCGGGCCGGGGGTCGGGCCGCTCGCCGTGAAGGCGCATCTCGCGCCGTTTATGCCGGGGCATGGCGTGACCGGCCTCGAAGGCGGCGCGGCCGTTTCCGCGGCGCCGTACGGCAGCGCGAGCATTCTGCCGATCAGCTGGGCCTATATCCGGCTGATGGGCAGCGAAGGCTTGAGCCGGGCCACGCAAGCGGCGATTCTCAACGCGAACTATCTTGCGCACCGGCTCGCGCCGTACTACCCGGTGCTCTACACCGGGCAGAACGGCATGGTGGCGCACGAATGCGTGCTCGATCTGCGGCCGATCAAGCAGCGTACCGGCATCACCGTCGACGACGTCGCGAAACGGCTGATCGATTTCGGCTTCCATGCGCCGACGATGTCGTTTCCGGTGGCCGGCACCCTGATGATCGAGCCGACCGAGAGCGAATCGCTCGAGGAGCTGGAGCGTTTCTGCGCCGCGATGATCGCGATTCGCGAGGAGATCGAGGCGGTGGCGGCCGGCATTCATTCCGCCGAGGACAATCCGCTCGTCAACGCTCCGCATACGGCGGCGGATATCGTCGGCGAATGGCCGCACAGCTATACGCGGGAGCAGGCGGTCTTCCCGCTCGAATCGCTTCGCGACGGGAAGTATTGGCCGCCGGTGGGGCGCGTGGATAACGCCTACGGGGATCGTAACCTCGTCTGCACGTGTCCGCCGATGGAGGCGTACGCTGAGGACGACTCTGCGGGAGGTACACCGTCATGACCATGCCGTTGGTCGTTACATTGAACGGGCTGGATCGGCCGGGGGTGGTCGCGCGCGTGGCTGAGTGCGCGCGGACGCATGCGGCGAGCTGGCAGGAGAGCCGCTTCGCGCATCTCGCCGGCCGCTTCGCCGGCATCGTGCGTCTCGATGTGCCGGATGCGTCCCTGCCGGAGCTCGAGGGTGCGCTGCGCGCGCTCGAGGGCGCGGACCTGCGCGTGACCGTCGAGCGCGGCGCTCAGACGTCGCGCGAGGCGCGGCCGCATCTTACGCTCGAGCTGCTCGGGCAGGATCGACCCGGCATCGTGCGCGAGGTGTCGGCCGTTCTCGCTCGTCACGGCGTCAATATCGAAGAGTTCGAAACGGAGGTCGAGAACGCGTCGATGTCGGGTGAGCTGCTCTTTCGGGCACGCGCGGTCGTCGCGCTTGCCGAGGATGCCGACCTCGACGCGCTGCGCGCGGATTTCGAGCACCTCGCGAACGAGCTGATGGTGGACTTGAGCCTCGACGCGGCGCACGGCGAGCCGGCAGGAGACCCGAATGACCGATAAACGCACTCCGCTCCATGCGCTGCACCGCGAGCTCGGCGGCCGCTTGGTCTCGTTCGCGGGCTACGAGCTGCCGGTGAGCTACGCGGGCGGCATCGTGCAGGAGCACACGCAGACCCGCGAGCGTGCGAGTCTCTTCGACGTATCGCATATGGGGCAGATTCTCGTGACCGGCGACGATGCGGCGACGGCGCTCGAAGCGCTGATGCCGGTCGACGTGCTCGGGCTCGCAGAGGGCCGCCAACGCTATGCGCTGCTGACGAGCGACGCGGGCGGCGTGCGCGACGATCTGATGATCGCGAGGCTCGGCGAAGGTTACCTGCTGGTCGTCAACGCCTCACGTAAGGCCGACGATTTCGCGCATCTGCAAGCGCATATGCCGCCCGGCTGCAGCGCGCGAATGCTGTCCGATCGGGCGCTGCTCGCGCTGCAGGGGCCCGCCGCCGCCGAGGTGCTGGCGCAGCACGCGCCCGATGCGGCGTCGCTCGCGTTCATGGACATTCGTCCATTCACAATCTACGGCGTCGATTGCCTCGTCAGCCGCTCCGGATATACCGGCGAGGACGGCTTCGAGATTGCGCTGCCGGCCAGCGACGCCGAGGCGCTCGCTCGCAGGTGGCTGGCGCATGAGGACGTCGCGCCGGCCGGCCTCGGAGCGCGGGATACGCTGCGGCTCGAAGCCGGGCTCTGTCTCTATGGCAACGAGCTGAACGAGACGACGACGCCGGTCGAAGCCGGGCTGACGTGGGCCATCGGCCGTGTGCGGCGCGCGAACGGTGCGCGGGCGGGCGGCTACCCGGGCGCCGACATCATCGAGCGGCAAATGCGCGAAGGTCCGCCGTGGCGCCGTGTCGGTATGTTGCCGGATTCGCGCGTCCCGGTTCGGGCCGGGAGCGAGCTCGTCGACGGGGACGGCCGGCCGGTCGGCCGGGTCACGAGCGGCGGCTTCAGCCCGACACTGCAGCGACCGATCGCGATGGGATACGTCGAGCCCGATCGCGCGGCGGAGGGCACGGAGCTCGCTGCGACGGTGCGCGGCCAGTCCATTGTCATGCGGGTCGCGCCGCTGCCGTTCGTGCCGCATCGGAATCGAACCTAACAGCAGCACCGTCCTGCCGCTCGTCGATATGGAGGTCTTCTGGCTCGGTGCAGTGGCGAGTCTGCTCGCAGGGCTCGGCACCAGCGTCGGCGCTTTCGCGATCTTCTTCGTGCGCCGGCCGACGACCCGCGTGATGATCGGACTGATCAGCGGCGCGGCCGGCGTCATGCTCGCGGCCTCCTTCTTCTCGCTGCTGCAGCCGGCGTTTGCGCATGCGCAGGCCGAGCGCTTCTTCGGCATCGGGACGGGCGTGCTCACGGTGGTGCTCGGCGTTTTCGCGGGGGCGGTCGGGCTCTACCTCGTCCATCGCTATGCGCCGCACGAGCATTTCGAACGCGGCCGCGAAGGGCCGGATAAGACTCAATTCAGCCGCCTCTGGCTGTTCGTCATCGCCATTACGCTGCACAACTTTCCCGAGGGCATGGCCGTCGGGGTCGGGTTTGCCGGCGGCGATGTGGCGAATGGAGTCGCGCTCGGCCTCGGCATCGGGCTGCAGAACATCCCGGAAGGTTTGGCCGTAGCCGTGTCCCTGCTCGCAATCGGCTACTCGAAGAGGGTCGGCTTCGCCGTCGGTAGCCTGACCGGCCTCGTCGAGCCGGTCGGCGGTGTGATCGGCGCGGCGGCGGTGACGCTCGCCGAGCCGGCGATGCCCGCGATTCTAGGTATCGCCGCGGGCGCGATGCTATTCATTATCAGCGACGAGATCATCCCGGAAACGCACCGCGGCGACCACCAGGATCTCGCGACGTTCGCGCTGCTCGGCGGCGTCGTCGTCATGATGCTGATGCAGGTCGCGATCGAAGGCAGCCTGTGAGCG
>CAZFJU010000276.1:0-4916 GCA_964518995.1 uncultured Gammaproteobacteria bacterium
GCGATCAGATACTCCGCCATCACGCTCGACAGCCGCCCCAGCAGCTCGTGCAACAGATCGGGACGCGCCGCGGCGAACGCGCGCAGCGTCGGAAAATCCTTGGCGCCGCGGCCTTCGACGAGGTATGCCGCGAGCGTCCACGGCGCGCCGCAGAAGCCGAGCAGCGCGGTGCTCGGCGGCAGCTCCGCCTTCGTCATCGCGAGCGCGCGCATGACCTCCGGTGCGATCTCTTCACGCGTCGGCTGGCGCAGCGCGGCGAGGCCTTTCTCGTCCCGAATCGGGTTTGCGACGACCGGACCCGGATCGAAGTCGAACTCGACGCCGAGCGCCGGCAGCGGGCTCATGATGTCCGCGAATACGATCGCGGCATCGAGCGGAAAGCGTCGGATCGGCATCAATGTCACTTCGGTCGCAAGCTCCGGCGACCCGGCCAAATCCTTGAAGCCGTGCTTCGCGCGCAGCGCGCGATACTCCGGCAAGTAGCGCCCGGCCTGGCGCATGATCCACAGCGGCCGGCGCGCAGTGGGCTGCGCGGCAATCGTCTCGAGCAACAGTTTCGTCGCCATCTCTACCTCGCGTCGTCGTCGGCGCGCTCGTGCTGCGCCTCCGGCTCCGGCGTAAACCTATAGCCGACGCCGCGCACGGTATGGAAGTGCAGCGGCGCTTCAGGATTCATCTCGAAGCGTTTGCGCAGGCGTACGATGAAGTTATCGATCGTCCGCGTCGACGGAAACACTTCGTAGCCCCACACGCGATCGAGAATTTCCTCGCGTGTCACGATCGCGCCCGCATGCTCTGCGAGCACTTTCAGAATCATCGCTTCCTTATGTGTCAAAGCATGCTCGACGCCGTCCCAGGCGCGGGCATGGTAAGTCTCGAAGTCGATCCGATTGCCGCCGAACTCGAGTGCGCTCTCGGTCTCGGCGTACCAGCGGCTGCGGCGCAAGATGGCTGCCACCCGCAGCAGCAGCTCGCGCAAATGAAACGGCTTCGCCAGGTAGTCGTCGCCGCCGGCCTCGAGGCCGCGGATGCGATCCTCCGGCTCACCCTTTACCGTCAAAAACACCACTGGAGTCTGCACGCCTTCGGCACGAATCGCGGCGCAGACCGCGACGCCGTCCATCTTCGGCATCATGACATCGAGCAGGATCAGGTCGTAGCGTTCCCGGCGAATCTGTTCCAAACCCGCGAGCCCATCGTGCGCGACGTCCGCGACATAGCCCTCGGCCTCGAGATTCTCGCGAATCCCGTCGGCGAGGTGCGCCTCGTCGTCGACGACCAGCACGCGCGGGCGCGCGCGCTTCGGCTGCAGGGTCGGCGCGCCGCTCATCGGGTCGCCGCCTTCGGCCAGGCGACCGTCACGGTCGCGCCGCCGTTTGCGCCGCCGCTTTCGGCGCGCACGGTGGCGCCCGACTGCTCGACCAGCCGCCTGACGATGTAGAGGCCGAGACCCGTGCCCGCCGTCGTGCGCCGAAGCTCGTCGCCGATGCGATGGAATTTCTCGAAGATCATCACCGCCTCTGCCGGCGGAAAGCCGATGCCGTCGTCGCTGACGGTGAGGCTCGCGCCGCCGTTCTCGCGCCGCGCACTGATCGAGATCGACCGGCCGTCGCCCGCCGCGCACGCCTTCAGCGAGTTGTCGATGAGGTTGCGCAGGATGGAGGCGAGCGCCGTCGGATCGACGAACAGCTCGAGACCTTCCTCGACGTGCGTATCGATCGTGATGCGCGCCGCGGCCGCGCGCTCGGCGACCTCGTCGACCGCAGCCGCGACGGCGCGCTCGACGTCGACGGTGCGCTGCGACAGCGGCCGGCGGCCTTCTTCGAGGCGCGCGGTATCGAGCAGATTCTCGACCATGCGCAGCAGCCGTTCACCGTCATCGAGGATGCGCCGGCCAAGGCGCTGCGTGTCCGGATCCTTCGAGCGCATCGTCAGCGTCTCGGCGGCGAGGCGCATGCTTGCGAGCGGACTCTTGAACTCGTGCGATACGGCTGCGAGAAAATTCTGCTGCCGGCGGCGCAGCTCGCGATCGTGCAGGATCGCGCGGCTCAGCACCAGCATGCCGCCGATCAGCACGACCAGAAAAAACGCGCCTTCCCAAATGTAGCGGTTGTTGCGCGCGGCGGTATCGCGCTCGAGCGCGGCCAGCGCGGCCGGGCGCACGCGCGCATCGTCTCCGCTGATGTCGAGATGCGGCATCAGCGCGTCGAGCGCAGGCGGCACGCTCCCGCGCAGCAGCTCGCCGACGATCGTGGCATCGGCGCGATACAGCGCCGCGATGCGCTGCTCGACGGCATTCGCATAGCGAACGTGATCGGTCACCCACCACGTCACTTGCACGACCAGCACGACGAGCAGCGTCAGAAAGCCGATCAGCAGCGCCTTGCTCGGGTCGCGTCGCAACGCGGTCATGGAGGAGCGGCTCCGGCGCGCTGCGCGCGAGCCAGTGCCGCGCCGAGCGCGTCTGCGAACCGATCGATATCGGCGCGCGTGTGCGCGAGCGACAGAAAGCCGATCTCGAACGCCGACGGCGCGATCGCGACGCCCTCGTCGAGCAACGCATGAAAAACATGCGCGTAGAATGGCCCCGTGCGCGCATCGAGGACGTCTGCCGAGCGCGGCGGCGCCGACGCGAACCACGCGATCCAGAACATCGAGCCGACTCGCACGAGCGTCGCGGGCACCGGGCTGCTCACCAGCACCGGCGCGAGCCGCTCGTCCAGGTACGCGCCGAGCGCCTCGAGCCGCGTCCAGCCCTCCTCGGCGCGCAGCGTGCGCAACGTCGCGAGGCCCGCCGTCATCGCGATCGGATTGCCGGACAGCGTGCCGGCCTGATAAACGTCGCCCTCGGGCGAGAGCCGGCGCATGATCTCGCGTCTGCCGCCGAACGCGCCGACCGGCATGCCGCCGCCGATAACCTTGCCGAAAGTCGCGAGGTCGGGCGTGATGCCGAAATGCGCGGCCGCGCCGCCGGGGCCGAGCCGAAAGCCGCTGATGACCTCGTCGAAGATCAGCAGCGCACCGTGCCGATCGCACAGCGCACGCAGCGTCTCGAGAAACTCCCGGCGCTGCAGCAGCAGGCCGTTATTCGCCGGCACTGGCTCGATCACGACCGCGGCGATGCGCTCGCCTTCCGCCGCGAACAACGTCTCGAGCGCCGCGGCGTCGTCGAGCGACGCGACTCGCGTCAACTCGGCGAAGCCCTCCGGCACGCCGGCGGAGGAGGGTTGCCCCAATGTAACGAGGCCCGAGCCTGCGGCCACCAGCAGATGATCGGCATGCCCGTGATAGCAGCCCGAGAATTTCACGATCAGATCGCGCCCGGTCGCGCCGCGCGCAAGGCGCACCGCGCTCATGACCGCCTCGGTGCCGGACGATACGAAGCGCACCTGCTCGACCGCCGGATGGCTTGCGACGACTTCCTCGGCAAGCTCGATCTCGGGCACGCACGGCGCGCCGTACGACATGCCGCGTGCGCACGCGGCCGTGACGGCGTCCACCACTTGCGGATGCGCATGCCCGAGAATGAGCGGGCCCCACGAGCCGACGAAGTCGAGATACTCGCGGCCGTCGACATCGACGATCGTCGCCCCCTGCGCGGCGCGAATCACGAGCGGCGTGCCGCCGACCGCGCCGAACGCGCGAACGGGCGAGTCGACCCCGCCGGGCGTGACCTGCTCGGCGCGGGCGAACCAGCGCCGGGATTCAGTGCCGCCGCCGACGGCCTCTCGCGGCGCGGCGCTCACGATGACTCACCGCGCGGTGTCAGCCCGGCGTACCGATCGGCCGCCCTCGCGGCGACGCGTGCGTATTTGCTCACAACCACCCCCCACGCAGCGCATCGCGCGCATGATACGTGATGATCTGGTCGGCGCCGGCGCGGCGAATCGCGATCAGGTTCTCGCGCACGACCGCCGGCTCGTCGAGCCAGCCGTTCGCGGCCGCCGCCTTGATCGCCGAGTACTCTCCGGACACATTGTAGGCGGCGAGCGGCAGATCGGTGCGCTCGCGCACGGCGCGAATCACGTCTAGATAGGGCAGCGCCGGCTTGACCATCAACAGATCCGCGCCCTCATCGATATCGAGCTCGGCTTCCTTGAGCGCTTCGCGAACGTTGCGGCAGTCCATCTGATAGCTCTTGCGGTCGCCCTGCTCGGGCGCCGAATCCGCGGCCTCGCGAAACGGCCCGTAATACGCGGACGCATACTTCACCGCGTACGACATGACGATGACATCGTCGAAGCCGTGCGTATCGAGCGCGTCGCGGATCGCGGCCACGCGGCCGTCCATCATGTCGGACGGCGCGACGACGTCGGCGCCGGCGCGCGCATGCGACAGCGCGGCCGCGACGAGCGGCTCGAGCGAGGCATCGTTATCGATGCGCCCGTCGCGCAGCACGCCGCAATGGCCATGGTTCGTATACGCGCATAGGCAGACGTCCGTCATCACGATCAGCGCATCGCCGTGCCGGCGCTTCAGCGCCTCGACGGCGCGCTGCACGGCGCCGTTCGCACTCGCGGCCGCGGCCGCATCGGGCGCCTTGCCGCCTTCCTCGGGATGACCGAACAGCAGCACCGCGCGGATGCCGAGCTCGAGATCCTGCTCGACTTGCGCGGCGAGATTGGCGAGGCCGTGCTGCGAGATGCCGGGCATCGAGCCGATCGGCACGTCCGCTTTCTCGGTCGGCAGCACGAAGTGCGGCATGATCAGCTCGGCGCCGGTCACGCGCGTCTCGGCGACGAGGTCGCGGAACGCGGGCGTGCGCCGCAGACGCCGCGGCCGCACGCGCTTCGGCGTCGTGATCGACAAGTCCTTCATCGGGTCGCCTCCAATAATCCTGCGAAGCTCGGTGCGGCGGCTTCGGCCGCGACGCGCAGCCCGCGGTCGCGCAGGGCTTGCGCGGTCGACGGGCCAAT
>CAZFJU010000277.1:0-1435 GCA_964518995.1 uncultured Gammaproteobacteria bacterium
ATATCCAGGCGTTCGATGCCGCGACCGGCGAGCTGCTGTGGGAATATCGGCGCGAATTTCCGGAAGGCCTGCGCGGCGCGACGAACCGTAACATGGCGATCTACGGTACGACGCTGATCGACGCGGGCGGCGACAACATGATGTACGCCGTCGATGCGCGCAGCGGCGAGCTCGTCTGGGAGACGTTCGTCCATGAGCCCGCGCTGCGCGCGCGCACGACGTCCGGGCCGATCATTGCGGACGGGCGCGTCATCGCCGGCCGGCAATGCCAGCCGGACGCGACCCACGACGCGTGCGTCGTCACCGCGCACGATGCGAAGACCGGCGAGGAGCTTTGGCGCGCGCGCACGATTCCGCGGCCCGGCGAGCCCGGCGACGAGACGTGGGGCGATGTGCCGCTCGAAGAGCGCTGGCACGTCGGCACGTGGATGGTGCCGAGCTACGATCCCGAGCTCGAGCTGATTTATGTCGGCACGTCCGTGACCATTCCGTCCGCCAAGTTTCAGCTCGGCGGCATCGATAAAGAGCATCTCTATCACAACTCCACGCTCGCGCTCGACGTCGAGACCGGCGCGATCGTGTGGCATTACCAGCATCTCATCGATCACTGGGACCTGGATCATCCGTTCGAGCGTCTGCTCGTGGATACCGCTGTCGCGCCGAATCCCGACGCCGTGCCGTGGATCAGCCCGAACCTTCGCCCGGGCGAGACCCGCCGCGTGATGACCGGCATTCCCGGCAAGACAGGCATCGTCTATACGCTCGATCGCGCGACCGGCGAGTTCCTGTGGGCGCGCGAGACGCTGGTGCAGAACGTGATCTCGCACATCGATGGCGCGACCGGCAAGCCGACGACCGATCCGGAGCGCATCTACACGCGCAAGGATCAGGAAGTGCTGGTGTGTCCGAGCATGCAGGGCGGCAGGAACTGGCCTGCCGGCGCGTACAGCCCGCGCACGAATGCGATGTATGTGCCGATGCAGAACGTTTGCATGAATACCAAGACGCAGGATGACGGCCGCGATCCGAGCCTGGTCTACGGGCTCGAGCAGGAAGCGCTGCTCGCGCCGGGCAAGGAGTTCATGGGCGCGATCTGGGCCGTCTCCGCCGAGACGGGCGAGACGCTGTGGAACCGGGAGCAGCCGGCCGGCACGATGGCGATGGTCGCGACGGGCGGCGGGCTCGTGTTCGGCGGCGATGTTGCCGGCCTGTTCCGAGCCTACGACGAGACGACGGGCGAAGTGCTGTTCGAGACCGCGCTCGGCTCGCCGATCAGCGGGTATCCGGTCAGCTATGCCGTCGACGGCAAGCAGTATGTCGCCGTGACGACCAGCAGCTCCGGCATCGCCGGCAACACCAGCCGGTTCCATCCGGAGGTGATGCCGGAGCGGAGCGAGAGCAAGGTGTTCGTGTTCGCGCTGCCGTAGCCCGAGCG
>CAZFJU010000277.1:1535-4912 GCA_964518995.1 uncultured Gammaproteobacteria bacterium
GTCTTGAGGTACTCGATCAACGCCCGCCGCTCGTCGTCCGTCAGCTCGTCGCCGAAGAGGTGGCCGGCGTTCGAGTAGCCCTCGAGCGTCGTGTCGTAGATGCGCTCGCGCTCGCGCGCGCTGGCCGCATCGGCTTTGCCATGGTCGAGCGGGCGGTAAGCCCAGCCGAGCGCCGCCGGATCGTAGTCGTGGGAATCGAGGCTGCGGATCCAGTAGGTCGGGCGCTCGCGGCTGTCGAGCAGCGCTTCGATCGTCGGCACCGAGCCGTTGTGCAGGAAGGGCGCGGTGACCCACACGCCGTCGAGCGGCGGCGCCACGTAGCCGAGAGCGGGCCGCGCCTCGGCGAGCTCGCCGTACCAGGAACGGTTGAACCAGCTCATGAAACGATCGGAATCCTCGTACGCCTGCCGCGCGTACGCCGGATCCGTGCCGACGACGTCGAGCGCGACCAGCTCGTTCGGGTACTCGCCGCCCGTGCCATAGGTGCCGTGGCACGACGAGCAGTGCTCGACGAAGACCGGCTCGCCGCGCGCCGCGAGCGCCTCATCGACGGGGTAGGGGAAGGCCGGCGGCTCTAGGGACGCAATATAGGCGCGCACGTGCGTGAACATCTCGTCGATCCGCTCGGCCTCGTCGAGGCTGTCCGTGCACACGAGCGACTTCATCATCATGAAGCGCGCGTGATCGCCGCGGCCCATGCCGTTGTAGAAGCTGGCGTGCTTCTTGCCCATGCGCCACAACGGCGGGACGCTGACCGGCAGTGGGCGCTCCGGCGGCGGCTCCATCTGCGGCTCGTCGAGCCACTCGAGCGTCTCTGCATCGCGATGCGCGATCAATGCAAGCGTCAGGTTAGGCGCCGGATTTACGCCGACGGTGTCGGTGATCATGTACGGCGCCATGGCCGCGATGCGGTCCGCCCATTTGCGCCAAGCATCGGCTTGCTGCGGGCCTAACGTATACGCGCCGACGGCGTCCGCAAGCTCGCTCGGGTCGTTCGTGAAGTCGAGCGACTCGTTGCCGAGCCCGATCACCGGCTCGCCCTGGAACAGCGCCCCGTGGCACAGCAGGCAGTTGGCGTTGGTGATCTCGACGCCGCGCTCGTCCTCGGACACGCTCATGTAGTAAGGCAAAGCATCGGTGCGTTGCGCCGACTCGCCGGCGCCGGGCGCAATCCCCGGCGCGCCGCTGACCCGGCGCCACGCGGAGTACGGCATGCCGCAGGTCATGTAGCTGCCGCTGACGATCACGTCGCGGCCGATCTCGGGGTCGCCGGGCCGCTGCGCGGCGGGCGGAATCGGGCCCGGCTCGGCCTTCGCGACGGCGCCGTCATTCGAGCCGGAGCAGCCCGCGAGGAGCAGCAGTGCCGTAACGGCCGTGAGCGCTTGCAGGCCCTTGATCTGCGTAGTCATGATTCGCCGTAACCGTAAAGTTGCACGAAACCCGCGCCGGTCGCGGTCCCCTCGACCTGCACCGGCCCGGCCCAGAACGACAGCCAGGCTTCGCCTTCCTGATCGGCTTCGGGCGATGTCAGCGTCAGGTCGATGCTTCGGCTGGGCAGCCGCAGACGCCACTGTGTCGGATACCGGGTGCCGGTGCGGGGGCTGGACCAGTGCGCGGTGGGCTCGAGGCTGACGTCGTCGCCGGCGAGCGGCACGGCCGCACCGCGCGGGTCGATCAAGAGCCCCGTCGTCGACGCGGTGCTCGTGCCGCCGGCGCGTCGCCGGTGGGTGTGCAGCAGGATCAGCTCGCTGCCATCGTCGAGGTGCAACGAGAAGCGGTCGTTGCCGACCGGGCCGCCCGGCAGCGGCAGCTCGCCCCATGCGTGCTCGAACGATAACACGCCGTCGACCGTGATTCGCTGCCCGTCCGCGACGAGCGTGCCCTGCGCCTCGAGCCGCGGCTGCGTATAGAACTGGAACGGCACGGCCTGCGTGCCGCCCGGCCCCGCCAAGTCGCCGGCCGTGACCGGCGGCTTCGCGGCGCGAAGAGCGAGGTCGAGCGCGACGTCGTCGGCATCGAGGTGCAGTGCCCAGCCGGCCGGGTCGTCACCTTCGGCGCGCTCGGCGAGCTGCCAATTCTCGATCCAGACGCGCACGGGCGGCGCCTCCGCGCCCGCGAGCGCGACCGCACCGCGGCTCAGCTTCCCGTCCGTGCGCAGCCCGGGGCCCGTCGGCGCCGAGATGGAAAACAGCCCGGCATAAATTTGCGACGTGCGCCACGCGGACGTGGGGCTCGGGTTGTGCGCTGGGTCGTCCGCTGAATCGTCCGCTGGGTCGTGCTCTGGAGGCTCGGCCGCGGCGGCCGTGCTGCCGTCCTGCTGCCCACGGAGCCCGACGCGCATCAGCAGCCACTGCACACCCAGCCTCCGCGAGTCGCTGCCGCCGCGCAGCGTGCCGCTCAGATACCACCACTCGGTGCGGAACTCATCGTGTGCGGCATGATCGGCCGGGAAGTCGAACGGCCAGGGCGAAGGCGGCTGCGGAAAATCCTCGTCGACCGATGCGGCGAGGAGCTCGAACGGCGAGACGCCGACCGCGTCGGCGCCTTCCGCTCCGCGCGCCTCATCGGAGCTGCCGCGCCAATCAAGCCCGACGAGCAGGGCCGCGGCCAAAGCCACGACGACCGCTGCGGCCGCGATCCATCGAGGCTGGCGGTACGCGCTGATATTCATGATCCGGAGCCGATAGAGGGGCGCTTCCTCAGGCTAGCCCTTAAGCGTGCCGCTCCGCAACCGAAGCGGCACGAGCTTGTCATGCGTCGGCATTGCGCGGCGCGGAGACCGCGGCCAATGTGAGCCGCGACACGCAGACCAGCTGACCGCGCTCGTTGCGAATCTCGATGCTCCACACCTGGCTCGACAGCCCGATATGCAGCGGCCTCGTCGTGCCGGTCACGATCGACCCCTCGGGCACCGGCCGCAAGTGATTCGCGTTGATCTCCTGGCCGACGAACTGCCGCGCCGGGTCGTGATTCGCGGCGTTCGCCGCGACACTGCCGAGCGTTTCGGCCAGCACGACCGAGGCGCCGCCGTGCAGCATGCGCATCGGCTGGCACGTGCGGTGATCGACCGGCATCGTGGCGGTCATATGGTCCGCGCCGATCTCGGTAACCTCGATGCCGACGTGCTCGGCCAACGTATTCAGCAGGAGGCCGCGAAGGTCCCCGAGGGTGACACCCGGGCGCCAGAACGTGTTTGCAGCGTTGGTCGTCATAGGTCTGTCGACTGATTGGGGCTGTTCGGCAGAAAGTCCATTAGCGAGGATAGCAGCGATGCACATCAAAGGGCTTGAAGCCGCCGCGCAGCGGCGCGAGTATCGGCATACCGATCTGGGGAGACAGATGTGAACAAGAACAACCTTAAGCTGGGGCTGGTGCCC
>CAZFJU010000278.1:0-4883 GCA_964518995.1 uncultured Gammaproteobacteria bacterium
GGCGTTCGGATCGAAATCCGGCGGTACCAGTGCGATGCCCATCTGCGTGGCCTGCAGACGCCAGTCTTGCGGATGCTCGATATAGGCTCCGGTCGGATGGCGGTAGGTCGCCCATCCTTCGTCGCCGGATTGGGCGCCGGCTGGCACGTTCAATGACATGCCGGCGAGGAAGGCTGCAACCAGCGTTGCGCGGCGCGCAGCGCGGCGTTGATCGGCCGTCGGCGCCATTTGCGCCGCTCGAAGTGATGCACGGTTCATTCTCCCCCCGGATTCGGCTATCGTGCCGCTGCCGCCATCCTAATCGTCACCACCCCGCATGTCGAAACCATCTCGCAGAGGCTATTACGTCAAGGGCGTGTTCGTGCCGGAGCCCCCGGACGCCGACACCGGCCCGCCGAGCCGAACGGCTCGAAAAAAAGCCAGCGCGGACCTGCAGAAGCTCGGCGAGCGGCTGGCCGCGGCGAGACCTGCGCTCGTGGACGGATTGGAGTTGCCGGAACGACTGCGGGAAGCCATCGCCGATGCGCGCTCGATGACGACCCAGGGCGCAAAGCGGCGGCAGCGGCAGTACATCGGCAAGCTGATGCGTACGCTCACCGATGAAGAGGTCGCCGCGATTCGCGCGGCGCTGAATATCACCGACTGAGCCGAGCTCCACGGGGCCGCGCCATAGACGCCGAACCGGTTACGGCGGGCGCGTTTCGGCCCGACGCCATTACACGCGATGCTCGCGCGTCTCGCGAAACTCGATGTCCGGCCATCGCTCGCGCGTGAGGTTCAGATTGACTGTCGACGGCGCGAGATAAACCAGCTCGCCCGCGTAGTCTTCGGCAAGATAGTTAGCGAGCCGATCTTTGAACTCGGCAAGCTTCTTCGGGTCGTCGGCATGCACCCAGCGGGCGGTCTGGACATTCACGCCTTCGAATACGCACTCGACCCGATATTCATCCCTGAGGCGAAAGGACGCGACGTCGAACTGCAGCGGACCGACGGCCCCGAGAATCAGATCGTTGCTCTGCAGCGGCTTGAACAGCTGGGTCGCGCCCTCCTCGCATAGCTGCGCGAGGCCTTTGTGCAGCGCTTTGAGCTTCATCGGATCCTTGAGCGTCGCGCGTCGAAACAGCTCGGGCGCGAAGTTCGGAACGCCGGTGAAGGTGATGTCCTCCCCCTCGCTGAAACTGTCGCCGATATTGATCGTGCCGTGGTTGTGCAGACCGATGATGTCACCGGCATAGGCTTCCTCGACATGCTGGCGATCCGCCGCCATGAAAGTAATCGCGTCTGCGACCCGCACTTCGCGGCCCAAGCGGACGTGATGGAGCTTCATGCCGGGCGTGTACTTGCCCGAGCAGATGCGCATGAATGCGATGCGATCGCGGTGTGATGGATCCATGTTCGCCTGGATCTTGAATACGAACCCCGACAGCGCCGGCTCGTGCGGCTCGACCACGCGCGCCTCCGTCTCGCGCGGCAATGGCCCGGGCGCATGCGCAGCGAATGCATCCAGCAGCTCCTTGACGCCGATGTTATGGATGGCCGCGCCGCAGAACACCGGGGTCTGCTCGCCGGCGAGATAGCGCGCAAGGTCGAATTCGGTGCTTGCGCCCTGAATCAGCTCGATCTCCTCGGCAAGCGCGTCCGCGTCGGCGCCGAGCCGCGCCCGCGCTTCTTCCGAGCGGATACCGTCGATCTGCACCGTCTGCGGCAGACGGCTGCCGTCGCGCGTCTGATAAAGATAAAGCCGGTCCTCGAGCAGATGGTAGAGACCTCGGAAGCCGCGGCCCATGCCGATCGGCCAGGTTACCGGCGCGCACTCGATTTTGAGCACGGTCTCGATCTCGTCGAGCAGCTCGAGCGGCTCGCGCCCGTCGCGGTCGAACTTGTTGATGAAGCTCATGATCGGCGTCGTACGCAGCCGGCATACTTCCATCAGCTTAATCGTGCGCGCTTCGACACCCTTCGCCGCATCGATGACCATCAATGCGCTGTCGACCGCCGTCAGCGTACGATAGGTATCCTCGGAGAAATCCTCGTGGCCGGGCGTGTCCAGCAGATTCACGATACGGCCGCCGTAGGGAAACTGCATGACGGACGACGTCACCGAGATCCCCCGCTCCTGCTCGAGCTGCATCCAATCCGACGTCGCGTGCCGGCGCGCCTTCCTGCCCTTCACGGCGCCGGCCATCTGAATTGCCCCGCCGAACAGCAGGAACTTCTCGGTCAAGGTCGTCTTGCCCGCATCCGGATGGGAGATAATGGCGAAAGTCCTGCGCCTTTCGATTTCGTGTCGTAGCGAATGAGCCATGGTTCGGTCCTGTGCGCGTCGCTCGAACGCGCGGATGCAATGTAGGTGACGAGAAGCGGCGTGGGACGCCCGGCTGCCGCTGCACACACGGCCGCCCGGGCACGCCGCGGCCGCGTATCTTAACGGATGCGCGGGGCGCTTAGTCTATGGTTTAGCTAAGAATCTGCGGCCGCGCCGGCGCTGCCGGGCGGAGTCGCCTTGAGCTTCGCGGCGAGCACCACGGCATCCTCTCGCCCCCAGCGGGCCTGGTAGTACGCGGGCCGAATGCCGATCTCTTCGAAGCCCACCGAGCGGTACAGCGCAAGCGCATGCTGGTTGGACGGCCTGACCTCGAGCATGATCGTGTCGACGGCGGCATCCTGCGCCTTCGCGAGCACGGTGCTCAGCAGCCGACGCCCGTGCCCGTGGCTCTGGACGCGCGGATGGACACAGATATTCAGCAAGTGCGCTTCGGCCGCTGCGAACGACATGATGCTGTAGCCGGAGACGACCCTGTCGATCTCGAGCACGATGCAGTAGTACCCCGCCAGCAGGCAGTCGCGAAAAATGCCAAGGCTCCATGGATAGTCATAGGCCGCACGCTCGACCTCGGCAATCGCCTTGAGGTCCAAGGGTTGCATCATGCGAACTCGCACGTGAGGTCGAATAGCCGCGCTCATCGGAGCCTGCTGCAGGTTACGTGGACGATGCCAGGAACGGTAGAATCATGCAAAGGTCCTGCCAGCTCTTGGCCTTCGCAGCCGGCGTGCGCAACAGATACGCCGGATGGTAGGTGACGACCAACGGCGTTGCAGACGGCCCATAACGATGCACGACGCCGCGTAGCTTACCAACGGGCTGGTCGCTCGCGAGCAGGCGCTGCGCTGAGATGCGCCCAACGGCGAGCATGGCGCGCGGCTCGATCAGCGCAATCTGGCGGTCCAAAAAGCTCGAGCATGCCTCGGCCTCCTCCGGCCGCGGGTCGCGATTGCCGGGTGGGCGGCACTTCAGAATATTCGCGATAAAGACCCGCTCTCGCGACCACCCGATCGCGCGCAGCATCGCATCCAGCAGTTGCCCCGCCGGGCCAACGAACGGCTCTCCGCGTCGATCCTCTTCCTGCCCGGGGGCCTCGCCGACGATCAGCAGGGACGCGCTGCGGTCGCCCACTCCGAAGACGGTTTGCGTGCGACTGCAGTGCAGTGCACAGCGGGTGCAGTCGCGCACCTCCGCCTCGAGCGCGGGCCATGCGTCCCCGCCGGACAGCGTGGACGCCGCGAGCGCGGCCTGCGGCTTGACGCCGCTGCGCTCGACGGGCTCGGCCGCAGCGTCCGCGAACGGCGTGGCGCCGACCGACAGCGGCTCCGGCACGCCGCCGGGCACCGGGCTCGGGCGACGCCGCACGTAGACGGGAATGCCGAGCTCGGCGAGATACCCGCTCGACCTGGCGTTCATTCGCGCACGCTCTCCGGCTCCGATCGCACGCGCCGCCGGCGCAGCAGCCACATGACGGGCCCCGACGCCGCGTACACGACGAACAGCAAGAAGACGACCAGCTCCGGCTCGATGGCGATCACGATGATGACGAGCGGAATCAGCAGCAGCTTGCCGAAGCGGACGCGTTGCCCCGGACCGATATCCTTGAAGCTCAGATAACTGAAGCGCGACATCATCAGCAATCCGGCAGTTGCCGTGATGGTGATGCCTGCGACCAGCGCGATGAGCCCATCGATACCGTAAGACGTGCTGAGCCAGACCATCGACGCGACTCCGGCGGCGGCCGCAGGGCTCGCGAGCCCTTGAAAGTAGCGCCGATCCTGCATCGCGGTATTGGTATTGAAGCGCGCGAGGCGGAATGCCGCCGCGGCGGCATAGAGAAACGCCGCAAGCCAGCCGAGCCGGCCCCAGACCGCGCCGAATTCCGACAAGCGCTCGACACCCCACTGGTAGGTGACGATCGCCGGCGCAACGCCGAAGGACACCATGTCGGCGAGGCTGTCGTACTCCTTGCCGAAGTCGCTCGACGTGCTCGTCATCCGCGCAACGCGCCCATCGAGACCATCGAGGAACATCGCGACGAAGATCGACCACGCGGCGGCGGTGAAATTGCCGTCGATCGCCGCAACAATGGAGTAGAAGCCGGCAAAGAGCCCGCCGGTCGTCAACAAATTGGGCAGCAGATAGATCCCTTTGCGAGGGGAGCTCGCCTGTTCGCTTTCCACTCGTGTACCTGTTTCGTATCGGCCTGAACCGGCCCCGGAACTGGCTCTGGGAACGGCCGCGCCGCTACAATTCGGCGTTCTTCACCCTCCACACGAGCTGCCCGCAAACCCAATGTACCTTAGCCAGCTACCAATCAACACCCTGAAAGAAGTCCCGGCGGACGCCGAGGTGATCAGCCATCAGCTGATGCTGCGCGCCGGCCTCGTCCGCCGCCTCGCCACTGGGCTTTATACGTGGCTGCCGTTGGGCCGCCGTGTGCTGCACAAAGTCGAGCAGATCATCCGTGAGGAGATGAACCGGGCCGGAGCGCACGAGGACGCCATGCCCGTCGTCCAGCGACCCGAGAGCTGGCAGCGAGCGACTCGCAGAGAGGCAT
>CAZFJU010000279.1:0-4850 GCA_964518995.1 uncultured Gammaproteobacteria bacterium
GCGTTAGGGGGAGCGTTCGCGACATGATCAAGGCCTCGGTTTACGCGATTGCCGCAGCCGCGTCGCTGCCCGCGCTCGTTCTCGCACAGAATCCCGGGCCCGAGCGGCTCGCGGCGGTGGAGATTCGCGCAGAACGTGTCGCCGACGATCTCTACGTGCTGTTCGGTGCCGGCGGCAACATCGCCGTGTCGTTCGGCGAGCAGGGTGTTCTGATCGTCGATACGCAGTTCCCGGAGCTCGCGCCGAAAATCCGGGATGCGATCCGCGAGCTCGGCGGCGGCGACATCGATTTCGCGATCAACACGCACTGGCACTACGACCACGCCGACGGCAATCAGCGCCTGGGTCCGGAAGGCGTCTGGTTCATCGCGCAAACCGAGTCGCGGCGGCGCATGACGATCGACAACGTCATCGATCCGATGTCGCGCCCGGCGTTCCCTCAGCCCGCCTATCCGCCCGCCGCGCTGCCGATTGCGACGTTTGACGACCGCATGCAGCTGCACTTCAATGACCAGCTCATCGATCTGCTGCACGTCGGGCCCGGTCACACCGCCGGGGATGCCGCCGTATTTTTTCGGGACCGCAATGCCGTGCACATGGGCGACCTTTTCCTGCCGCAAGGCTATCCATTCGTCGACGTGGACAACGGCGGCAGCATCGACGGTTTGATCGCGTTTTGCCGGGCCGTATTGGCCGAGCTGAACGAAGACGCGGTCGTGATTCCCGGGCACGGGCCGATTGCCACGTACGCCGATCTTGCGCGGTTCACCGAGATGCTCGCGGCCGTGCGCGACCGGGTGGCGGAGCTGAAAGCGATCGGCGCGACGCTCGAGCAGGTGCTCGCGGCACAGCCTACGGCCGAGTGGGACGAGCGCTACGGCATGCCCGCGAACTTCATCGATCGCGTGTACGTTTCGCTGCCGCGCTGATCAGAACCAACGACTCGTAAGGGGGGACACCGAATGCCGCTCTACCCGCGCGCATCGCGCGGCGTGCAACGCTTCGTCTCGACGTGCTCGCTGCTCGCAGCTTTTGCCTTACCGGCGATCGCCACCGCTCAACCCGTTGCTGCCCCGGGCGACTGGCCGATGTACAGCCGCGACCTCGCGGGCACGCGCTATTCGCCGCTCGAGCAGATCACGCGGGACAACGTCGATCGGCTCGTGCAGGCCTGGTCCGTGCCGGTCGCGCGCGCGGCCGGCGACGGCGACGAAGCGCCGGGTCCGTCGAGCAATCCGCAAGCGACGCCGATCGTCGTCGACGGTGTCATGTATCTGCCGGCGCGGGGCCACGAGGTGCTCGCGCTCGACGGCGCCACCGGCGAAGAAATCTGGCGCACCGCGTTACCGACGACGGCAGGCACCGAAGCGCGCGGCGTCGCCTATTGGCCGGGCGACGGCGACGTGGGCGCGCGCATTCTCGTGATGGCGGGGCCGACGCTCATCGCGCTCGACGCGGCCACCGGCGCGCCGGCCCACGGCTTCGGCCGCGACGGCGTCGCGCAGGTGGTCGTGCCTTGGCGAGGCGTGCCGCTCGTCCACGGGAATCTCGCGATCCTCGGGGCCCGAACCGGAGAGCTCAATCAAGGGCTCGCCGGCGACACGCGCGCGTACGACATTCGCACCGGCGAGCTCGTCTGGACGTTTCACACCGTGCCGCTGCCGGGCGAGACGGGTCACGACACCTGGCTCGACCACGGCTGGCGTAACCGCTCCGGCGCGAACGTCTGGGCCTATTACATGACGCTCGACGCCTCGCGCGGGCTGCTTTACATGCCGGTGTCGAGCGCGGCCGGCAATTACTGGGGCGGCGATCGGCCCGGCGACAATCTGTTCAGCAACTCGATCGTGGCCGTCGATGCGGCCACGGGGCGCTATCGGTGGCACTTCCAGACGGTGCACCACGATCTGTGGGATTTCGATTTGCCGAATCCGCCCGTGCTCGTCGACATCGAGCGCGAAGGTCGCACGGTGCCCGCGCTCGCGTCCGTCGGCAAGACGGCCTATGTGTTCATCCTCGATCGCACCACGGGCGAGCCGGTGTTCGGCGTGGAGGAGCGGCCCGTGCCGGCAGGCAGCGTGCCGGACGAGTGGTACTCGCCGACGCAGCCGTTCCCCGTGAAGCCGGCCGCGCCCGTGGCGCGCGTCGCGTTCGATCGCGAGCGGGATAGGGTGCGCGCGGAAGACACGACACCGGAGCACGCGGCAGCGTGCGACGCGCTCTGGGAGCGCAGCGGCGGCTTCGTGAACATGGGGCCCTACACACCGTTCGAGTATCACGAAGAAGGGGCGCCGCCGCGCAGCACGCTGCAACTGCCGGGCGCGCTCGGCGGCGTCAACTGGGGCGGCGTGGCCGCCGATCCCACGCGCGGGCTGCTGTTCATGCACGCGAACGATTCCTCGCTCGTCGGCTGGATCGAGCGCAAGCGCCCGGGCGGCAATTACGGCAACGGCACGCAAGGCTCGACGATTCCGTACGATCGCGGCAGCGTCGACGGCCCGGGCCCTTACTTCACGTTCAGCGCGCCCGTCGTGAACGAGGCCGGCGAGCGGGTCGGCTCGCTGCCGTGCTATCGGCCGCCGTGGTCGCGGCTCCTCGCGATCGACGCGGGCTCGGGTGAGGTGGCGTGGGAGACGACGCTCGGCATCTCCGAGCAGCTGCCGCCCGAGAAGCAGCTCACGGGCAGCATGGGCAGCGCGGGCCCGAGCGTGACGGCCGGAGGCCTCGTGTTCGTCGGCGGCACGAGCGATCGCCGCTTCCGCGCGTTCGACTCGAGCACGGGTCGGCAACTATGGGAGGCGACGCTCGACGGGAACGTGAACGCGAACCCGATGACGTATCTTGGCCGCGACGGCAAGCAGTACGTGGCGGCCGTCGCGGACGAACGGCTCGTCGCGTTCGCGCTGCCCGCGGGAACATTGTCGGCGCAACCGGTGGATCGTTTCGTCGAAGGCGCCGACGGCGTGCGCATCCACTATCTCGATTGGGGCACTGAAGGCCGCCAGCCGCTGATTCTGCTGCACGGCATCGGCCGTGTTGCCCACACGTTCGACCACGTTGCGCCGCGTCTCGCCGACGACTTCCATGTGCTGGCTGTCGATATGCGCGGCCACGGCGATTCTGGCTGGGACGCCAACCGCAACTATCTCGTCGAAGATTACGTCGCGGACATCGAAGCCATGGTCGCCAATCTCGGCCTCGACGACATCGTGCTGTGGGGAAACTCGACGGGCGGCCGTGTTGCGCAGGTCTTCGCGGGGAAGCACCCGGACCTCGTCAGTGCTCTGATCGTCGAGGACGTCGGGCCCGAGCGACCCCGATCGATCGCGAGCAACCTCGCCGAGCGCATTCGACGTGAGGAGGAGGGTTGGGAGTCACAAGAGGCGCTTTTCGAGCAATTGCAGCGAGGCAGTCCACGCACACGGCCCGACGTGCTGCGCGCGTACGCTCAGTACGGCGCCGAGGTGCGCCAGGAGGATGGACGGACAATCCTCAAACGCGATCCGCGGATCAACGACGGCTTCGTGCCGACCGATCTCTGGCGCTTCGTACGCGAAATTCAGGCGCCGACGATCTATATCCTCGGCGGCGCCAGCACGATCGTCTCGCCGGAGACGCAGGCCGCGCTGCGCAATACGCTGCCAAGGGTCGAGATCGAAACCATGCCGGGCCTCGGTCACTACCCGAGCGAGGAGAGCCCCGACGCATTTCTGGCTATCGTCGAACGCTTCCTGAATGGGGCTGATCGCGAAGCGAACGAGTGACGATAGCTTTGCTCGAGTCTGCGGTCACTTGATACGTTACATGTGACCATCTCAGCGGAGCTCGTCCGTGTCGTCTCGACCTAGCAGTTCTCGGGAAGAGGTCCGCGCACATCGCGAACGGCTGCGGAGGTATCGACATGCCGACATACGACTCCACAGCGCGAAAGCGGCCCGTCAACTGACGTTGAACGAGGAACTCGTCGCGCAAGCTCGCCAACTCACTCCGAACCTCTCGGCTGTAGTCGAATCACTGTTGACCGAGTACGTCGGGGATCGGATCATTCAACCCCTTGATGATTTGCTGACCCGTGCTTGGGCTTTCCAACCCCAAAGTGCGGTTCTCGATTCCAGCAGCGCGACATACGAGCGCTCTTGCACGCCGCTTCCTGCTCTACATGCGACGCCGGAGTAGCGATAGCGGCCGGGGACTGCCGACCCGAAAAGCTCGAGCCGACGGACGCCGAGATGGCGGCGCCGAGCTTGTCGTCGGCTTGCATGAGTTCCGCCGCGGTCAAGGGGGATTCGATCTCGGAGTCGATGCACGAATTCATGGCGGCGCAGGGCAGGGCACAATCGTGCACGGCGAGTGCGGTAGCGAGGGAAGATGACAGATGTCTTGCGGATAGATCGCGATTGTTATCGCGCTTTCCAAGCCGGCGCAACCGCGGCTCTCTAACGTCGTACAATATGCCGGCGATGAACGCCACCACCGCCCAACGACCCTCGGCCGAAACGCGCGCAGTACTTTCTCAAAGGCTTCGTACGGCGCTTGCGCTGTACGAGAGCGGGATCGCTATGAAACGGGCGCAGCTGCGTCGACAGTATCAGAGCGCGAGCGAGGAAGAAATCAAACGCCGCCTGGCCCTTTGGTTGCGTACCCGGCCCGGTGCGCCATTCGGTGACGCTGAAGGGCTCGGCAAAGCTGCCGATCCGCGCTGATGCTGCTTTTCGAAGCGCTCGAGCAGATTCTTTCGCACCTCAATGATCAACATGCCAGAGCGGCGGTGCTCGGTGGCCTCGCTGTTTCTGTCTGGACCGAGCCCCGCTTCACTCGCGACGTCGACCTCGCAGTTGCCATTCGAGCCG
>CAZFJU010000280.1:0-4825 GCA_964518995.1 uncultured Gammaproteobacteria bacterium
CGCCGCCATCGTGCCGTAGGTGATGATCTGCGAGACGCGCTCGCGGCCGTAGCGCGCGGCCACATAGCCGATCACGCGATCGCGGCCCTCGATGCAGAAGTCGATGTCGAAATCCGGCATCGATACGCGCTCGGGATTCAAGAAGCGCTCGAAGAGCAGGTCGTGCTCGATCGGATCGAGGTCGGTGATGCCGAGCACGTAGGCGACCAGCGAGCCCGCGCCGGAGCCGCGGCCAGGCCCGACCGGGATGTCGTTTTGCCGCGCCCAGCCTATGAAGTCGGCGACGATCAGGAAGTAGCCTTCGAAGCCCATGCGGCAAATGACGTCGAGCTCGCGCTCGAGCCGTTGTGCGTATTCGCCATCCTGATCGGCGCGCTGCGCGGCGTCGAGCCGCGCGGCGAGCCCGCGCGCGGCCACCTGGCGCAGGTGATCGGCGGTGCTCGTCCCGTCCGGCGTCGTGAACGCGGGCAGGAAGATTTCATCCATCCGGACCTCGAGATTGCAGCGCTTCGCGATCTCGACGGTGTTATCGAGCGCCTCGGGCAAATCGGCGAACAGCTCGTGCATCGCCGCGGCGCTCTTCAGATACTGCTCCTGCGTGTATTCGCGCGGACGCGACGAATCGTCGAGCCCGCGTCCCTGCGCGATGCAGATCCGCACCTCGTGCGCATCGAAATCGGCGGCCTCGACGAAGCACACTTCGTTGGTCGCGACGAGCGGCACGGCTTGCGCCGCAGCGAACGCGACCGCGCGCTCGAGATACTCGATCTCGCCTGGGTGGCCGAGCCGCTGACACTCGATATAGAACCGGCCCGGCATGCGCGCGCGCCAGCTGTCGAGCACGGCCTGCGCGGTATCGTCCGCGCCGGCGGCGAGCGCCTTGCCGAGCGCACCGCGCTGCGCACCGGAGAGGGCGATCAGCCCTGCGAGCGCTGGCGGCGTCAGCCACTCGTCGCGCAGCAGCGCGCGTCCCGACGACGGCGCCTCGGCATAGCCTGCGGTCAACAGCCGGCTCAGATTCTTGAAGCCGTCGACATTCATGCACAGCAAGGTCATGGGATGGACGTCCGCCGCGTCGCGGCTGGACGCCGTGAACACATCGGCGCCGATGACGGGCTTGATGCCGCGCGCGACCGCGGCCTTATAGAACTTGACCATCGCCGACACGCTGCCGAGGTCCGTCACGGCAACCGCCGGCATGCCGAGCCGCTCGATCGCATCGACCAGCGGGCCCACGCGCACGACGCTGTCGACGAGCGAGTACTCCGTATGCACGCGCAGGTGCACGAAGGTCGTCGCGCTACTCATCGACGGACTCGAAGGGGAAATTGGAGGAAAAATTGGGGGAAAAATTGGGGTCAGAGCCCATTTTCGATGGCGACGTGGCTGCCGAGTCGACGCGGGCGAAAATGGGCTCTGACCCCAATTTTCCCACTGACCCCAATTTTCCCGCGCACGGCGCGAAGCTCCGGCGATGGATGGGGCATGGGCCGTGCCGGCCGAGCGCCTCCAGGTGCTGCACGGTCGCATAGCCCTTGTGGCGATCGAAGCCGTAGAGCGGATAGCGGCGATGCCAACGGCGCATGAGCCGGTCGCGGCAAACCTTGGCCAAAATCGACGCGGCACTGATCGCCGCGACCCGGTCGTCGCCGCCGATCACCGGCTCGAGCAGGAACGCGCGCGCATGACCCTCGAACCTCGGCAGCTGATTACCGTCGACGCGCACCAGATCCGGAGCGAGCTTCAGCGCCAGCACCGCGCGCTCCATCGCGCGCAGTGTCGCCTGCAGGATGTTCAGCTCGTCGATCTCCGCCGGGCTCGCGTAGCCGAGTGCGAACGCGGCCGCCTTACGGCGGATCTCGGCGGCGAGGCGCGTGCGCTCTTCCGGAGCCAGCTTTTTCGAATCCTTGAGCCCACGGATTCGGCGGCGACGGTCGAGCACTACGGCGGCGGCCACGACCGGACCCGCCAGCGGCCCGCGCCCCGCCTCGTCGACGCCGGCAATGGTGGCTTCGGCACTGACGAACGGCAGACCGCGCGTACGTCCCTTCATCGTTCGACTGCCTGCCCCCCCGATTCGAGCAGCTCGATGACTGCCGCGGCCGCCGTCACATTCGCATCGCGGCGCAGCGACGCATGGATGGAATCGAACTCATGATACCAATCTGCGTCGAGCCCCTCGCCCGTCAAGCAACCGAGCAGGGCGGCGCCCATCGAGTCCGGCCGGACGCTCTGCTGCACGAACTCCGGGACCAGCCCGCGTCCCGCAAGCAGGTTCGGCAACGAGAAATGCGACAGCCGCTCCACACCGAGCCGGCGCACGATGCGATAGGTCAGCGGCGAGACCTTGTAGGCGACCACCATCGGGCGCTTGAGCAGCAGCGCCTCGAGGCTGGCCGTGCCCGATGCGGTCAGCACGGCATCGGCGGCCGACATGACTTCGCGGGCGCGACCGGTGATGCACAAGGGCGGCGGCTCGAGACGCATGCCGCGGACCGCCTCGTCGAACACGCGGCGCATCTCGTCGTTCGCGAGCGCAACCACCACGCGAGTGCCCGGCACCCGGTCCTGGACCCATGCCGCCGCACCGAGGAACGGCTCGGCCAGCTTCGAGACCTCGCCGCGCCGACTCCCCGGCAGCAACGCGAGCACCGAGCCCTCCCCGTCGAGCTCGAGCGCGGCTTTCGCCGCCTCGCGATCCACGTGGGCGGGAATCGCATCGGCGAGCGGATGACCGACGAAGCGCGCGTTCACTCCGTGCTCGCCATAGAAGCCGGTCTCGAACGGCAGCACACACAACACGAGGTCTGCCGCGGCGCGGACGGTACGTACGCGCGACTGCCGCCACGCCCAAATCTGCGGGCTCACGTATTGCACGGTCGGCACGCCCACCGCACGCAGCGCGGCGAGTGCGCTGATGTTGAAGTCGGGCGAATCGATGCCGATGAAAACGTCCGGCCGATGGGCCTTCAGCCGGCGAATGAGGTCGCGGCGGAGTTTCAGCAGCCGCGGCAGATGATGCAGGACCTCCGCGAGCCCCATCACCGAGAGCTCCTCGGCCCGGTACCAGGCCGCACAACCGGCCGCCGCCATTTGCTCGCCGGCCACCCCGAAGAACTCGGCATTCGGCGCCTGCTCCCGCAGCGCGTCCATCAGGCCCGCACCGAGCAGATCGCCCGACTTCTCACCGGCGACGAGCGCGACCCGCAAGGGCCGGTCGCCGCGAGAGGAGGAATTCCGCACGATCACGACTCGACGGGCCAGCCGGTCGACGGATCAGCGAGCGACGCCGCGGCGGCTGTCGCGCAGCGTTTCGAGCAGCGGCAGAAGCTCGGGCTGCGTGGAGACGTTCTGCTCGATCTCCGCGATCGCATCCTCGAGCTTGCGCCCTTGTCGGTACACGAGCTTGTATGCCTCGCGAATGTTGCGGATCTGCGCCGGCGTGAAGCCCCGCCGCTTCAAGCCCTCCGCGTTGATGCCGCGCGGCTCCGCGGGCCGCCCCGCCGCCGTGACGAACGCCGGCACATCCTTCGACGCGAAGCTGTGCGCGGCGAGAAACGAATGCGCGCCGATGCGGCAGAATTGATGGATACCGGAGAATCCGCCGAGGATGGCGTAGTCGTCGATCCGCACATGGCCCGCGAGCGTCGCTGCGTTCGCGAAGATCGTCTCATTGCCGATCACGCAGTCATGCGCGATGTGCACATACGCCATGATCCAGTTGTCGTCGCCGATGCGGGTCTCGCCGAGATCCTGCGTCGTGCCGCGATTGATCGTCACGTATTCGCGGATCGTGTTCCGGTTGCCGATCGCGAGCCGCGTCGGCTCGCCGGCGTATTTCTTATCCTGCGGATCGTCGCCGATCGACGCGAACTGAAAGATGCGGTTGTCCTCGCCGATCGTCGTCGGGCCCTTCACGACGGCATGCGCTTCGATGCGCGTGCCGCGGCCGATGACGACATCGTCGCCGACGATCGCATAAGGGCCGACGTACGCCTCGGCGTGAACCTCGGCCTGCGCCGATACGACCGCGCGCTGATCGATCAAGAGCGCTTCCCGGCGACCATGGTGATCTCGGCTTGCGCGGCAATCTTGCCGTCGACCTCGGCTCGACACGCGAAGCGCCACAAGCTGGTCCGGCTCGCAGTGAGCTCGACGTGCAAGATCAGCTGATCGCCCGGACGCACGGGGCTCTTGAAGCGGGCCTTTTCGACGGCCGCGAGATAGAGCACCGCTCCATGCCGCTCCGTGCCGATCAGCTCGAATACGAGCAGTCCGCCGGCCTGCGCGAGCGCCTCGATGATCAGCACGCCCGGCATCACAGGCAGACCCGGGAAGTGCCCTACGAAATACGGCTCGTTGATCGTGACGTTCTTGACCGCAACGAGAACGCTGGGCAGCGAGATCTCGAGCACGCGGTCGACGAGCAGGAACGGATAGCGATGCGGCAATCGCTCGGCGATGGCCGCGATATCGAGTTTCGGTTCAGTCATCTCATGTCTTTCGCTCGAGCGCGCGCACGCGTTTCGCGAGCTCATCGAGCTGCCGGAAGCGGGTTGCGTTGCGGCGCCAGCGCGCGGCATCGTCCGCGGTCAGGGTTCCGCCGTACATGCCGGGCTCGTCGATCGATTGTGCGACCAGCGTTCTCACTTGGAGGATCACGTCATCGCACACCGTTAGATGCCCGATGATCCCGGCGCCGCCGCCGATCATACACCGCTTGCCGATTATCGTGCTGCCGGCGATGCCCGTGCGTGCGGCCATCGCCGTGTGCGCGCCGACCCTGACGTTGTGGGCGATCTGCACGAGGTTATCGATCTTCACG
>CAZFJU010000281.1:0-4761 GCA_964518995.1 uncultured Gammaproteobacteria bacterium
CGTCCGAAGCTCGAGATCGACGAAGACCAAATCTTCATGATTCTCAGCCTGCCGGGTTACGACGGGGAATCGCTCGAGGCCGCGCAATTCAGCATTTTCGCCGGCAGCGATTACATCGTGTGCTTCTGTCCGCTTGCGGTCGATCCGTTCGAGCCGGTGCGCAAGCGTCTGCGCTCGTCCGGTAATCGCATCCGGTCTCGCGGGGCGGACTATCTACTCTATGCGCTGATCGATCTGATCATCGACGCGGCATTTCCGCTGCTCGAGCGCCTCAGCGTCAGCCTCGAGGACCTCGAGGACGAGCTGCTGGACCGGCCGGACGCGGTGATGCTCTCGCGCATCCATGCGCTGCGGCGCGACCTCGTGCTGCTGCGGCGCGTGCTGTGGCCGCATCGCGAGGTCATCGGGCTGCTGATTCGCGAGGGGGCCGACGTGATCGACGAGCGGACTCAGCCCTACCTGCGCGACTGCTACGACCACAGTATCCAGATCATGGAGCTGCTCGAGAGCTTTCGCGATGTGTCGGCGAGCCTGCTCGACGTGTACTTGTCGAGCATCAGCCAGCGCACCAACGAGACGATGCGGCTGCTGACGCTGATCGCGACGATCTTCATTCCGCTCACGTTCGTCGTCGGCATCTACGGCATGAATTTCCAGCATCCGACCAGCCCGTGGGCGATGCCGGAGCTTCGCTGGTACTACGGTTATCCGCTGATCTGGGCCGTGATGCTCGCGATCGCCGGGGGCATGATCTGGTACTTCCGCCGGCGCCGCTGGCTGTAGCGCTCCGCCGCGGGCGAAGCGGTGCACGGTGCGGGTTTTCCGCTATAGTGATCCGCCGGCTCAGAAAACCAACAAATCCGCTCAACCTGGCGGGGAGGATGTATGAAAAAGCTGTGGATGTCGTTGCCTCTAATCATCGCGGCCGCGGGGTTCACCGGCGCCGCGCTCGCGCAGGACACGGTGCGCGCTCAGGACCGCGCGGAGATCGAAGCGCTGATGTGGCGCTATGCGCGAGCCCTCGATACGACCGACGCCGAGGCCTATGCCGCCGTGTACACGGAGGATGGCGAGTTCAGCGCCGGCGCCAACGCCACTCAGGGGCGCGACGCGCTGCGTTCGATGGTGGCAGGCCTCGCGGAGAACCGCACCGAGAGCTCGCCGCCGATGTATCACATGACGGCGGATTCCTACATTGAGTTCATCGACGAGAACACCGCTCGTCATCATTCCTACTGGCTGACCGTATTTGGCGGCGCGGGTCCAGGCGAAGCGCCGCGCGTAGCCGCGGCCGGGCGCGGGGTCGATGAGCTGGTCAAGGTGGATGGTCAATGGCTGATTCAATCGCGCAACGTCGCGCCGCAGGATTGAGCGGCCGCAAGGACAGGGGCGGCGCAGCAGCGCCGCTCGCCACGATGCATCCTCCGTGCAGGGCAGGCCGCGTTGCCGCGCTCGGCACGAGGCGGGCGATGACGCTCGCGGCAGCGCTGCTCGCCGCGAGCACGGCCGTCGCGCAGGACGTGCCGTTGTCGTTCACGGACGCCCAGGTGGAGTCCGGCCGCGTCGCGTACGAGCAGCACTGCGTGCAATGCCACGGCACGAATCTCGATGACGGCGCGCTCGGCTCGCCGCTGAAGGGCATCGCCTTCATGGCGAAGTTCGGCGGCCAGAGCGTGCTCGAGCTGTTCAACGTCACGCGCACGACGATGCCGACCGCGAACCCGGGGTCGCTCGACGCGGAGACGTACGCGAATCTGGTCGCGTATATGCTGCTCGCGAACGACGTCGTGGCCGGCGACGAACCGCTGCCGGTCGATCCGCGCGCGCTCGCGGCGATGCAGATTCCGCGCGGCGGCTTCAGCTTCATGGATTTCTCGCCCTACACGGCGCGTGCCGTCGTCGCGCGGCCGACGTCGCTCGATCGCCTCACGGCGGTCGACGACGCGTCGCTCGAGGAGCCGCCCGCAGGCGATTGGCTCAGCTGGCGGCGCGACTATTCCGCGGACGGTTTCAGCCCGCTCGCCCAGATCGACACCCGCAATGTGGACGACCTGCGGGTCGCCTGGAGCTGGACGCTTCCGACCGGCTCGAGCGAAGGCGTGCCGATCGTGCGCGACGGCACGATGTTCGTCGTCGGCTACGGCGACATCGTGCAGGCGCTCGACGCCGCGAGCGGCGATCTGCTTTGGCAGTACACGCATACGCTCGAGGCCGGTGCCGCTCCATTCCATAAACGCGGCCTGGTGTTATATGGCGAGCGCATCTATCTCGGCACGTCGGATAGCCGGGTGGTGGCACTCGATGCGCGCACCGGCGAGCTGGTCTGGTCGACGGTGGTCGGCGATTTCCGCCAGCGCGAAGGCATCAACGGCGGGCCGGTCGTCGCGCAAGGCAGAGTGATGATCGGCACCACGGCGACCGGCGTCGGCGCGAAAGGCGGCGGCCCGCAGGTCGTCGGTCTCGACGCCGAGTCGGGCGAGCTGCTGTGGCGCGTCGGTACGATCCCGCGGCCGGGCGAGCCGGGCGGCGACAGCTGGAACGGTATGCCGCACGAGGAGCGCACGGGCGCATCGATATGGACGCCCGGCAGCTACGATCCCGGCACCGGCCTTGCGTACTTCGGCACGGGCAATACGTATGACACGGGTCCGCTGCTCGTGCCGAGCGACACGCCCGGTGTGACGAACGATGCGCTGTTCACGAATTCGACGCTGGCGATCGATCCCGCAACCGGCGAGCTCGTGTGGTACTTCCAGCATTTCCCGAACGACCAATGGGATCTCGACTGGGCGTTCGAGCGGCAGATCATCGAGCTGCCGGTGGAAGGCCGCTCGCGCAAGCTGACGCTGACCGCGGGCAAGATCGGCATCTACGAGGCGGTGGATGCGGAGACGGGTGAATTCGTGTTCGCGATCGACCTCGGCTTGCAGAACATCGTCACCGAGATCGATGCGCGCACCGGCGAGAAGACCGTCGACCGTGCACTCTATCCCGGCCCCGGCAAGATCGTAATGGTGTGCCCGCATGGCGCCGGCGCGAAGAACTATCTGCCGGCGGCGTACGACGAGCGCACGACGCGCCTGTTCGTGCCGCTCAATGAGGCTTGCATGGATGTCTACCCCGTGCCGGGCGGCGGCCGCGGCGGGCTATCCTCCGGCGTCAATTGGGGCATCCGGCCGCTGCCCGACGATGACGGCCTCTACGGCCGGCTGCAGGCGATCGATCTGACGACGCGCGAGCCGGTATGGACGGTGCGCCAGCGCGCGCCGCAGACGTCGGGCGTGCTCGCGACGGCCGGCGATCTCGTATTCGCCGGCGCGTTCGATCGCTACTTCCGCGCTCACGATGCGGCGGACGGCGCCGTGCTGTGGCAGGTTCGGCTGAACGACGTGTCGAGCTCGAGCCCGATCAGCTATGCGGTCGACGGCAAGCAGTACATTGCCATCGTAGTCGGCGAGGGCGGCTTTCACGCGCGCAGCTTCGCGCCGCTCGTGCCGGAGCTCACGAGCCCGCCGAACCGCGGCGCGGCGGTCTGGGTTTTCGCGCTGCCGGACGACTGAGCTTGCGGGCCGACGTCTGCAGCAAGGCTCTGCTCGGGGCGACCCGGCCAGGGGCGCCGGCGACGGCTCGGTCGCGCCGCGGACGAGCCGCGCGCCTCGCCGTCGTGCTCGCGGCGGCACTCGTGCTGCCGTCTTGGGCGGCGGCGCAGCCAGTCGACGATGCGGACGTTCCGCGGAACGGCCCGCAGCGGGGCGCGGAGCTCGCGGCCGAGGCCGACGCCTATCCCGACGCTGGCGTTGACGCTGAGGTCGACGCTGGCGTTGATGCCGAGGCCGACGCCGGCGTTGATGCCGAGGCCGACGATGCGCCTCGCGAGCCCGGCATCGAGCTGCCCGACGGGCCGGGCCGGGCGCTGGTGCTGTCGGCATGCATGCCGTGCCACAACCTCGCCGGAATCGCCGCGTTCAAGGGCTACTGGAACCGCGAGCAATGGGCGGCGATGGTTGCTACGATGATCGGCCACGGCGCGAAGCTCGACGCGTCCGAGACGGATGTGGTCGTCGCTTACCTCACCGCTCACTTCGGCGTCACAGAAAATCAACGACAGAGGGGATTGGCAGATGAATCGACCGATACTTCGCGGTAGCTTAAGCGTGCTGCCTGCGTTCGTCATGCTGCTGCTGGCCGAGCCCGTTCTCGCCGAGAAGGCGCTCATCGTGCAGACGAATTCGCGCGCAGACATGATCCACCTGATCGATCCGCAGACGAACGAGATTGTCGGCGAGATCACTGGTGTGCCGGTGAATCACGGCGTCGCGGCGGCGCCGGACGGCAGCCGGCTCTATTTCAGCAGCGAGGCGAAATTCACGCTCGACGTGGTCGATACGGCGACGATGGAGATCATCGAGGAGATCGGCCTCAGCGGCAGGCCGAACAACATCTCGATCGGCAAGGACGGGCGCTACGTCTACGTCGGCATCATGCAGCAGCCGCCCGGCGGCATCGACGTCATCGATACCGAGACGCTCGAGCGGGTACGCCACATCGAGACCGACTCGCGGGTGCACAATACATATGTGACTCCGGACGGCCGCTACGTCGTCGGCGGCACCTTCGGCGGCGAGAACAACTTGGTCGTCTACGATACCGAGACCGAGGAGCTCGAGTTCTCGATGTATCCGCCAACGAACGATTCGGCGCTCGAGGGGGTGCGGCCGATCGCGTTCACGACGAACGAAGACGGCTCGACGGAGCGCATGT
>CAZFJU010000282.1:0-4737 GCA_964518995.1 uncultured Gammaproteobacteria bacterium
CCCCCAACGACGTCCAGCAGACCAGAGCCCGATCCGGCTTCGCTGCCGGTGCCGAGCGATCCGTCGGTGATCGACCCGAACAGCGTGCCCGGCAGCTGCGGCTGACCGCCTTGGCCGGCCACGTTCGCATGCCCTTCGGCGCTCAACCATAGTGCTCCGACGCTTGCGCTATTCGGATCCAGCACGCTGAACGTGCCGGCCGGCTGAACGTAGAAGTTCACGACCCCGCCGTCGAACACCAAGTTGTCCGGATCCGGATTGGATAGTTCGTACGTAAACGTAAACGTGAGCTCGCATCCCGGACAAAACTCCGTCTGAATTCCGCCGTTCAGCTCGGTGACGCGGCCGTAACCCTGCTACAGAGTCTGCTGGGGGCTGACCACCGTTTCGCGGAGGCTGCCCTTAATCGTAAGATCGAGCGGATTGTCCGGATCGACAATCACGCCGCCTACGTTGATGGGAGCCGCCAACGCGCTTCCGGCTGCTAGCAGCGAGAGTGCTCCGAGCACTTTCGGCAGCTGCCTTAAAGTCTTAGTTAACATCGCTTTCCTCTCCTGATCCGCGTTGTAGTTAGTGTGTAGCGGAGGCACTTGCGGGCCGACCGTTCTGAGTCTTATACGCAACTAACGTGCCAGAAGAGCTTAGAACACCGAAAACGCAGTAAGCCGCTGATTTTATTAGGGTCCCGATATGCGGCGGCTACGAGGTCAGTTGAGCCCTGTGTAAAGAAAGCCTACAGTCGCTATGCCGCCTGGCCCGCCTGTTTTCGATACATGCTTGATTCAGCTCGGCTTTTTCGATGAACGCCGCAAGTAAAGTCGTTCGACAGGGTGCGGATAGGCCCCGGAATCACTCGGCCGATGCAGCGTCGGGGACGATGCTTAAAGGACCACGCGCCGCCTGAACGCCCACACCGCCAACGGCAACGTCACCGCGCTGATCACCGCCAGCGGCCACAGATTAGGCAGTACGAGCGCAAGGCTCGCTCCTTCGAGATAGACCCGCTCCGTCATGCTCACTGCGTGCCGCAGCGGGTTCGCGAGCGTGCCGAGCTGCAGGATCTCCGGCATGTTCTCGATCGGCGTCGCGAGCCCCGAGAGCAGGATAAACGGCATCAGCAGCACGAACGAGAACAGCATGGCCTGCTGCATGCTGCCGACGAACGCCGACACCAGCAGGCCGACCCCGACCGAGGCCAATACGAACAGCGTGAGCCCGATATACAGCGTGACATACGAGCCGAGGAACGGAATCTCGAACCAGAGCTGCGCGATCAGCAGCACCAACGTCGCCTGGACGAGCCCCACCAGCATCGGCGGCGTCGCCTTGCCGATCATGATCTCGAACGGCCGGAGCGGCGTCACCAGCAGCTGATCGAACGTGCCCTCCTCGCGCTCTCTTGCGACCGACATCGCCGTGAGCAGCAGGGTCTGCAGCATCGTCAGCGTGCCGATCAGCGCCGGGATCATGTGCCAGCGGGTCTCGTGCTGCGCGTTGTACCACGCGCGCGGCGCGAGCCGGACGGATGGCGCCGCCCCGCCGTTCTCCCGCCGCCACTCGTCGCTGAAGTCCTCCGCCACGGCCACGACATAGCCGGCGGCGGTTCCGGCCGTATTGGAATTTCGGCCGTCGCCGATGACCTGCACCGGCGCGGCCCCGCCCTCCCAGAGCCGCTTCTCGAAGTCCTGCGGGATATGCACCGCAATGAGGGCTTGGCGGCTATCGATGAAGGCGCGGACTTCGGCGTCGCTCTCGAGGTTCGCCTCGCGCTCGAATACACCGGAGCCATCGAGCTTCGCAAGGAAGGCTTGCGAGGCGGCGCTCCGGTCCTGGTCGAGCACGGCATAGGGCACCGTGGTGAGATCGTAACTCGCCGCATAGCCGAACAGCAGGCTCTCGAGCAGCGGCGGCAGGAGCAGCACGATGCGCGTACGCTTGTCCTTCAAGGTCGCGATCAGCTCCTTGCGGATCAAGCCGAGAATTCGGTACCACGATGCCACGCCGTTACTCCAGCCGCTTCTTGGTCACGGCGCTCGCCCACACCAGCATCAACGCGGCCATCACCGCGAGCACGGACGCGTTCTGGAGGATCACCACCCAGATATCCCCGGCGAGGAACAGCGTCTGCAGCAGCGCCACGTAGTAGCGCGCCGGGAGCACGTAGGTGATCGCCTGCACGACCGGCGGCATGCTGTTCAAGTCGAATAGAAAACCGGACAACATCACGGCCGGCAGGAAGGTGACCAGCAGCGCGATCTGGCTCGCGACGAACTGGCTCTTGGTGATCGAAGAGACCACCAAGCCGATGCCGAGCGCGACCAGCAGATACAGCATCGAGACGGCAATCAATATCCATAGCGAGCCGCGCAACGGCACGCCGAACAGCACCTTGCTGCCGACGATCGACAGCATCAGCCCGACCAGCCCGAGCGCGAAATAGGGCACGAGCTTGCCGACCAGGATCTCGCTGGCCCGCACCGGCGTCACGAACAGCGATTCGAACGTGCCGCGCTCCCACTCGCGCGCCATGACCAACGCCGTCATGAACGCGCCGAGCAGCGTCATGACCAGCACGATCAGGCCGGGCACGAGAAAATGACGACTCTCGCCGGCCGGATTGAACCACAGCCGGCGCTCGACCGAGACGCCGGCCTGCTGGAGCGGCCGACCTTCGGCGCCCCGCATCGCGCTCCAAAGGGCCACGGTATTGCGCGCGTAGTTCTCGATGATCCGCGCCGTATTCGCCTCCGCGCCGTTCACAAGCAGCTGCACCGTCGCCGTGCTGCCCTCCCCCAGCCGGCGCGAGAAGTCGGCCTGCATGTGCAGGATCGCGCGGATCTCGTGCGCCCGCATCAGCTGCTCCGCCTCCTGCATCGAGCTGACCGACCGGGCTTCAAAGTAGGGCGAGAGCTCGAACCGCGCCTTCAGCTGCTCCGCTGCAGCCGAGCGGTCGTGGATGACGAGCGCGATGCGCACGTCCTTCACATCGAGCGACAATCCGTAGCCGAACAGCACGACCAGCATCAACGGCATGACGACGCCGATGGCTATCGTGCTCGGATCGCGAAAGAGCTGATGCGCTTCCTTGCGAATCAGCGCGATGACGCGGCGCCACCTCATGTCGGCATTCGCCCCGCGGTGCCGGGCTCGCTCAGTCTGCCGCGCTGCACGATCGCGATGAACGCGTCCTCCATGCTCGCATCGTCACCGCTCGCGGCGGGCACATTGGCGCGAATCTCCGCGGGCGCCCCTTCGGCCAGCGCCCGTCCGGAGTCAAGGATCAGGATGCGATCGCAGTACTCGGCTTCTTCCATGAAATGCGTCGTCACGATGATCGTCACGCCCTGGTCCGCGAGCCGGTTGATCCGCCCCCAGAACTCGCGGCGCGCCACAGGATCCGCGCCGCTCGTAGGTTCGTCCAGGAACAGCATCTCCGGCTCGTGCAACAGCGCCGCGGCCAGCGATAACCGCTGCTTGTAGCCGCCGGGAAGCTCGCCGCTCGGCAAATCGACGAACGGCGTGAGATCGAACTCCCGCAGCGCCCACTCGATACGCGAACGCTTGCGTTCCTTGCGCAGCCCGTAGGCGCGCGCGAAGAAATCGAGATTCTCGCGCACCGTCAGCGCGCCATAGAGCGAAAACTTCTGCGCCATGTAGCCGAGGCGCTGCCGGCCCTCAGCACGCGCGGTCCGCAAGTCGCGGCCGGCCACGCGCAACGTGCCGCTCGTCGCCGGCAGTAGCCCGCACAGCATCCGGAACGTGGTCGTCTTGCCGGCGCCGTTCGCGCCGAGCAGCCCGAACACCTCGCCGCGATTCACGGTGAACGACAGCTGATCGACGGCCGTGAACGCGCCGAACCGGCGAATCAAATCGCGCACCTCGACCACGGGCTCCGTCACGGGCGGCGACTCGACCGGCAGCGCACGCGGCGGCTCGGCAGGCTGCGGAAGGATGAATGGCGCTTCGTTTTCCGCCGCGTCCGGCTCGCTGATGGCGTGCACGAGCAGCATGTAGCCGTCCTCGAACCTCGGCGTGGCCCGGATCCCTTCGTGAGGCCGTGCCGTGACGAAGCGCACGCGGCCGGCGGACGGCACCGCGTCTGCGACGCCCGGCTGCCGAGCCAGCTCCGACTGCAGCGCGCGGGCGCTTTGGCCGGCGCCCGGGACCGCGATGAACGTCCGGCCGGCAGCCCGCGCCGCGATCTGCCCCGGCGCGCCTTCGGCCAGCAGCTGCCCCGAGCGCATCAAGAACGCATGGTCACAGCGCTCGGCCTCGTCGAGATAAGACGTGGTCAGCAGCACCGTCAGCCCATCCTGCCTCGCAAGGCGGGTCAGAATCGCCCAGAGATCGCGCCGCGAAAGCGGATCGACGCCGACCGTCGGCTCGTCGAGCACGATGAGCCGCGGCGACCGGACGAGCGTGCAAGCGAGGCCGAGCTTTTGCTTCATGCCGCCCGAAAGCTGCTTGGCGAGACGGCGAGTGAACGGCCCGAGCGCTGTCATCTCCATCAAGCGGGCATACAGCTCCCGCCGCGCCTGTGGCGCTACGCCGTGTATATCCGCGTAGAGATCGAGGTTCTCCTGGACGCTCAGATCCTCGTACAGACCGAACCTCTGCGGCATGTAGCCGATTCGCTCCTGCACGTGCTGCGGGTCGGCCACCACGTCCGTCCCCAGCACCTCGAGCGCGCCATGGGTCGGCGGGATGAGGCCCGCGACCATGCGCAGAAAGGTGGTC
>CAZFJU010000283.1:0-4721 GCA_964518995.1 uncultured Gammaproteobacteria bacterium
TCGGGAAGACGTCTGATCAGCTCGATGAGCTCGCGCACCTCGTCATGCGAGAGCCCGGCGAGGATCTCGTCCAGCAATACGATCTGAGGCTGCGACGCCAACGCGCGCGCGAGCTCCATCAGCCGCAGCTCCCGGTTCGTGAGCTGGCTGGCCTTGCGCGCAGCCTGATCCAGCAAGCCGACGGTCGCGAGCGCGCCGTATGCGAAAGCTCTCGCCTCATCATCGCTGGGTGTGCGGACGTAGGCGCCGATGACGACATTCTCGGCGACGCTCATGCGGGCGAACGGCTTGACCACCTGGAATGTGCGTCCGACGCCACGCTTGCAGATGCGGTTCGGACGGGCGAAGGTCACGTCCTCGCCGAAGAGCTGTACGGTGCCCGCGTCGGGCGCGGTGAAGCCGTTCAGCAGATTGAACAGCGTCGTCTTGCCGGCGCCGTTGGGACCGATGATACCGAGCACTTCGCCCTGGCGGACCTCGAAGCTCGTGTCCTTCACGGCATGCAGCCCGCCGAACGATTTCGACAGGCCGCGCACCTCGAGCACGAGCGGGTTTTGCGCCAAGCGAGCCGCATGCACGGCGCGGCGCTCCCGGCCGTCCTCGGGGCGCGGTGCGGCCTGCTCCAGCACGGCCGCGGAGACCGGTCCTGGCGGCGGAGTCTCCGGCTGGGGGCGAGGGGTGGGGGCGGTGGGGCGGCCGCGCCGGGCCAGCAGATCGCGTACGCGCCAGAAGAGGCCCTCGGGCGCGAGCGTCACGACGCCGATGATCGCGAGGCCGTAGATGACGCCCTGAATACCGGGCACGATATGGCCGAGCTCCGCATGCAGCATGTCGGCCAACGGCACGAGCGTGGCGGCGCCGATCACCGGGCCCCACACGGTGCCGACCCCGCCGAACATGGCGACGACCAGCGCCTGGGCCGAGACGAGCATGCCGAACACGGCCGGCGGGGTAACGATCAGCAGCACGACGGCGTAGAAGCCGCCGATCGCGCCCGCCATCGCGCCGCTCAGCGTGATGGCCTTGAGCTTCCAGCGCAGCGTGTCGATGCCCGAGGCCTCCGCGGCGGTCTCGTCCTGCTTGATCGCGAGCAGCGAACGGCCGAAGCGCGAGCGCTCGACGAGCCGGGTCACGACCATGGCGGCGAGGAGCAGGGCGAGCGCGAGGAACACGTAGACCCGTTGATCCTCGAACTGCATGTAGGCCGCCGCGTTCTCGCGCTTCATCGGCACCGCGACTTCCTGATAGCCGAGCCATTCGAAGACATACAGCAGCGCGAGCGGGTAGGCGAGCATGGCGAGTGCGAAATAGTGGCCGCGCAGGCGGAAGGTCGGAATACCGATCACGAGGCCGGCGACGGCGCCGAGCGCCGCGGCGATCGGCACGCCGAGCCACGGCGAGAGATCATAGTCGATCAGCGCGAGCACCACGAAATACGCGCCGATGCCGAAGAACGAGGCGTGGCCGAACGAAATCAGCCCGCTGTAGCCGGAGAGTAGGTTCCAGCTGAGCCCCATCACGGCCCAGACCGGCACCACGGTCATGATCAGCTGCTGATAGCTGTTCGTTACGAACAGCGCGACGAGGCCGTAGAGCGCGACGAACGCGAGGATCCACCAGCGGTGCCGCGGCATGTGGAAGGGGTCAGGACCGGAAAAGGGCTCTGACCCCTTTTTCGCCGAAAAGGGGTCAGAGCCCTTTTGGGATATCTTCGTCCCGCGGCTCATGCCTGCCGCGCCGCCGTGCCGAACAGCCCCTGCGGCCGCAGCAGAATGATCAGTAGAAAGACAACGAAGATCGCCGTGTTCTGCAGTTGCGTCGGCAGGATCAGCGCCGACAACTGCTGCACGAGGCCGATCGTGAGCCCGCCGAAGAAGGCGCCGCGCACGCTGCCGAGCCCGCCCAGCACCACCCCGGCGTACATCACGATCACATACTCGAGGCCGACGTACGGCTGAAAGGGATAGCTCGAGGCGAGCAGCCCGCCGCCGATGGCGGTGATGCCGACGCCAAGACCGAACGCCAGCCGGTAAGCGCGCTCGACGTCGATGCCCATGTAGATTGCGGCCCGCGGGTTATCGGCCGCGGCACGCAGCGAACGGCCGAGGCGGGTACGGCCCATCACGAGCGCGAACGCGACGGCGACCGCGACCGCGACCACCGCCGAGATCGTCTGGCCCTGATTGACGAATATCGAGATGCGATCGCCGTACAACGGCCCGACTTCCCAGGCGCTGTACGACAGCGGTGTCGAGATCGAGACGGGGGCCGAGCCGAACGCGAACAGCCCGGCGTTCTGCAGCACCAGGGACAGGCCGAGGGTCAGAATGAGCTGCGCGTAGTGGCCCTCGGCCTCGAGCGCCGCTGCGCCTGTCCCCGTGACGCGCGCGATCAGCGCCCGGTGTACGAGGACGCCGGCGAGAAACACGGCCGGGCCGGCCAACAGCGCCGCGAGATACGGCCCGATCAGATCACCGAGAAAAAGATGACCCCCAATGAGCCCGAAACAATAGAAGGCGAAGTACATGCCGAGCATCATGAAGTCGCCTTGCGCGAAATTGATCACGCGCATGACGCCGAAGATCAGCGTCAAGCCGACGCAAAGCAGGCCGTAAGTGGTGCCGGTCAGAAGACCTGCAGCCAGCGACTGCAGGAAGTTTTCGATAAGCTGCGGCGCGTCCACGCTGTTCTCGCTACGCGGTGAGCATAGTGTTCGGCTCGAGTCGCATGGCCGCGCCCGCCTTCAGCCTTTCGGCTTGATCTCGACACCGCCCCACTCCTCGACGACGCGTGCGATCGACGTGAAGTCGGAGTCGGACCCGAATCGGGCTTGCGTGATGGCGAGCATCTGCAGCACGGCGCTGCCGGCAATCATCGGCACGCCCAGGCTCTCCGCCTCGTGGACGCAGAGTTTCACGTCCTTGTACGACAAGCCGGTCGCGAAGCCGAAATCGAACGTGCGGGTCAGTACCGCGCGCGGAAACTTATCCTGGGTGGCGCTGTTGCGGCCGGTGCCGGCATTGAGGATCTCGATCATCTGCTGCGCATCGAGCCCTGCTTTAACGCCTAGCGTGACGGCCTCGGACGAGAGCACGATCGCGGCGGCAGCGAGCAGGTTGTTTGCGAGCTTCATGATCTGGCCCTGGCCCGGCAATTCCCCCACATGAAACAGCTTGCCGAATCGCTCGAGCGCAGGCTGGGCCCTATCGACGACGGCTCGGGGACCGGACACCATGACCGCGAGCGTGCCGTTTCTGGCGCCCGCGATACCGCCGCTCACCGGGCTGTCGAGATAGGCGATACCCTTCTTCTCGAGCTCGGCGGCGACCGCGCGCGCCATCATCGGCCCGGTGGTCGAGCAGTCGAGCACCTGCTTGACGCGCGAGCCCTCATGGACGCCGTTCGGGCCGAGGGCGACCCGCTCGACGATCTCGGGCGTCGGCAGACTCAGGAACACGGTTTCGGTGGTATCCGCCACCTCTGCGGCAGACGCCGCGGCTTGCGCACCGTGCGCGACGAGCGATTCGACTGCGGCGCTCGAAGCATCGTAAACGCTGAGAGAAAAGCCTGCATCGAGCAGACGCTTCGCCATGGGGCCGCCCATGCGGCCGACGCCGACAAATCCGTATTCCGTGGCATTCACTGCCGAATCTCCCCTATCGCCCCGCCCCCTGCGCGGCGCCGCGTAACAGTACCAATGTGTCGCCGTTCGCGCCACGCTGCCGGTAGGCTGGCCCCGGCACGGCAGAGCGATTCGACCGTCCATGCCGCGGGCCGGGCGGACGGCATTACTTCCTCTTCTGCAGTCTTATCGGTTTTCGATAAAGTTGAGCTCGATCTTGATGCCGCTCGGGTCGAGCACGAATAGCTGCCTGAGGCCAATCTCGGCGACATCGTTACGGTGGGCCTCGATGCCGAGCGCGCGCAGATGTGCGAGCATGCCGTCGAAGTCACTGCCGGTGAAGGCGAGATGATCGACCATGCCGCTGCCCCGGTCCCCGGACGACATCGGGATACCCATGCCGGCGAGGTAGCGCGCGTAGCTGTGCCGCTCCGCGACGTGGATCGACGGCACGTCGCCGACGTACAGCCAGTAACCGTCGAACTCGAGCTCGGGACGGAAGCCGGCGCGTAGACCGAGCGCGTCGCAATAAAAGCGTCGCGTCGCTTCGATGTCGTCGCTGATGACGAGGTAATGCTCGAGCTTCGTAAGGGCCATTGGCAGCGTCCATCCGCTATCGCGCGTCGCAGTCTACAATACGACGCGAGCAACTCGAACGCCGCGTCCGTCCGCCGCATGCCGCCCGGGCGCACCGTAAGCCCCGGAGGAGTGATGAGCCAGATCGACAAGCAGCGTTTTACGCGGATTGCCACCGAGGAAGCGTGGGCCCCGCCCGATCTCGTGCGGCGTTTTCGGGCGGCGATCGCGGAGAGCACGGTCGACGATCCGGGCTTCCGAAGCCTGATGGGGCACTTTATCTTCGGCAAGAGCGCCCATACCCAGGCCGTCGTCGAGCGCCTGCAGGAGATTGGCGAGCGGCGCATCGCCGACATGGACGCAAGCGGTATCGCGAAGCAGATCGTGGCGTTGACCGCGCCCGGTGTGCAGATCTTCGATCGCGACACCGCGACGGCGCTGACCGTCGATTACAACGATCAGCTCGCCGAAGGCTGCAGGCGTTATGCGGACCGGCTCTATCCGCTCGCCGCCGTGGCGCCGC
>CAZFJU010000284.1:0-4712 GCA_964518995.1 uncultured Gammaproteobacteria bacterium
CGCGCCCAGTGGCCGGCATAGCTCACGCCGATGCGCGGCCGCCGCACGATCACGATCGGCTCTCGCCGGCCGGACGTCGCGATGTGCAAATCGTCGCTCAGGAGATCGTGCGCGTTGTGACGCTTGTCGATTTGCATCGCACGGCACAACAGGCCGGGTCCCTGCGTGCGCTCGACGATGTTATCGATAGGTTCGAGCGCGCGGAGCAGCACGGCAGCTGCCATGCCTTCGCGACCGGCGACCACGTTCATGCACCAATGCATGCCGTAGATCAAGTAGACGTAGGCGTAGCCAGGCGGTCCGAACATCACCTTGGTCCGCTCGGTAAGGCCTCGCGAAGAGTGTGCGGCCTTGTCGTGCGGCCCGAGGTAAGCTTCGGTTTCGACGATACGCCCCACGCGCCGCATGCCGCCCGTCGCGTGCACCAAGTACTTGCCGAGAAGCGCTTGAGCCAGGACGGCGGCATCGCGAGCGTAGAATGAGCGCGACAGCTTGCGCAGACTTTGCCCTGCCTTCATGTGATCTCGGTTCGTGTGTTCGATCGGACAACGAAATTCTCGGCTATGACGAAATGGACTCCTGATGGTCGTCGATACGTCGGCCGTGCTGGCTATCTTACAGTTCGAAACCGCGGCACGTCCTAATCAGGGGGCGTGGGCCGGGACATGAGAGGCTCACCTACCAGCGAATCTGCCCTTCGGCTTCACGCACGCGGCGGATCGCCGGGCGTGCTTCCAGTCGCTCCATGTACGCGCGGATATTCGGGTAGGGATCGAGAACAACTTGCGCAGGTACGGACCAATTCAGGACGATCAAAGCGTAGCCGTCGATGACCGAATACTGGTTGCCCAATACATAGTCTCGCTTCTCCAGTCGATCTTCCAGAACCTTCAGGCGCCGCGCCACGCGGTTGTCGTAAAGGGCTTCCGTTCTGTTCTTCTCCTCTTCAGTCGCGGCCAGCGCCTTATAGATGTACTCGATGATGGTTGGATGCAGATCCGACGCGATGAACGAAAGCCAACCTTCCGCCTGCGCCCGCTCGATGGTGTTTCGGGCAGGAAGCAGCTTCTTCTCAGGCACGAGATCGGCAATATAAGCCAACGTCGCAGCGTTCTGCGTCAAGACCGTTCCGTCTGCCAGAACCAGAACCGGCGTCATCGCCATCGGGTTCAGTTCGCGCACTTTGATCGCAATTGGATCGTCCGGGCGATCAAGGTGAACCTCGATCGCCTGATACTCGACACCTGCGTCCTCAAGTGCGAAGTGGTTCGAGGTCGAGCAGGCGCCGCGGTGATAATAGAGCGTAATCATGATTATCTTCCTCGTTCCTCTGCCAGTTCGGCCGCTAGAGGCGAGAGCCGCCGTCGATGTGAAGTACCGCGCCGTTCATGTACCGGTTAACCATCAGGAACAGCACAGCGCTAGCGGCCTCATCGGCGCTGCCCCACCGGCGCAGAGGGTGGCTCTCCGCTACCATGCGCATATACGCGTCGCGTTGATCCCCCATGGCTTTGCCGATCAGCGGTGTATCGATGGGGCCAGGCGAAAGTGTGTTGACCCGGCGCGGCGCGAGTTCAAGCGCGAGGCCGCGCGCCAGCACCTCCAGCGCCGCGCAGGCACTCGCGACGATCGCCGTGCCATTGCCGTCCGGGCGGTGGGTTAGCGCGCCCGACACGAACGTAATCGACGCATCCGCTGCCAGCCTTTCGCCCAGCGTGCGCAGAATATGTACGGCCGACCAGACACGTTCGTCATAGGCACGCCGGAGCAAGCTGATGTCGGCCTCCGTCACCTTGCCGATGGTCAGCGCGCCCGCTAAGAGCACTAGATGATCGACCCGTTCAACCGCCGCTAGGCCTTCGCGGATCGCTTCAGGGTCACTGATCTCGGCTGCGAACGAGCCTGCAAACCCGTGCGTATCGGCGACGTGTGCGGCGCGATCACGGTCGCGCCCAGCGATGGTGACCGCGGCGCCGGACGCTTTGGCAGCCATCGCTGTCGCCAAGCCGATGCCGGATGTGCCTCCAAAGATCAAAGCGGATTTCCCAGCCAGGGATGGAACTGGACCAAACGCGACGGCTGAATTCTCCTGCATGGCGTCCTCCAATTTTCAGGTCAGTGGCACTGTGTGAGATCACCATAGCAATCGTTCTCACGATTGATAATGGCGAGATATGTCGTTATTTTTGTTCCACCATGGAACAAGTCGGCATCGACAGACTCACGGGGCTCATCGCTTTTTCGCGGGCGGCCTCCCTCGGTAGCTACACGGCTGCTGCGCGCGCCCTGTCAATTTCGCCCTCCGCGGTCAGCAAGAGCATTCAGCGACTGGAAGAGCGCCTGGGCGTCAAGCTCTTCGCTCGCACCACACGTTCGCTGACGTTGACGCCCGAAGGGCGCTTACTGCATGACCGGGCGATTCAGCTGTTGCACGACGCCGAGGAAATTGAGCTGGTCGCCGCAGCCGTGCGCGGAGAGCCCTCAGGCTCTATCAAGGTCGCCGCTCCCATTCCTATCGCGTTGCATATCCTTGCGCCAAAGTTGGCGTTGTTTCGGGAGCGCCACCCCAAGGTTACTGTCGACCTGCGGGTCAGCGATACGATGAGCGACCTCATACAGGAAGGTATCGACGTAGCGATTCGGATCGGCAACCCGGAAGATTCACGTCTCATCGCGCGCAGACTGGGTCCAAATAAAGCGGGTGCTTACGCTTCGCCTGCCTATCTGGCAAAGCGCGGGGTCCCGGGCAGGATCGAAGATCTAGAGGGGCACGACTGCGTCAACGTCCGACACTTTAATTCCGGACAGTTGTTACGCTGGCCGTTTCAAGTGAGAAGCCAAACAGTGGAAATCTTGCCCACTGCCGGCGTCGTCGTGGACAATTCCGATGCCGTGACTGTCGCTGTCGCCGGCGGCGCAGGTATCGGCCTTTCTCCTACCTATGTCGCCGCACCCTATGTGGCTAGAGGGGAGCTCGTGCCGGTTCTGACGCAGTATTGGGCGGATCGGCACAGCATTACCGCGCTGTGGTCGGAAAGTCGCCGGAGCAACCCGAATGTAAAAGCCTTTGTCGCCTTTTTACAGGAGATCTTTCCAAATCCAGCGCCGTGGGATCAGGTTCAGAAGTGCCGATGACGGCGACGAATCGGCGGCATTTGAAGCGGCCGCGTCACTTGGCTCTCAGTACCGAACTCGGCTCGATGCGCCCAGCCCTCGCCTCCGCCGCCCAGACGAAACCCGACATCAGCAAACCGAGTAGCACCGCGCAAACCCCCAGCGCCGGAAAAACTGCCCACCCGCCAGAGCTCGAATTCGCGTCATACGACGTCGAGCACGAGCGCCGAAACGAGCAATCCGAGCAGTAAACCGGGCAGCCCCAATACGACGCCGCGGCCGATCGCATGCGCGCCCAGTGCGTTCTCGTCGGCCCCCATCGCCGCGCGCACAGTGAGCTCGAAGCGGGTGCTTTCGAGCACGAGACGCAGCGCGCCGAACAGGGCGAGCGCGGAGATTAGCGCGACGAGGGCTGGTGAAGGTACGGGTGCCCCTGCTAGACGCAGCGGCGCATGATAGCTGCGAAACGCTCCGCAGCCGTTGCACTCGGCGGCGGCATTTGCGTCGGTGAATGTCAGGAGCGCGCCCCTGCAGAGGCGCGCATTCTCGATCGAGCGCGCATGCCATTAGCCGGTCAGTACAACCGCTGATGCAGTTTTCCCACCGCTCATTCAACGGAGCGCCCTGCCCACACCGCCGGTCCGTACTATGTGCCACCTCTCTCATCGCATCAAAAGGTGCTCAGCACATGCTTCGTCGTAGCATGATCCGTTCCCTCCGCCATCGCATTTGGCTAACGCTGCTTCTCGTCGTGCCAACCGGTGTTGCATACGCGGGCGCTATCTCGGTCGACGTCGTCGACGCCGTGACAACAAGACCGCTGGCAGGTGTGACGGTAACTTTCGAATCGAGAACCGGTGAGTCCGGGGCGGTGGCAACGGGTGCTGACGGATCGGCTTACGTCGAGGATCTGGCCGACGGCTTCTACGAGCTACGCGCCGAGGCGGATGGCTACGTTCCGGGGGTCGAGCCAGCCGTTCGGATCATCGAGCGCCGGACGGAGCGCCTACGGTTCGAGCTGCGGCCGCTGGTGGCCTCGGTCGAGGAGGTCGTCGTCGTGGGCCGTCGTGCCCGAGGAGCCGATCCCTACGGCCCGGTAGCCGACCGCTTCCTGACGCGCGACGATCTGCGCACCACGCCCGGCAGCGGCAGTGACGTGATGCGCGCCCTGGTCGGCTTGCCGGGAGTCGTGTCGAGCGGGGAATTCGCGAGCTTCTCGGTGCGCGGCCACGGGCCGAAAAACAATCTCATATTCATCGACGGCTTCCCATTCCCGCAGGTCGCGCATTTCGAGCAAACGCTCGGCAATCAGACCGAAATCGTGAACGGCGGCCGCTACTCGATATTTGCCCCGAACGCGGTGACCGGCGCCGAGTTCTCGCCCGGCGGGTGGAGCGCCGAATTCGGCGGCCGTAAGGCGTCGCTGCTCCAGCTCGAGGTCGCGGAAGGCGGGCCGTCACCGGTGGGCCGCCTGCGGCTGGACCTCGCGGGGCTCGAGGCAATGTACGAGGGGCCGAGCGGCTTTCACGACAATACGTCGATGTTCGTGCAGGCGCGGCGCTTCGACTTCGGCAAGTTCTTCGAGACCATCGAAGAGG
>CAZFJU010000285.1:0-4697 GCA_964518995.1 uncultured Gammaproteobacteria bacterium
ACTCCGGCCGCGGTCTCGACGTCGAGATCGGTCGGCAGCTGCGCGCGATGGAACGTTTCGATGTTCCGCGCCGCGGCGCGGATCGCCGCGCGCTGCGCATCGGTCAGCATGCGCTCGGCGGCCGCGAACTCGTCCGGACCGACCTCGAGCGTATCGACGTCGATGCCGTCGATCGCACGCGTCAATATACGCAATGCGGCATCGCCGCCGCGACGCACGTCGGCGACGATCTCCGCGACGCGCACCTTGAGCGCATCGTCTCCCGCGAGCGCCGGCCGCCGCAGCAGCGCCTGTCGCTCGGCATCACCCAGACTGTTCCACTCGTACTGCTTCATCGCGAACCGCAAATAGAAATTGGGGTCAGAGCCCATATACCGAGCCTCTGTAAAATGGGGTCCGAGCCGTTATGCCGAGCCCCTCCGCCGCCCGGCTACGCCAGCATCTTCTCGACCGGCAGCACGAGCATCGAGCTCGCACCGGCCTCCTTCAGCTGCTCGAGCGTTTCCCAGAATACGTTCTCGCGGCAAACCGCGTGCACGGCCACTTTGTCGTCACGGCCTTCTAACGGCATGATCGTCGGCGCCTCGCTGCCCGGCAGCAGCGCCGTGATCGCCTTCAGCGCAGTGCGCGGCGCGTGCAGCATGATGTACTTGCTCTCCCGCACCTGCAGCACGCCCTGGATGCGGAGCAGCAGCCGCTTCATCCACTGCGCTTTCTCCACCGGGACCGGCGCAGGCGACCGGATCAACGCCGCGCGACTCTCGAGGACGGTGAGCGCCTCGGTCATCTGATGCGCGCGCAATGTGGCGCCGCTCGACACGAGATCGCAAACCAGTTCCGCCTTGCCGAGGCTCGGCGCAATCTCGACGGCACCCGAGAACTCGACGACCTTGGCGTCGATCTCGTTACGGCGCAAGTAATCGGCGACGATGCGCGGATAAGTCGTTGCGATGCGTGTGCCGCGTAGCGACTCCGGCCCGGTGAAGGGCATGCCTTCCGGCACGCCGAACGCGAGGCGGCATTGCCCAAAATCGAGCGCGCTGATTTGCTCGAAAAGCTTCGTCTCGCCGCGCTCGAGCAGCTCGAGCCGCCGCTCCTCGATGACATTCAGGCCCACGATGCCGAGATCGCAGATATCCTCCTGGACGAGCCCCGGGATGTCGTCGTCGCGGACGAGCAGCACGTCGACCGGCATGTTCTCGCCATAGCAGATCAGCCGATCCCGGCCGCGCGAGTAGCTCAAGCCGCAGCGCACGAGCAGCTCCAGCGAATGCTCGGTCAGACGCCCGGATTTCTGTACCGCGATCTTGATTCGAGCATCTTGATTACTCTGCATGTTCTCGTCTCCGCCGGTTGGAGCTCGGCTCGGCTGCGAGGCGCTCGAGCGCCGCGCGATAGCCGCCGTTACCGTTGCTCAAAAAACGCGCAACGCGCCCGATTGTGGTGACGGACACGCCGGTCAGCTCGTGTATTTTGCGATAGGGCAGCCCTTCCTCGAGGTAACCGACGACCGACCAGCGGTCGACGAGCGCTTCGAGCTCCGCCGGTGTGCAGAGGTCGTTGAAGAATTTGCGGCAGTCGGCCTCGGTCTCGAGGGTCAATATCGCGCGGAAAAGACTCGACTGCGCGCGAGCCGCGGCGCGCGGATTCACTGGCCGGTGGTTCTTCATCTACTCTGGGGCGGGCGCCCTAATGTAATAACGTGCTGTTACGTTATCACGGCGTTTTCGCTCGGGTCAACGTGGTCGTGGTTAAGGCCGGCTTTAAGGTTCGGTGGTGGGGCGCGTGGCGATGGGTCCCGTTCCGAGACACGCGGGAAAAGCATCCGTGCCGCTTGGCGGCCGCCGAGCGGCGTGGATGCTCTTCTCGCATCTCCGCGAAAGAGAAGATCGAAGTCGCGTCTCCGTTACGCGCCGACCCTGCTCACTGGCGGCCCTGCGAGATAAGGCCGCCCAACGAGCAGAGCGCCGCCGGCACCTTCAGCCGTCGAGCCGCGCCGCCACCGCATCACCGAACGCCCGCGTCCCGACCGCCTCGCGCCCCGGCGCGGCGATATCGCGCGTCCGCACACCGGACTCGAGACAGGCCGTGACCGCCGCCTCGACCGCAGCCGCCGCATCCTCTTTGCCGAGCGAATGTCGCAGCAACATCGCGACGCTCAGAATCGCGCCGCAAGGATTCGCTAAATCGCGACCGGCGATGTCCGGCGCGGAGCCATGAATCGGCTCATACAGGCCGGCCGCAGCGTCGCCCAGCGACGCCGACGGCAGCAGGCCCATCGACCCGGCGAGCATCGATGCCTCGTCCGTGAGGATGTCGCCGAACATGTTCTCGGTGACCATCACGTCGAAATCCGCTGGGCGGCTTAGCAGATGCATCGCCGCGGCATCGACCAGCAGATGCTCGACCTCGAGCTCCGGAAACTCCTCGGCGAACACACGCGTCGCCGTATCGCGCCACAGGCGCGAGGTGTCTAGCACGTTCGCCTTGTCGACCGACGTGACCTTGCCGCGGCGTGCGCGTGCAAGCTGCCCGGCCGCGCGAACCACCCGCTCGATCTCCGGCACTGTGTACTCGCAAGTATCGAAGGCGGATGTGGCAGTACGCTCGCGCTTGCCGAAGTAGATGCCTCCGGTCAGCTCCCGGACGACCATGATGTCTACGTTCGCGAGCTTCTCCGGTTTCAGCGGAGATGCCGCGGCCAGGAAGGGCAGGGTGCGCACAGGGCGCAGATTCGCGAACAGCCCCAAGGCTTGGCGCAACCCGAGCAGGCCGGCCTCCGGGCGGCGATCGACTGGCGCGTCCGCCCACTTCGGCCCGCCCACGGCGCCGAGCAGCACGGCGTCCGCCGCGCGGCAGGCTTCGATCGTCTCCGCCGGCAATGGTGAGCCGGTCGCGTCGTACGCCGCGCCGCCGATCAACGCCTCTTGCACTTCGAGCTCGAGGCCGGTCTGGGCCGCGGCCGCCCGCAAGACGCCGAGCGCGGCGGCCGTGACTTCCGGACCGACGCCGTCGCCGGCGAGCACCACAATTTGCGCGCTCATCGGGTGCGCTGCTCGTAGGCCGCGATCGCGTCTTGCTGCTCGAGCAGGAAGCCCAGCTGATCGAGCCCATTCATCAAGCAATAGCGCGAGAACCGGTCCACTGGAAATTGAACGGTGCGCCCGGTCGGCAGCGTCAGTGTGGTCGACTCGAGGTCGACCGTGACTTCTGCTGCAGTATTATCGAGCAGCCAGGCATGCGTCTCCGCATCGACGACAATTGGCAGCAGACCGTTCTTCAGCGCGTTATTGCGGAAGATGTCCGCGAATTCGCTGCTGATGACCGCGCGAAAGCCGTAATCGACAAGCGCCCAGGGCGCGTGCTCGCGCGATGAGCCGCAGCCGAAGTTACGGCCGGCGACGAGCACGGCCGCACCGGCGGCCTCCGCGCGATTCAGCGGAAAATCGGCTTTCGGCGTGCCGTCGGCGGTGTAACGCCAATCGGCGAAGAGGTTCTCGCCGAGGCCCTCTTTCGTCGTCGTGGTCAGAAAACGGGCCGGAATGATTTGATCCGTATCGATGTCCTCAAACGGCAGCACGGCCGTTTTCGAGCGGATCTGTCGGATCGGCTCCATCTATTGCTCCTTGGAGTGGGGCGCTTAGCCGAGCAGTTCGCGCGGATCGGCGACGGCGCCCTTCAGCGCCGCGGCCGCCGCGGTGATCGGGCTCGCGAGAAGGGTGCGGGCGCCGACGCCCTGGCGGCCTTCGAAATTGCGGTTGCTGGTGCTCACCGACAATTTGCCGGCCGGCACGAGGTCGCCGTTCATGCCGAGGCACATCGAGCAGCCCGGCTCGCGCCATTCGCCGCCGGCCGCGCGGATGATCGAGTCGAGACCTTCGGCTTCCGCCTCTCGTTTGACCTGGTCCGAGCCCGGCACGACCAACAGCCGAACCCGCTCGGAAACTTTGCGTCCTTCGAGCAGGCGCGCGGCCTCACGAATGTCGCTCAAGCGCCCATTCGTGCACGAGCCGATGAATACCACGTCGACCGGCATGCCGAGCAGCGGCTTGCCGGCCTCGACATGCATGTAGTCCAGTGCCTTGCGAAATGCTGCGTCGCCGTTCGCGGGAACGGGTCGATCGACCTCGACGACCATGCCCGGATTCGTGCCGAAAGTAATCATCGGCGCGAGGGCGGAGACGTCGATGGCGATCTCACGATCGAACGCGGCGCCGGCATCGCTCGGTAACGCACGCCATTGCCGGACCGCGCGATCCCAAGCGGCGCCCTGCGGCGCCAGCGGGCGGCCGGCCATGTACTCGAACGTGACGTCGTCCGGCGCGATCATGCCCGCGCGCGCGCCGGCCTCGATCGACATGTTGCACACCGTCATGCGCTCATCCATCGTCAGCCCGCGGATCGCGGCGCCGCGATACTCGATCACATGACCGGTGCCGCCGCCGACACCGATGGTGCCGATCACCTTCAGGATCAGATCTTTCGCCGTGACGCCTTCGCGCAGTTGCCCATCGAGCGTGATCGCAAGCGACTTCGGCTTACGCTGCAGCAGGCATTGCGTCGCGAGCACGTGGCCGACCTCGGTCGTGCCGATGCCGAAGGCGAGCGCGCCGAACGCCCCGTGTGTGCTCGTGTGCGAATCACCGCAGACGATCGTTTTGCCGGGCTGCGTAGCGCCGAGCTCCGGGCCGATGACG
>CAZFJU010000286.1:0-4667 GCA_964518995.1 uncultured Gammaproteobacteria bacterium
GCACTGTGCTCGAGACGCTGCGCGAGCCGCTCGATCTGCACCGCATCGGCTCGCGTTCCGAGCGGCGCCGGCGCGTCGAGGAGATGCTCGACCTGGTCGGCCTGCGGCCGCAGGTGCTGTCGCGCTATCCGCACGAGTTCTCCGGCGGCCAACGGCAGCGCATCGGCATCGCGCGCGCGCTCGCGCTCGATCCGAGGCTCATCGTGGCCGACGAGGCCGTATCCGCGCTCGATGTCTCCGTGCAGGCGCAAGTGCTGAACCTGATCGAAGCGCTGCAGCGGCGGCTCGGCCTGTCGCTGCTGTTCATTTCGCACGACCTCGCGGTCGTGCAGCATGTCTCACACGACGTCGCGGTCATGTATCTCGGCAAGATCGTCGAGTCCGGGCCCGCCGCGCGGGTCTATCGCAGCCCCAAGCACCCGTATACGCGCGCGTTGCTGTCCGCTGTGCCGGTGCCCGATCCGCAGACGCAATCGCGGCGCATCGTGCTGCCGGGCGACGTGCCGTCACCGGCCAACCCGCCCCCCGGCTGTCCGTTTCATACCCGCTGCCCCGCGGTCATGCCGATCTGCAGGGAGGTCATGCCGCAGACCGTCACAGTCGAGCAGCTGCGTGGTGCACTGCACGACGCCCCGGCGCGCTCGACCGCGCCGCACCGGGTCGCCTGCCACCTGTACGGCTGACGGCGGCGGCCGATGAACGCGTCCGAGCTGCCGATTCACGCCGCGCTGCCGGCGCTGCGCACGGCGCTCGCGGCCGACGGCAGCGCCGTGGTGCTGCATGCGCCGCCCGGCGCAGGCAAGAGCACGGTCGTGCCGCTCGCGCTGCTCGACGAGCCGTGGGTCCGCGGGCGCCGCGTCGTGATGCTCGAGCCCAGACGGCTGGCGGCCCGCGCCGTCGCCGCGCGGATGGCGGCGACCCTCGGCGAGTCGGTCGGCGGCCGCGTCGGTCACCGCATGCGCCTCGATACGCGGGTCTCACGCAGCACGCGGATCGAGGTCGTCACCGAGGGCGTGCTGACGCGCATGCTGCAGCAGGATCCAGCGCTCGAAGGCGTTGCGCTCGTCATTTTCGACGAATACCACGAGCGCAGCCTGCAAGCTGATCTCGGCCTCGCGCTGACGCTCGACGCACGGGACGGCCTGTCGCCGACCCTCCGTATCCTGGTGATGTCGGCCACGCTCGACATCGAGCCCGTCGCCGCGCTGCTCGGCGATGCGCACGTGGTCTGCACCGAAGGCCGCGTCTTTCCGGTGGAGACGCGCTACGCGGGCCAAGGCCTGCCGCCGTTGCCGGGTCATGATCCGACGCCGGAAGCGCTGGCCGCGGGTATCGTTCGGCAAGCGCTGCGCGAAACCGCCGGCGACGTGCTGGTGTTCCTGCCCGGCGCCGCCGAGATTCGCCGGCTCGCGCGCCAGCTCGAGAGCCTCGAGGAGCCGGTCCGCATTGCGCCGCTCTACGGCGAGCTCGAGCCGGCGGCGCAGGACGCCGCGCTCGCGCCGAGCGCCGCGGGCGAACGCAAAATCGTGCTCGCGACCAACATCGCGGAGACGAGCCTGACGATCGAAGGCGTGCGGGTCATCGTCGACTCGGGGTTAGTCCGGACCAGCGTGTTCGATCCGGCGACCGGCATGAGCCGCCTCGAGACGCAACGCATCTCGCGGGCCTCGGCTGAGCAGCGCCAGGGACGCGCCGGCCGGACCGGGCCCGGCGTGTGCTACCGCGCGTGGAGCGTGTCCGCGCAGCGCAGCCTCGCGCCGACCGCGACGGCCGAGATCCGCTCCGCCGATCTCGTTCCGCTCGCGCTCGAGCTGGCGAGCTGGGGCGTCGAGGATCCGACCGTGCTGCGCTGGCTCGATCCGCCGCCCGCGGCCGCGTTCGCCAGCGCTCGCGCGCTGCTGCGGCGGCTCGAGGCGCTCGACCGCAACGGCCGCATCACGCCGCATGGCCGCCGGATGGCGAGCCTCGGCGTGCACCCGCGGCTTGCGCACATGCTGCGGCGGGCACGGGGTCTCGGCGCGCTCACCACGGCGGCCCGGCTCGCGGCGCTTCTGTCCGACCGCGACCTGCTGCGCGGGCGCGGAGCGGACCACGATGCGGACGTGCGCACGCGCCTCACGCTGCTCGACGACGCACCGCGGCGCAGCCATCTGCCTGGCCATCTGCTTGGCCACCCGCCCGGGATGCGCGGCGCGCGCGCGCCGGCCGAGCCGCTCGGCGAGCGCGGCAGGCTGCACCGCGCGCGTCGCCTCGCGAAGTCGCTCGAGACCCAGCTGGCAAACGAGCCGCCCCAACGGGCGGACGGCTCTTTGCGCGAGCGCCCTGCCGACACCCTGCCTGCGCACTCCTGCGTCGAACCGGTGGGCCTGCTGCTCGCGTTCGCCTTTCCCGACCGCATCGGCAAGAAGCGCTCGGGTGGGGACGCTCGCTATACACTCGCGAACGGCCGCGGCGCGATGCTGCACGGCGCGCAAAGCCTCGGCCGCGCGGAGCTGATCGTCGCCGTTGACCTCGACGACCGCGATCGCGACGCCCGGATTCGACTCGCCGCGCCACTCGCCCGCGCCGATTTCGAGACGTACTTCGCGAGCGAGCTCGATACCGTCGACGAGGTCGAATGGAGCCCGCGCGAGCAAGCCGTCATCGCGCGGCGCTACCGCCGTTACCGCGCCCTCGTGCTCGACGAGAAGCCGCTGCCGGACGTCCCAGCGCAGGTTGTGCAGGCGGCGCTGCTCGACGGCATCCGCGCGCTCGGGCTCGACGTGCTGCCTTGGACGCGCGAGGCGCGCGATCTGCAAGCCCGGATCGAGTTCGTTCGCCGCTTAGGGCTCGACGAGACCGCCGACTGGCCCGGCTGCGACGATGCGGCGCTGACCGCCGGGCTCGGCGAGTGGCTCGAACCATGGCTCGGCGGCCTCAGCCGGCGGGAGCATCTCGCGCGCCTGCCCCTTGTTGACGCGCTGTCCGCCCGGCTTGGCTGGGAGCGCCTGCGCCGCTTGGACGAGCTGGCGCCGGCGCGTCTCGACGTGCCGAGCGGCTCGAGCATTCGTATCGACTATCGGGGCGAGAATGCACCGGTCCTCGCCGTCCGCCTTCAGGAAGTCTTTGGGCTCGACGAAAGCCCGCGAATCGGCGCAGGGCGTGTGCCGATCACGTTCCAGCTGCTGTCGCCGGCGCAGCGCCCCGTGCAGGTGACACGAGACCTCGCGAGCTTCTGGCGCGGCGCTTACCGCGACGTGCGTAAAGACCTGCGCGGACGCTACCCCAAGCACGACTGGCCGGAGGATCCGCTGCGCGCGCAGCCGTCCCGCGGCGCGAAGCGTCGACGACCGGACGTTTGACGCGTGCATTTATGCCGAACTCCCGTCATCATCCGTATACGGACGTATGTCCCGACATAGACAAATTACGGTCCGAGGGAGTAATCTCGCGCCCCTGCGCACGGTGTGGACATGAAACTGCAAGGTATCGTCGAACCCATCAACCCGCGGCCGTTGCATAGCGAGGTGGCGGATCGTCTCCGGGAATTGATCGTTCAAGGAGAGCTCGAGCCGGGAGACCGGTTAAACGAGCGGCTTCTCACCGAGCGCTTCGGTATCTCGCGCACGCCGCTGCGCGAGGCGATCAAGATGCTGGCCTCAGAGGGCTTGGTGCAGCTGCTGCCGAATCGCGGCGCCACCGTGACCCCGATCACACGGAAGAGCACGCTCGAGCTGTTTCAGATTATCGGCGCGCTCGAATCGCTCGCGGGCGAGCTGGCCTGCGCGCGCGCGTCCGACCGCGACATCGCCGAGATCGGGCGGCTGCACGAGCTGATGCGCGGCCATTACGAGCGGCGCGAGCTCAACGAGTACTTCCGGCTCAACCAGGAAATCCACCAGCGCATGGTCGAGTGCGCGGGCAACGAGGAGCTCGCGGATATCTACAGGCGCCTCTCGGCACGCCTGCGCCGCGCCCGCTATATGGCGAACTATTCGCGGGAACGGTGGGACAGAGCGATGGCCGAGCACGAGCAGATGCTCGAGGCGCTCACTCAGCGGCAGGCCAAGCGCCTCAATGCGCTGCTGTCGGCCCACCTCGATAACAAGCAGAAGGTCATCGAGGATTGGCTCGATACGTTCGCAAGCGAGCAAGCCGATTCTCGCTCGTCACAGCCGAGCGGTGCGGCGCTGGTCGAGGATCGTACCTGATCAATCAGGCATCGAGGCCCGACCAGCCCCGAGCCGACCCGAGCCGACCCGACCCTATCCGGCCATGGCGGTCACGGCATCACGAAGGCGATATTGCGCTTAGGCGCCGAGCCGACGTCGATTCGCGCGACTTCCTCGACGTTCTCGATGTCGATGACCGAGACATCGTCGCTGTGCCCGTTCGCGGCATACGCATAGCGGCCGTCGGGGCTGAACGTAATCCAGTCCGGATGGCTGCCGACCTTCACGCCGCCGATATACTCGAGATCCGGCAGCGAGTACGCGTACACGTAGCCGTTCAGCCGGCTGCATACCCATAGCGTGCGTTGATCCGGCGCAACGCCGATGCCATGGGCGGGCGCCGCGTTGAAGGGCCCTTCGTCCTGCTCGTCCTCGGGAACGGCCGGCAGCTCTATGCGCGCGATCTCCTCGCGGGAGTCGAAATCGACGACCGTGAAGCCGTGAAACTCCGAGAGC
>CAZFJU010000287.1:0-4663 GCA_964518995.1 uncultured Gammaproteobacteria bacterium
CGGCTTGATCTGCACGGCATGGCGGATATTTCGTTACCGCCTGAACAATTCGCGGGGCTGGATCTCGGCGCATCGCGCGTTTTTATCACCGAAAACGTCACGAACGGCCTCGCGTTTCCGGACTGCGCCGGTGCGGTCGTCGTCTTCGGCCTCGGCTATGGCCTCGACCGGCTCAGCGAAGTGGGGTGGTTGCGCCGGGTCGAAACGCATTACTGGGGCGATATCGACACGCACGGCTTCGGCATGCTCAACAGGTTGCGCGCCGCGTTACCCGAAGCGCGTTCGTTCCTGATGGACCGGGACACGCTCGAAGCGCATCGCAGGTTGTGGGTCACGGAGCCGGCCGAGATGCGCTACGCCGGGGATACGTCGCGCTTGAAAGATGCGGAGCGCGAGCTGTTCGACGCGTTGCGGTTCGATGTCCTCGGCGAACGCGTCCGCCTCGAGCAGGAACGCATCGGCTTCGGCTGGCTCCAGCAAGCGCTCGCGAACCTATAAGCGGCTGCTACCGGCTCGAGCCCGGCTAGTCGACGGTGACACTTCCGTCCGGAGTCTCTACGACGACTCGAGTCACGAGATAGCTTCCGCCATGATTATCGAGCTCGACGTTCATGCGGCCGGGGACCAGGTCCATCGTCCCCGGGAAGCGCTCGTCGCCGCGGCGGGTGATCCGCAGCATCGGGCTCGGCTCCAGCTCGTCTTCGTTCATGCCGAGCAGGTTCTCCGCCTCGGCGCGGATGACATCGAGCTGGAACTCGGCCAATGAATCCTCCCCTGCGACGCCGGCGCCCTCACCCGTCTGCCCGGTGCTCAATTCGCCAGATGACGCATTCGGCGCCGGGTCGAGCGCGGAGTCTTCGCGAGGCGCATCATTCGTGCAAGCGGCCAAGGCAAGTACTGCCGCCGCCGCAGTGCTCAGTCTAAGACCCCTGCGAAACATGGCTCGTTCCTTCATCATTATTGGTCCCTGAGTTATCGCTGCGGCGCACCGCGCACCCCGGCAGCGTCAGCGTGTGGCGATGATCCATATGGCGTGAATGATGCCCGGGATGTAGCCGAGCAGCGTCAGCAGGATGTTCAGCCAAAAATGGCCGCCGAAGCCGACCTGCAAAAACACGCCGACCGGCGGCAGCAGGATCGCGAACAGAATGCGGATGATGTCCAACGCCTCGACTCCGTCAATGGAATGCGGCTCAGCTGTGCAAGAAGGATGCCCACCAAAAAAAGAAAGGCCCAGAGCAGCCGCCCTGGGCCTTGGCTCCCCGCCGTCGCTCCCCCTACCGGAAATTGAACGAAAGGCTCGCCCCGTACTCGCGCGGCCGGCCGAGCGATACGAAGCTGATCTGGTTGGCTTCGCTATAAAAGCCCGAGTCCATGTAGTACTCGTTAGTCAGGTTCGTGCCGAAGAAGGCCAGCTCCCAGCGGTCGTTAGGCGGCGTGTACGTCACACGCGCGTTCATCAAGCCAAACGACTTCTGGAAGTTTTGGTTGCGGTAGTCGCTCGCGAGCGTGTATTCGTCTGACCAGGTGTAATCGACGCGCGGCGTCAGCACGCCGCCGCCGGGCAGGTTGGCCGTGTACTGAAGGCTCATGGCCAACGTCCACTCCGGTGCTTGCGCAAAGGGGGCGCCAGGGCGAATAGCGTCGGCTGCCTCGCCCACCTCGGTGTACTCCGTATCGAGATAACCGATGTTCAGATTGACCATCCAAGCGTTACCCGGGAAGAACACGCTTTCGAGCTCGACGCCGCGCACATCCGCCTTGGCCGCATTGGTCAGATGCAGATTCGGAATCTGCGTGACTGGGCCGTCGCAAGCCGTGCTTTCGTAGCAGCGCGTGAACAGGTAATTGGTGACCTGGATGTCGTCGTAGCTGCCGTCGAACAGCGTGAGGTTCGTGCGCATGCGTCCGCTCAGCCAATCTGCACGCAGCCCGAGCTCGATATTCTCGAGCGTCTCCGGCTGGTACGGAATCTGCGCTGGGATATCGGGATACTGCGGCAGGTTCGTGACGGATATACCGCCGGCGCTGAAGCCCTCCGAGTAGCCGATGTACCCCATGATGTCGGGCGTGAACTGGTACTGCACCGTGCCGCGCCAGGTGAACGCATCGAAGGAATCGGTGAAATTGTTCGACCAGCCGCGGTTTGCGAAGTCGTCCCCGGCCGGATCGCTGCCGGGCAACGGCGGCGGCGCAATGAGCGGCACGAGGGCGCCGGTTTCGAGGTCTTCATCCTGCTGGCGAATGCCGAGCGAGACGCTGATGCGGTCGCTGACCTGGAACGTGCCGTCCGCGAAGATTCCCCAGCCGTCTGTATTCGCGCGCGTCAGGTCATCCAGCGTGACGGGCGGCACGGCGAAGTTGGCCGGCACGCCCATGCCCGCTGCCACCGCCTGCGCGCGCACGGCCGGATCGCGAAACTCCGGCGACACCCACGTCCAGGTGCGGCCGTCGCTGCGGTCATCCCACAGGAAAACGCCGCCGACCCACGAGAAACGATCGTACGTGCCGATCAGCTGGAGCTCCTGCGTCCACTGCTTGCCGGCGCCGCGGAAATCGCGTTCGACGAAATGAATCTCCATCGCGTCGAAGTCGGTCTGTGCCGTTCTGTAGTGTTCCCGGTAGCCAGAGATCGAGCGGAACGACAGCGTATCGCTCAAGTCCCAGTTCAGATCCAGCGTATAGCGGTCGAGATCCACGCGCAGACCGCGCCCTTCCCACGTGCTCTTGTTCTGGTACTTGCCCACCTCGCCGCCAGGCCAACCCGCGGAATGCGTGACATTCGAAATCGGCATGCCGATGTTGGCGTACGCTTGCGCGCGCGGATTGCTGTTCGTGCCGGTGACCGGGTCGTAGACCGGATCGCCCATGCTGAGCAGGACGCGCGCCGGGCCCCAGCGGTCTACTTCGCTGCGTTCTGCAATGAGGCGCGCGCTGAAGCGATCGTTCGGCTCCCATAAGACGTCCGCGCGCAGGATGCTGTCGTTGATATCGCCCCAGGAGCGATTCACGGACACACTATCGACGAAGCCATCGCGGAACAGGCTGGCCGCGGTGACCTTCGTCTTCAGCGTATCGGACAAGGGCAAGTCCACCGCGAGCGTCATATCGCGGCGGCTGTAGGAGCCGGTGTTGACGTTGAGGCGAGCGCCGAACTCTTCGCCCGGTGCGCGCGTCACGTACTGGATGGCGCCGCCGACCGCGTTCTTACCGAACAGCGTGCCTTGCGGCCCGCGCAGGACTTCGATGCGGTCGACCTCGACGACGCCGAGGGTGTACATGCCATCCGTCGTCGCCTGCCATACGCCATCGACGTACATCGCGACACCCGGAACCCCGCGCACACGGAAACTGCCCTGCGAAGCGGCGGTGGCCATGCCGCCGCGAAGGGAGACGTTCGGCGCCACCGCATTCAGCTGCCCCAGCTCCTCGACGCCGCGCGACGTGAGCTCGGCGTCGCCGAACGCAGAGATCGCCACCGGCACTTCCTGCAACGATTCCTCGCGGCGCCTCGCGGTGACCACGACTTCTTCGATGGAACCACGTGCCCCGGGGGCCTCTTGAGCTGTGGTCATTACGGGGATCGGTGCGACGGCGATGCCGACGGCGTACGCGACGCTCTTCATCGAAAGTCTGAACATCCATTTACTCCTGAACCGGGCCAGTGGAGTTGAGACGCATAGGCCTCGAGAACTGTCTTATCACGGTTGCAGGAATGTGTCAATTTGGCGTCAATGGCCGCAGGCCTGCTCGCGAATAGCAAAATTTTCAGCGAGTTGCTTTGTGTTGGGCTGTGGCGGATTCGCGACAATAGGGCCGCGCCTCAACGGTACGCGCGCAGCGACGCAATTGCCCGCAGCGTGCAGCGTCGCAGACCGCCGCGCGGCGGGCAGCAAATGAGCGTTCGCCGCGACGCTCATGCGCGAACTTCTGCGATCCTCAAGCCGCGTCGAAGAGTGCTCGTCAACGAGCGAGACTTCGCGCCCGGGCGTTCGAAGCAGATTTGCGCAACCAGAAGGAATGCCGGATGGCACGATCCTCGCTCAAGGGAGTGAGCACTGCGCATGCCGTGCCGCGGTTAGCCGCCCGGCAGGCGGCCGACACCCTAGGCGGCGGGTCGCCTTGCAGTGCCTGCCGGCTGACGCCTAAGAACGTAAGCTTCAAGGAGAACCAGCAATGATTCGTGCAGAGCTCACCGAAAAGATTCTCGACGTCAAGCGCGAGAAGGGCTTGACGTGGAAGGCCATCGCCGAGGAAGTCGGCGGCTACAGCCAGCTCTTCATCATGACTGCGCTGCTCGGGCAAATGAAGCTGCCCAAGCCGCAGGCTGCGCGGGCCGCGCGCCTGTTCGAGCTCACTGCATCCGAGGAGAAGCTTCTGAATGAGGTGCCGATGCGGGGCGGTATCGATGCCATCCCTCAGGATCCGACGCTCTATCGGTTCTATGAGGCGATGATGGTGTTCGGCCCGGCGCTGAAGGAACTGATCCACGAAGACTTCGGCGACGGCATTATGTCCGCGATCGACTTCGATCTGGCCTGCGAGCGGCAGCCCGATCCGGATGGCGACCGCGTTCGGATCACGATGTCCGGGAAGTTTCTCCCTTACAAGTATCATGGCGCAGAAGATGGCGCGATGCCGATCGGTTTGAAGGAGTCTGGTT
>CAZFJU010000288.1:0-4629 GCA_964518995.1 uncultured Gammaproteobacteria bacterium
CGAGCAGCTCGAAATAGCGGCCCGACATCGCAAGCTCGAGGCCGATCTTGTAGAACACCACCACGTCGCCGAGCGTGCGGACCAAGGCTTTCGCCGCATCGACGTCGGGCACGTCGAGAGCGACGATCAGGCGTTCGCGAGTCGGGATGCTCACGGGATCAGCGCTTCCTGAGGATGAGGCCCATTGTAGCAGCCCGCCGCCGGAGCGCTCCGGTCACGAGTAGGAAAGCGGCGTTCGGCGAATGCCGACCGCGCAAAAATTAACCGTCCCGGGTCAGCTGCTCGCGCGTATTCAGCGCAAAGCGATCCGTCATGCCCGCGATGTAATCGGCGATCACGCGCGCGGCGCCCGCCTTGCCGAGCTCCGCTTCGGCCGCCGCCGCGCGGGCCGCATGCTTCGCGGGCATCTGCCCTATGTCGGCGCTGAACGTCTCGAACAGGATCCTGATCGTCTCACGAGCATTGTCTGTCATACGTCGGACGTGCGGATGAATATAGAGGTACTCGCGAAGGAAGCTCTTCAGCGCGGCCTGGGCGGAGCCGAACGGCGCGCTGAAACCGATCAGCGGTCGACTCAACGCGCGCACCTCGTCGATGTGCCGCGGAGCCGCTTCGGCGAGCGCGGCCTCGCTCGAGCGGATCAGATCGCTCACGAGCCCGCCGATCATGCGGCGCACGATTTCCCGCACCAGCATCGGCTCGGCGAGGCCCGAATGGGCACGCTCCACTGCGCGCCGCTGCTCGGCGAAGAACGGCACCTCCGTCAGTTGCTCGAGCGTCAACAGACCCGAGCGCACCCCGTCATCGACATCGTGATTGTTATACGCAATCTCGTCGCAGATATTGGCGATCTGCGCCTCGAGACCCGGTTGCCGGCGCTCGATGAAGCGGCGGCCGACATCCCCGAGCTCGCGTGCATTGCGCAGCGCGCAGTGCTTCAAGACGCCTTCTCTGGTCTCGAACGTGAGGTTCAAGCCGCGAAACTCGACGTAGCGCTCCTCGAGCTCGTCAACGACGCGCAGCGACTGCAAATTGTGCTCGAAGCCTCCGAAGTCGCGCATGCACTCGTTCAGCGCATCTTGGCCCGCGTGGCCGAACGGCGTGTGCCCGAGATCGTGAGCGAGGCTAATGGCTTCGACGAGATCCTCGTTGAGGCGCATGGCGCGCGCGACCGTACGGGCGATCTGTGCCACCTCGAGCGAATGGGTGAGCCGCGTGCGGTAATGATCGCCTTCATGGTTGACGAACACCTGCGTCTTGTAGACGAGGCGGCGGAACGCCGTGGAATGGATGATGCGGTCGCGGTCGCGCTGAAACTCGCTGCGATACGCCGAGCGCGGCTCGATGTAGCGCCGTCCGCGCGACGCGGCATCGTGCGCGGCGTACGGGGCGAGACCGGTCTGCCCGCTGCTCATGGACGGCGATGACATGACGCGATACTAGCAGGAGGCGCGTGCCAACCGGTCGATTCGCCTATTCCGGCAGGGGGTCTGACGCTACCAGCAGCTGTCTGGCGCCGTGCCTGTGGCGCCTCGCGCTCCCGTATGCGTGAGTGTCAGAGTCCCGCAGCGCGTGTCCGCTGTCTGCGCCCCCTGCGGCGCGGCCTCGAGCCGAAAGGTGGTCGCAGAGCGATTTTCGTTGGTAATGACGTACCAGCTCTCCGCTGAAGGCAGCCCGTCGCCATCTTCGACGGCCTCGTCGATGGCGCACCCGGCGGCCGTATAACTGTTGAACCGCGTGAAGCATCGCTCGAGCCGTTGGCTGACCTCGAGCAGCATCGCGAGACCATCGGTGCGCCGGGTCTGCTGGACCTGGCGCTGATAGCTCGGGTACGCGATGGCCGCCAGAATGCCGACGATGGCGACTGCGACCATCAGCTCGATCAACGTGACGCCACGCATCCGCTGGCTGAGTGATCCGGCTAACATGCCGCCGTGTCTCGTCATAGAGCCTCCGACTACCTGATCTGACGCCACGACCCGCGCGCACGGTCGAACAGCCCCCGTTCCCGCAGCGTCTCGATATTGCCGGACGTGCCGCTCGCGAGCTTGTACTCGAGCGCACCGGCCGACACGACGGCCGGCGTGCGAACGATGCCCTCTCGAGAGCGCACCCCGCTCACCGGCAACATGAACGTTTCGCCGTCGATCAAGACCGGCACCATGTCGGCGGCATCGATCCGCCCATCCTCGGTGATATCGAGCGGCGGCAGCGTAAGCCGCGATCCGCTGACCGCCTCGAGCTCCATCAGCCAGCTGCTGCCGCCGAAGCTGCACGGGTCGGGCGAAGGAATCAGCGTCGGAAAAATGATGCGGCCGGCGCGCAAAATGGGCGAGGCCACGACGCGTTCGCCTTGGGCCGCTGCGGTCGGCGGCTTCACGAGATCGAGATACCAGCCGCGCTTCGTGTTCCAGTCGACAGCGTGATTGCTGGTGACGCGAACTTCGAAGCTGCTGCTCGGCGCCGGTCCCTCATAGAGCATCTCCTGAGCTTGGAGGGCTGTGACTCGGTCACCGGTGATTGCTGTGACCGGGCTCGTCGTCTTGTCCCAGATCGCGTAGAACGTCTGCACCTGCGGTGAGGCGCCGACGATGTTGTCCTCCGTTTCGAAGAACTTACCGGTGCCGAAGTACAGCATGTAGCCGCCCATCGGGTGACGCCCAATCTCGGGCGGCGACGTGATCGGCTGCGCGGCGCCGGCGGCGTCTTTCGCTACGAACAACGGTTCCGGTATCGAGCCCGAGTTGAACGCAGACTTCCAGTCGTCGACACTCGTCGAGCTGACGTCGAACTTCCAGAAGTGACCGTGGAGATCGCCCGCATAGATCGAGCGGATCGTGCGCGTGCCATCTGCGAGCAGCGCGGGCGTTGCGAGCCCGTTCGGCGTCGTGCTGCTTCCGGTAAGGGTGTCGATCGGCGGTTTGACGAGCGCGCCCGTCTGCAGATCGACGATGAACAGCGCCGCGTGATGGTTGTCGCTGTTGTAGCCATTGCCGAATACCGCAACCCACTGGCCGTTGGCCATGCGCGCAACGGTCGGTCGGCCGACGGTATAGCCGAGATCCGCATGCGAAAACTCCCAGAGCACGTCGTCCGGGCCGAAATTCGCAGGGTCGGTCACGTCGAGCGCGAAGACCGAGCGCCCGCCTGCGCCTGTGGTCCCGAGCAGCACGGTCCGCCACTGCGGCGTGCCGTGACGGGTGATATAGGCGTCGCCGACGACGATCTGCCCGTCAACGAAGTACCGATGCACATAGCTCGGAGCCATGAGCTCGTTCAGCTCCGGGATCAAGGTGCTTGGCACGTATGCGAAGACCTCGTCGCCCGACTCGGCGTCGAAACCATGCAGCATCCCGTCGTTCGCGCCGACATAAATCATCGGCTGCTTCGCGGTGCCGTTCGCATCGACCTTGCCTTGCCGAAAGGCGACATACTCGGACTGCCCCGGGGTGCCCGGCGGCAGCGAGTCGTAGCCGAAGTTCTGCGCGCCGACGAAGACGGGATCCGAATTGACGATGTCGCCGAGACGTGATGAGCGATTGCGGAACGATCCGCCGTGCTGTTGCTCGGTGACGTGATCGCCGCGCAGCCAAGCCACTCGCTCCTCGCCGAGATCGTCGATGGTCCCGCTCGGAGCTTGATTCAGCGCAGCCTTTTGTGTCGCGCTGAGCTCGTCCCAATCGAACTCGATGCCGCGGGTGCCGTCATGAGTGAAGATGGAGCGGCTCGCCGGCTCGGCGATCTTCGTGCCCGCGTCCCATTGGAGCGCGCCGAGCGTGCCGTTGCTCTGCAGGCGGTAGGCCAGCAGTTGTCCGCTCCAATCGTCGCTGCGGAATCGTGCTTGATAGATCAAAGTTTCGGTGTCGAGGCGCGTGGAGTTCGTGGCCACGGCTGACGCCGACGAGGTTGTCGCCAGGATGAGGTCGAACGCTTCGCGCAGCTGGTCGCCGAGCGTCAGAGCATTGGTGACGAGGAAGTAGTTGTCCGGAACGCCATCGTCGTCGGCATCCCACTCGTCGTCATCCGGGATGCCGTTGCCGTTGGCATCGGTATAGCCGCCCCACTTCGCCGCGTACCACAGCGGGTCCTTCAGCACCGACGCCGATCCGCCGCTCGCCGGAGTGAACAGCCGCGTATCGGACCATGGCAGGGCCCTCGAGGTATTCGGCCGCGGGTCGCAATGCGGATAATCGAGGCACCCGCCTGCGTTCACGCCTTGCGGGGTGTCGAGGAAATACTTGTAGTTCGAAGTGTCGTCTTGAACGACCAGATAGATGCCGTCCTGCGTGGTGCCGGAGATGGCATAGCCCATATGGTGCGTGATGCCGCCGGCCTCGTAGAGCCGGTCGACCGACACCTGCACCTGCCCGTTGATCACTTTATATTGATACCGGACCACCGCGTCCATGTCGTGGTCGTTGCCCGCCTCGACGTCTTCGAAGTTGATCAGAAACGAACCTGCGCTGCCGTCACCACTCATCGACTCTACGTAGAAGTCGACGATCTGATTAGTGGGTTGAAAACTGCCGCGCTCGATCTTGATGTTTTCGCCCCCCACCGATTTGGCAAAGGGCACCAGCGTGACCCGGTTGCCGCCGACCGGGATCGCGATGCGCGGCAAAGGCGAGG
>CAZFJU010000289.1:0-4625 GCA_964518995.1 uncultured Gammaproteobacteria bacterium
CTAGCAGCTCTTCGGAGTCCGCGACAGAAAAAACGCTACCTTGGCGCCATCCATTTCCGTTGATGCGCCCAGCATCGATGGACATCGAATCATCTAATCGCTATCAGAAAGGAGAGGAGGGAAGAAGCTCGCACGCCGCCGTCTTTCCTCGAGCTCGCTCTCAGCGGGAAATCCATAAATTTCCTTCGGTTCGACGAATTCCATGGCTTCCGGTGTGTCGCGAAGATGACGCATGAACAATCGGATAGCATCGAAATCAATTTCCTCCGCCGTCAGCAACTCGGCCAAAGACGACTCTCCTGGAAATCGCATCGACCAGGCGGAACTTGCGGAACCCAGCTCAACATCGTCCCAGTCTGAGGCGATGCTCCGGAGCGTCGTCAAACGCGCAAGATTGCCCTGACGCGGCTGCGATCCACGCAACCACTGGTAAAGGGTCGGCCGTTCAACTCGGAGAGCTTCGGCCAGCTGAGATCTGGTCAGTCCTAGACTTTCCTCCACAATACGGAGGCTACCGGCGACCGCGGTCTCCGAGACGTCATGAGGTTCGGCTAACACAGCAATGTAGGGCGAGGTGCCGCGATGCTCAGATGAGTCTGCGCGAGCGAGGACGTTTGGACAAACAGAGGCGAGTAATGCGCTCGCGAGGACGCACGGAATCCAACGTGGCGGCGTTGTCGATGACTGTTCCATCGAAGATGCAGCCGCGGCCGAGAGACCAGTCGCCCCAGAGGGAGGCGTGAACCATTCCTCTACGTTCCAAGCTTTGACGAAGTCTGGGTCGCTGACTACTTCCATCGTGCAAGTGCCTTTTCAGTGATGGCCTTCTTGAAGGCTGCCGCAATGGGTACTTTCAGTTCTCGAACTAAGCTCTCAATTTCGGAGGTGCGCCCAGCTTTGGGCCCGATCACGAAGTGGTCGGTGTCGAAAAATACGCTCGGCAAGGTTTTTGGAGGTTGCCGAGCGGGTTTCAAGACAAGAGGAAGCAAATCCGGCGGCAACGGCGCCTTGTGAGTACCGCGGGTAACCCGAAGCGCCAGCGTGCCGAGTTTCGTAGCACCCATATATATATACTGGCTAAGCTGCTCTGAGGAGTCATTCAGCTCCTTCCCGAAACCGCGAAGCTGGGGATGAACTAGCTCCTCTACCGGAATGTCTCGGCCACCGTCGATGAGGTCGATGTATCGAAGCCCGACGCGCTGCAAATTCTGGACTTTCGCTATGGGGGCAACGGCGTCTAAACCCCGAACGACTTCCGGAACGAATTCGTCGAAATCCGTGTAGTTGGTGGTGTGAAAGAGAAGTGACGAATTTTGGAGGATAAAGCCGCAGCGGCTGTCGGCGCTCTCGAAGCGCCATCGAGTCTCCGACTGGACCGTCGGGGTTGAGCTGCCACGCTGCACGATGATCCCGGTGAGCTGCTCCTCGTCGAAATTCTCGTAGGAGCCCCGAAGCTGATCCTGAATGTCGGGAACAAAGTCCCGCATCTTCAGGACGGGCGCGAACTGAATGTGGCAAAGCGCATAAACGATGGGGGCCTTGGAAAGGCGCCCCGAGAACTCGACCACTGGGTTGACCTCCATGCGGCTGCCGTAGCGATTCCGGCGGCAACGCACGAAAGTTTACACTAAACAATACACCACTGCAGAGCATAGCTCTCACTTCCACACGCACGGCCTGCTTAGGCGGGGGTCAGCCCCTGAAAACGAGGCATGGCGTAGGACTCAGCCTACGCGAGCGCGAGGTACGGAGGCCATAAGGATCGGGAGCTGAGCCCGCCAGCGGGTGACTGCTCCCGCTAGCGAGCTCTATGAGCGGGCCCGGGTTGCGGTCCGAATCTGCGCACTCGAACGCTGGAGGGCTAGCGGCACGACCTGGGTCCAAGTTTGGTATCAAAGCCAGGAGCGAGCGGCGAAAAAAGCTGATACCGCTTAGCCACTTGCAGCCCATCCCATGTTTCTGCATCGGCAAGTAGCTCGGGGCCGACGCCTCATCACCCCAGCACACTCTCCCGCTCGAACAAGCGCATCGCGGCCCAGCCGACCACCGCCGCGGCCGCGAGCGTCGCCGCCGCTGACTGCACGATGAACCCGAGCGGCAGCGGATCCTGCCGGATGAGCGCGGTGACGAGCAGGTGCTGGCTCAAGCTCGGAATCCACATCAATGCTCCGGTCGGCTTGATGTTCAGCATCGTCGCGAACACCAGCGGCAGTGTGGGCACGAGCAGCACGAGCGTAAGATACGTCTGCGCCTCCTTGTAGCTCTTCGTGAACGACGCGACCAGCGTCATCAGCGCCGCCCCGAGCGGTGCGAACGGCACGAGGATCCCAAACGCGGCGAGCGCCGCGCCGACGCCGAATCCCGAGCTCATGCCGAGCGGCTCGAGCGAGATGAAACCGAGCGCGATGACGAAGCCGATGAGGGTGAGCGCGAGCGCCAGCAGCATGTAGACGGTCGTCGCCGCCATCTTGCCGAGCAGCAGGCTCGAGCGCTCGACTGGCGTCGTCAGCAGCGGCTCGAGCGAGCGGCGCTCCCGCTCTCCCGCCGTGCTGTCGATCGCAAGATAGAAGCCGCCGACGAGCGTCGCGAGCAACAGAAAGTAAGTGAGCATGCCAAGCAATACGACCGAGCGACCGGCCGCGGTAGAGACATCGAGCTCGTCGAGCATGACGGTCGACAGCACGCCCGGGTCGACGCCGCGCGCGAGCAGCTTCAGCGAGCCGAGCTGCTGTGCGTAGCTAGCGATCGCGCCCCGAATCCGCTGCACGCGGCTGCCGGCGCGCGTGTTCGATCGATCGTAAACCAGCGTCAACCGCGCGGTCTCGCCGGCGGTGAAGCGCTCGGCATAATCCGGATCGACCAGCAGCACGGCGTCGTAGCGACCGAGCTCTACCGCTTCCGCCGCATCCGCGAAGGTCTCGAGCCCGTGCTCGCTCGCCGCGTCCACGCCGCGCGCGGCAAGGTGCAGGATGAGATTCGGCGCGAGCTCCGCGCCAACGATTGGCACTTCGATCGGGGCTTCGGCCGTCGACACCGTCCGCGTGACCATCATGTTGATCAGCACGGCAAACAGCACGGGACCCAGCAACGGGCCGAACACGAGCGCCGAGAAGAGCGTGCGGCGGTCGCGCGCGTTGTCGAGCAGCTCCTTGCGGCAAACCGTGGCGGCGACCCTCATGGTGCGGCGCCTTCGACGGCCTGCACGAAGATGTCTTCGAGACTCTGCTGCGGATAGCGCGCCGCCAGTGCCGCCACCGCGCCCTGCGCGGCGATGCGCCCGTTCGCAATGATCACCAAATCATCAGCGAGCGCCTCGACCTCCTGCATGACATGGCTCGACACGAGCACGCAGCAGCCGTCGGCGCGCAGCGTGCGCAGCCAGTCACGCAGCTCGCGCGCGGCCATCACGTCTAGGCCGCTGGTCGGCTCGTCGAGCAACAAGTGCCGCGGCTCGTGCACGAGCGCGCGTGCGAGGGCCACCTTCGTCCGCTCCCCCTGCGAGAACCCCTTCGCCCTGCGGCCGGCAATCGCGCCGAGGCCGAGCCGCGCGATGAGCGCATCGACGCGGCTCGCAAGCGCGCCTTCGTCGAGACCGTGTAGACGGCCGTAGTACTCGATGTTCTCGCGCGCCGTTAGGTGCGGATAAAGACCCGCGGCATGCGGCAGCACGCCCATGAGCCGCCGCGCGCGGAGCGGTTCCGCCGCGATATCGACACCGCCGATGCGGGCGCTGCCGACATCGGGACGAAGCACGGTCGACAGGATTCTGAGGCAGGTCGACTTGCCCGCGCCGTTAGGCCCGAGCAGCCCAGTGATACGGCCGTCGCCGGCGGTGAAGCTTACGCCGTCGAGCGCACGCACTTCGCCGAAGCGCTTGGCCACGGATGAGACTTCGATCATCTGAGTGAGGTCAGGGCGCAGGGCCGGTAGCAGATAGAAAGAACGGCGCGGGCGGCTCGGCCTGCAGGCAGCGCGCGTCGACCGCGTCCACGGAGGCGGCGGCGATGAATCGCCCGATCAGCCGCGGGGCGCAGCCGATGCCGGCGATGCCGTGGCCCTGACCCGGCACGACCACATGTGTCGCATTGCGCACGCCGTCCGCGATGACTTCGGCCGCATAGCGCGGCGGCGTGACGGGGTCGAGCTCGCCGGACAGCAGCAGCACCGGACCCGCGAATATCAGCGGCCGTTTGCCATCGGCTGGCGCTGCCGCGGCCGGCCACCGGGCACAGATCGTCACGAGCGCGTCGACGATGCTGGTGCCGAGGTACGTTTCGTCCTTGTCGGCGCCGGGCTGCGGGTAGAACGGCACGTCCTCGCTGCAGACGACGGAGTTGTGCATCGGCATGCGCATCGAGGCCGCGAGATCGGACGTCAACAGGTCGACCTGCGCGGCGAGCAGCGTGTAGTCGCCGTGATAGGCCTCGTCGATGGCGAGCGGCAGCAGGGACGCGGCCGGCGACGAATAGCTCATCAGGCGGATGACGCCGGCGAAGTCGCTGCCGGAAAAAAGCCGCGTCTCCACGCGGCCCGTCTTCGGGTCGGCGATCTCGATCGATACCGGCCCTGACTCCAACCGCACGCGGAGGCCCGCGAACAGCCGCGGCAGATCGGGATATCGCTCG
>CAZFJU010000290.1:0-4611 GCA_964518995.1 uncultured Gammaproteobacteria bacterium
AGCTCGACATCGCCGAGAAGCGCCTGCCGCAGGACGGCCGCATCTCGCTGCGCATTGCCGGGCGCGCGGTCGACGTGCGCGTGTCCACGATCCCGTCCGGCCACGGCGAGCGCGTCGTCATGCGCCTGCTCGACAAGCAGGCCGGCCGTCTGACCCTCAACCATCTCGGCATGGCGCCGGAGGATCAGACGAACATGGACGAGCTGATCCACCGGCCGCACGGCATCCTGCTGGTTACAGGCCCGACCGGCTCGGGTAAGACGACGACCCTCTATGCCGCCCTGGAGCGGATCAACGATGCCAGTCGAAACATCCTCACGGTCGAGGATCCGATCGAATATCACGTCGACGGCATCGGCCAGACGCAGGTCAACACGAAGGTCGACATGACCTTCGCGCGCGGGCTGCGCGCGATTCTGCGCCAGGATCCGGACGTCGTCATGGTCGGCGAGATTCGCGACCTGGAGACGGCCGAGATTGCCGTCCAGGCCAGTCTCACGGGGCACTTGGTGCTCTCCACATTGCACACCAACACTGCCGTCGGCGCCGTCACGCGTTTGCGCGACATGGGCGTCGAGCCATTCCTGCTGTCATCGAGCCTGATCGGCGTGCTCGCCCAGCGGCTCGTGCGCGTGATCGATCCCGAGCGGCGCGAAGGCTATGTCGCAAGCGAGTACGAGTGCCGGCTGCTCGGCGTCGATGCGAACGACCCGCCGACCCTGTACCGGCCGGACGACGGCGCGAGCTATCAGGGCCGTACCGGCATCTACGAGCTGATCACGGTCGACGGCACGATGCGGACGATGATCCACGACGGCGCCGGCGAGCACGAGCTCGAGCGATACGCGCGCCAGCTCGGCCCCAGCATCCGCGAAGACGGCATTCGCAAGGTGCTGGACGGCACGACCACTCTCGAGGAAGTGCTGCGCGTGACGCGCAGCGATTAGCCCGTCGTGAGCGACATCACGCGTCCGCTGCCGGCCCGCCCGCAGCCTGCCCGCTGATATGGCCGCCTACCAGTACGTCGCGGTCGATCCGAGCGGCAAAGAGCACCGCGGCGTGCTCGAGGGCGATACGCCCCGGCACGTGCGCCAGCTGCTGCGCGAACGGCAGCTGTTGGCGGTGGATGTCTCGGAAGTGGAGGCGCGCGAGCGCCGCACGGGCCGCCGTTTCGCGCTGCGCCGCGGCATGTCGAGCCTCGACCTCGCCCTCGTCACGCGCCAGCTCGCCACGCTGCTGCGTGCGGGCCTGCCGCTCGAGGAAACGCTGCTCGCGGTCAGCGAGCAGACCGAGAAAGCGCGCATCAAGAGCATCATCCTCGGCGTTCGAGGCAAAGTGCTCGAAGGCCATACGCTCGCCGCCGGCCTAGACGATTTTCCGCATGCGTTCCCGCAGGTCTATCGCGCGACGGTCGCAGCCGGCGAGCAGGCGGGCCGCCTCGACGCGGTGCTCGAGCGGCTCGCGGATTACACGGAGTCGCGGCATTCGCTGCGCCAGAAGCTCAGCCATGCGCTCGTCTACCCGATCGTGCTGACGGCACTGTCGCTCGGCATCATCATCATGATGCTGGTCTACGTCGTGCCGCGCGTCGTCAGCGTGTTCGAGAACACGAGCCAGGAGCTGCCTGCGCTCACTCGCTATCTGATCGCGGCCTCCGATTTCCTGCAGAGCTGGTGGTTCGTCGTGCTCGGCCTGATCGTGCTCGCGGCTCTCGGCGTGCGGCGGCTGCTCCAGATCGAAAACGTCCGGCGCTCGTTTCACCGCTCGCTGCTGCGGGCGCCCGTCATCGGCCGCGTAAATCGCGGTGTGAACACCGCACGGTTCACGCGGACGTTGAGCATCCTCACATCGAGCGGCGTGCCGGTGCTCGAGGCACTGCGTATCAGTGCCACGGTCGTCTCGAATATGCCGATGCGCGAGGCCATTCAGGAAGCCGGCACGCGAGTCAGCGAAGGCGGCGCGGTCGGCCGCTCGCTCGGTCAGTCCCGGCTGTTCCCGCCCATGACGATTCATCTGATCGGCAGCGGCGAGGCAAGCGGCGAGCTCGACCAGATGCTCGAGCGCGCGGCCGCGCACCAGGAAAGCGAAATGGACAGCCTGCTCGGCACGATGCTGAGCGTGCTCGAGCCCGCGCTGATCGTCGTCATGGGTCTGATCGTGCTCGCGATCGTGATGGCGATTCTGCTGCCTATTTTTCAGATCAACCAGCTCGTCGGGTGACGTTTTTTTCACACGCGCCTGTCGCAGTGTGACGCACGTCTAAAGCTTGGACGAAGACGTCTTGCGGGCCTATTGCCAACGTCTTACCTTAGACCTATAAGGGCGCGCATCGATCGAAGCGGTGTTGTTACCGCTTTCGAAGCTTTGGAGGAAGCAATGAAGCATGACGAGCCGGAAGACCAAGACGAGCTTCCGGATGAGGAAACGGCAGAAGACGAAGTCGACGACGACGAAACCGACGACGACGCCGATGTCATCTCGGACAACATTGGCGATGCATCCATCGAGATCAACGTCGAGGAGCTCATTCACGAGATCGAGCTGCAAACTATCCAGCATCGTCTCGACAAGGAAGCCAAAACCCGCCGTCGTCTGGAAGAGCTGATGGAGCAACGACGAGCAAAGCGTGAGCTCGAGGATTTCGACGACTACGAGCTTTGAAATATCCCGTCCAGCGCGATGCTCAACGGAAGTTGCGCGCCTGGGCTGCAATGTTGCCGACGAGGCTGCTGTAGTCATGCAGTTTCTCGGCCACAATGTGCACGACCTCCCCTTCCTTTTGTATTCGTCCGGTGACGCCGAGCAGCCTCGCGCCGAGCAGCGCGCGCCGCTCGCGTTCGACGACGTTGGCCCAGACGATGAGATTGAGATAGCCCGTCTCGTCCTCGAGCGTGACGAAGACGACCCCCGAGGCGCTCGCCGGCCGTTGCCGCGTGATCACGATGCCCGCCGAATGCACGCGCGCGCCGGTCGCGAGCGCATGGGCGTCGGCAGCTGACACGACGCCCATGCGCGTGAGCCGCTCCCGCAGCAGCGCAAGTGGATGTCGGCCCAGCGTGAACCCGAGCTGCGCATAGTCGGCGATGATGTCTTCCCCTTCTCGCGGCCGTCGCAGCAGCGGCTCGGCCTCCGGGATCCGGGTCGTTTCGAGCAGCGGCTGATGGCTCTCGATGCCTGCGACGTCCCAACGCGCGCGATAGCGATGACTTGCGAACTGCTCGAGCGCACCGGCCGCCGCAAGCACCTCGAGAGCCTTTGCATCGAGGTGCGCGCGGCGCGCCAGCTCTTCTATGTCCGCGATGGGCGTCGCGGCACGCGCGGCGACAATGGCTTCGGCGGCCTTCGTCGCAAGCCCTTTGACTCTGTCGAGCCCGAGCCTGATTGCTGGCCTGCCCCGCTCGTCCGGCTCGAGCGACGATTCGACGCCGCTCGTCGTGACGTCGACCGGCCGCACCTCGACCCCCTGCGCGCGCGCGGCCCGCAGCAGCTGTGCCGGCGCGTAGAAGCCCATCGGCAAGCTGTTCAGCAGCGCACAGAAGAATGCGGCAGGCTCATGACACTTGAGCCATGCCGACGCATAAACGAGCAGCGCGAAGCTGGCCGAATGCGATTCCGGAAAACCATATTCGCCGAAGCCTTGGATCTGCTCGAACAGCCGCTGCGCGAAGTCCCGCGAGTAGCCCCGCTCGAGCATGCCGTCGATCAGACGCTTCTCGAAATGGTCGAGCCCGCCGCGCCGCCGCCATGCGCCCATCGCCCGGCGAAGCTGGTCCGCTTCGCCAGGCGTGAAACCGGCGGCGACGATCGCGAGCTGCATCGCCTGCTCCTGAAAGATGGGCACGCCGAGCGTACGGCCCAGCACGTGGCGGACTTCCTCGCTCGGATAAGAGATCTTTTCCTCACCGTTGCGCCGCCGCAGGTAAGGATGGACCATATTGCCTTGAATCGGCCCAGGCCGAATGATCGCGACCTCGATCACGAGATCGTAGTAGCAAGTCGGCTTCAGCCGCGGCAGCATCGCCATCTGCGCACGGGACTCGATCTGGAACACGCCGACCGTGTCGGCCTGCGAAATCATGCGATAGACGGCCGGGTCTTCCGGCGGGATCTTCGCGATCGACATCGGCAGCATCTTCGCGCGCGCCGTGTCACGGCCGGCATGGAACGCATCGATGAGCGCGAAGCTGCGTCTTATCGCGGTCAGCATGCCGAGGCCGAGGATATCGACCTTGAGCAGCCCGAGCTCCTCGAGGTCGTCTTTATCCCATTGGATGACCGTGCGCTCCGGCATCGCCGCGTTCTCGATCGGCACCAGACGGCTGAGGGGACCATGCGAGATCACGAAGCCGCCGACGTGCTGAGACAGATGGCGCGGAAAGCCGATGATCTGACCGACCAGCTCAGTCAGAAGCTTGAGCCGCGGACTCTCGGGATCGAGCCCGACCTCCATCAGCCGCTCTCGATCGATCTCGCAGCCATCCCACCATTGCAGTGATTTGGCGAATGCATCGACCTGTCGCTCGGCGAACCCGAGCGCCTCGCCGACGTCGCGCACGGCGCTGCGCGGCCGATACGTGATCACGGTGGCCGCGAGGGCTGCGCGCTCTCGAG
>CAZFJU010000291.1:0-4563 GCA_964518995.1 uncultured Gammaproteobacteria bacterium
GTTACGTGGGGGCGCCGTCCTCTCAGGACAGCCCTGGGGACTCGCTCCGGTGTTGTCCGAAAGCAGCTGCCCGCTACAATGCGCGCTGCGCCGGCCGGGGCCAAGCCGTCGTGCCTTTCGGGCCGCGCGTCTACCTGGAGACATGCTGAGTTTGATTTCTCGTTGTGTGGCCATGTGGCTTCTGAGCGCGGCGGCGCTCGCGGCCGGCGGCGCGTCGGCGGCGGAGGCCGAGCCGTTTCTAACCCGCAACCTCAGCCCGCTCGTGTCGATCTTCGGGATTCCGGCATGGTCGGTAGCGCCGGACGAGGGCACGACGCTCGACTTCAGCGTCGAGCTCGCGAATCACTATCGTTTTTCGCGCCGCGGCACCGAGACGCTGATTCTCGACGGCGAAACTTGGCGCGCGGCGCTGCACGTCCAACATGCGTTCACCGATAAATGGTCGGCGTCGCTCGAGCTGCCGTATTACCGCCAGTCGGGCGGCATTCTCGACGATCTAATCGATCTCTGGCACTCCGCGTTCAATTTGCCGGACGGCGGACGCAATCGCATGCCCGAGAGCCAGCTTGCGTATGTGCTGGCGCGGGGTGCAAGTCCGTTCTATGCGCTCGGCCACAGCGGCGGCGCGCTCGGGGATGCGCTGATTTCGGTTGCGCGCTCGTTCCCTGACGCGGATCGAGGCCGCCGCAACCAGCTTCGGACGACGCTGAAGGTGCCGACGGGCGACGAGGCATGGCTGGCCGGCAGCGGCTCGACGGATCTCGCTGTGACCTGGCTGTCGTCGCGCCGCGGCGACGTGTGGCGCCGTCCTGCCGCGTATTATTGGGGGATCGGCGGGCTGTGGCTGGGCGAGCCCGAGGTCATCGAGTTCGATGCCCGGCGCGGGGCGCTGATCGGGCTCGTCGGCGGCGGCGTGCGCCTGTGGCCTCGATGGGGCGTCAAGGCGCAGCTCGAGGTGCATTCCGCGCTGTACGCGTCGCGCCTAAAGGAGATTGGCAAACCCGGCGTGCAGATCACGGTCGGCGGATGGCGGGATGTCGGTGAGCGCGGGGTGCTCGAGTTCGCCGTCAACGAGGACTTGGCTGTCAGCACGTCCCCGGACGTCGTGCTGCACATGAACATGAGTTGGAATTTTTAGATGCGGTTACTGCCGCGGCACGCGTGGGCGCGCCGGGCACGGAAAATGGCCGTGCCGACACTTCTCGGTCTGCTCGCCGCTGCGGTCGGCTGCAGCGAGCCGGGCGCGCCGACGGACTCATCGGCGTCCATCGACGACGGGCCGCCGGAGGCGGCCGTAGAGCTCGCCCGCGGCGAGCTTCTGAGCTTCTCATGCCGCCCGTGTCACGGTCTGGCGGCAGGGGACGCGAGCCCGGTCGGCCCGTCCTTGCACGGTATGTTCGGCCGGCCCGCTGCGGCGCTCGAAGGCTTCGAGTACTCTGCGGCGCTTAGGCATTCCGGCATCACCTGGACCGCCGAGACGCTCGATGCCTGGCTTGCGCAGCCCGAGACGTTCCTGCCGGGCAACGACATGGAGTTCGCCGGCTTTCGCTCGGCGCGCGACCGCCGCGCACTGATCGCGTACCTCGAGCAGCAGACGGCCATCGACAGCGGCCCCGATACGGCGTCGGATTAGTTTACGCGTGTGGATCATCCTGCCGCGCATGAGACGCGCTGCATAGTCCAGCCGCGGCAGGTCTGCTTCTTGCATCGGGGCCCTCGGCGAAAGGGGAGTGCCGATGCAACAACAAGACGAGCGGCCGCTGGCCGTATACGCGGCGGCTGAATCGGCTCATAACGAGCGTCGCAGCGGTGACGACCGCCGACGTACTGGAATCAAAACCTTTCTGCGCGGCGGCTTGTCGCCGCGGCGGCGAAACGGGGGCCGTCGGCGCGACGATCAGACCCTGTTCGTCGATTGGCATGAGCCCCACCTGCTGTTCCTCGCGGTGGCTATCTTGATCCTTAGCGTGACCGACGCCTTTCTCACGCTGACGCTACTTGCGGCCGGCGCCCACGAGGCCAACCCCGTCATGGACTACGTCTTGCGCGAGCGGCCGCAGCTCTTTGCCGCGGCGAAGATGGTTTTGACGGGCGTCGGCGTATGCGTGCTCGTCGTCTGTGCGCGGGCGACGGTGTTCCGCGTTATCAAAGTCACCTCGGTGATGCAATCGTGTCTGTTGCTCTACGCGGCGCTGATCGGCTATGAGCTCTGGCTGATGCGCGCCATCGCTCGCGTTTCAAGTTGATTCTCGTTTAGCTACACTACGGCGGCCTTCCGCTTTGGCCTGAGTGGGTGTCGCTCGCCGGCGGCCTACTTTGCTTCGGCTCGGGTTCCGGTATGAGTACGGTATTTAAACAGCAGCTGCAATCGACCCCCCTGCAAGGCGCGAATGCGACGTTCATCGAGGCGTTATACGAGCGCTACCTCGAATCGCCCGATAGCGTGCCCGAGGTCTGGCGCCGTTTCTTCGCCGAAGTCGGGCCGGATCGCGACGAGATTGCGCACGGCCCGATCCTCGAGGCGCTCGGCCGCCGATTGACGGCACAGCCGAGCGTCACGGCTGCGCGCGTGTCCGCGCCTGTCGATGCGCCGGCAAGCGAGAAGCAGGCCGCGGTGTCGAGGTTGATCCAGGTCTATAGCTTGCGCGGGCATCAAATCGCGGACCTCGACCCGCTCGGGCTATGGAAGCGGCATACACCCGCCGTGCTGAAGCTCGATTTCCTCGGTATCGAGCCTGCGGATTTCGATCGCGAGTTCTACACCGGAGGGCTCGCCGGCACCGGCCATGCGCGGATGAAGCTGCGCGACATCCTCGCGCTGCTCAAGAAAATCTACACGGGTAAGCTCGCCGCCGAGTTTGCGCACATTTCGCGGGCACGCGAGCGGCTCTGGCTACGGGAGCGCTTCGAGGATTGCCGCGCTCATTGGCAGATTTCGAAACAGGAGCAGCTCGAGATCTTACGCAGCCTGACGCGCGCGGAAGGCATCGAGCGCTACCTCAATACGAAGTATGTCGGTCAGAAGCGTTTTTCGCTGGAGGGCGGCGAAACACTGATTCCGATGCTGGACGATCTGATCCAGCGCTCGGGCGAGAGCGGCGTGCAGGAAATCGTGATCGGCATGGCGCACCGCGGCCGGTTGAACGTGCTGGTCAACGTGCTGGGCAAATCGCCGCAGGAGCTGTTCTCGGAGTTCGAGGGCGCTTACGATCTTGCGGCGCTCAAGGGCTCCGGCGACGTGAAGTACCATCTGGGCTTCTCGGCCGATCTGCGCACGGCCGGCGGCAACGTCCACGTCGTCCTCGCATTCAATCCCTCGCACCTCGAGATCGTCGACCCGGTCGTCGAGGGCTCCGTGCGGGCGCGGCAAGATCGGCGCGGCGACCGCGAAGGCGACGAGGTATTGCCGGTGCTGATCCACGGTGACGCGGCCGTCGCCGGCCAGGGGGTCGTCGCGGAGACACTGCAGCTGTCGCAGACGCAGGCGTTCTCGACCGGCGGCACGATCCACATCATCGTCAACAATCAAATCGGCTTCACGACCAGCGACCCGAGCGACAGCCGCTCGACGCCTTACTGCTCCGATATCGCGAAGATGATCGAAGCGCCGGTTTTCCACGTGAACGGCGACGATCCGGAGGCCGCGGTGGCCGCGATGCGGCTCGCGCTCGCGTACCGGCAGAAGTTTCGCAAGGACGTCTTTATCGACTTCGTCTGCTATCGGCGGCTCGGGCACAACGAGGCCGATGAGCCGGCCGCGACTCAGCCGCTGATGTATCAGACGATTCGCAAGCAACCGAGCGTGCTCTCGCTTTACGGGAGGAAGCTCCAGGAAGCCGATGTCGCGTCGAAGGAACAGGCGGACGAGATCGCCGAGAGCTACCGGCAATGCCTCGACGACGGCCGGAATCCGAACGAGAACGCGCTTGGCATGCTGGGCAATCAGCATACGGTCGATTGGAGCCGGTATCAGCAGGCCGGTCTGAACGAATCGGTCGATACGGCGGTGCCGCTCGCGGAGCTGAAGCGTTTGGCCGAGCTGATGAACCGCGTGCCAAGCGACTTCGTGCTGCATCCGCGAGTTCAGCGGATCGTCGACGATAGGCAGCGAATGGCGGCCGGCGACGCGGATCTCGATTGGGGATTTGCCGAGAACCTGGCCTACGCGACGCTGCTGGCGGAAAGCTTCCATGTGCGGCTGATCGGCCAGGACAGCCGTCGCGGCACTTTTTTTCATCGGCATGCCGCGCTCTTCGATCAGACCACCGGCCGCGTGCATATGCCGCTTTCGAAGGTCGCGGCCGAGAACGCCTTTCTGGTCGCCGACTCGCTCCTTTCCGAGGCGGCCGTGCTCGGCTTCGAATACGGTTACAGCACGACATCGCCGGATTGCCTCGTCATCTGGGAGGCGCAGTTCGGTGACTTCGCCAACGGCGCGCAGGTCGTGATCGATCAGTTCATCTCGTCCGGCGAGGCGAAGTGGGGGCGGTTGTCCGGCCTCACCCTGTTCCTGCCGCACGGCTACGAAGGGCAGGGGCCGGAGCATTCCTCCGCGCGCCTCGA
>CAZFJU010000292.1:0-4538 GCA_964518995.1 uncultured Gammaproteobacteria bacterium
CACGGGCTCTCGCCGAGCGCATTCACGACGACGAGCGCGAGGATCGCGACGATGATCAGCAGGATCGTGAGCGTCGCCAGCAACGCGGCGCTGCCGCCGACCGCGCCGAGCTCGTCGCGCGCCATCTGCCCGAGCGAACGGCCACCGCGGCGCATCGAGAAGAACAACACGAGGTAGTCTTGGACCGCACCCGCGAGCACCACGCCGACGATGATCCAGAGCGTCGCGGGCAGATAGCCCATTTGAGCCGCAAGCACCGGCCCGACGAGGGGTCCCGCGCCGGCGATGGCGGCGAAATGGTGGCCGTAGAGGACTCTGCGATCCGTCGGCACGTAGTCGCGGCCGTTCGCCTTGTACTCAGCCGGCGTCGCGCGCGTGTCGTCCGGCTGGGTGATCTTGCGCTCGATCAAGCGCGCGTAGAATCGGTGAGCGATCAGATAGGTGCAGACCGCCGCGAACACGAACCACATGGCATTGACCGTCTCGCCGCGAACGAGCGCGAGCATCACCCACGAGAGCCCGCCGAGAAGCGCGATAGCGGTCCAGATCGCGATCCGGCCTGGCGTCCAGCGGCGCTCCTCGGCATCGCGAGTCTCGTCGCTGACGGCCGTAGGCGGCAGGCTTCCGGCGGCGGCGGCACTGCGCAGCGCCGCTGCGCTCATTGACTCCCCCATTATCAGTCCCCGTAGATATCCCGGCCGCGATGATACAGCGGTTGGCCGGTCACAGCGGAATTGGAAATGGCGGATGCGCCGCGCGCGTCAGAAGCTCGTCTGCGCTCGGTCGCCTCGAGCCGTACTTGATCGCCGAACGGCAGGTGATAGAATCCCCGTCATAAGAATAACTATCCGATCGCGATGGTCCTCGTCGGGTCCGCGCCGGCAACTCCACCGAACACTCGCCTGCCCGCACCTTCAAGCGCCGAAGCGACTGGAGCACGCACATGCGCAAGGCTTACCAGAGCGTCGTCGATTCCGCGGTGGCTCCGAGCAGTGATCACCTGGCCGTTGGCGATCTCGAGCTTCGAGAGTTTTGCACTCCAGACGGATCGGTACGCGTAACGCCCCTTCCATCGGGTCGCAACCGAATCGTCGTGGAACAGAAAGGCGCCTCGCAGCCCATCAAGATCGCTGCGTGGGAGACTGCCTACAATCTCGAGTTGATCAAGCTCATCCTGGAGGCGAAGGGCCCGGCGTTTTTATGTGACGAGATCGCGCGAGACGAGTCGCCGCAGTACGCGGGAGCAGCCTTAAAGTGGGCGTTGCTCGGCTACGTCGGTCACGAAGAATTCGACGGCACGCGGATTCTTGATTTCGGTTGCGGTTCCGGCGCGTCGACGACGATGCTGGCCAGAATGTTTCCGACCGCGACCGTCGTCGGCGTCGACATTGAAGCCGATCTACTCGCGATCGCACGGGCGCGGGCGCAATTCTACGGGCTCACCAATGTGGAGTTCGTGTTGTCCGAGGCGGGAAATGCTCTGCCGGCCGGACTGGGTCGCTTCGATCACGTCGTTCTCTGCGCGGTATATGAGCACCTGCTGCCGAACGAGCGCGCGGCTGTGCTGCCGATGCTCTGGGAAGCGCTTAGGCCTGCCGGCGTGCTGTTCCTCAGAGAGACTCCGCATCGGTATTTCCCCATCGAGACGCACACCACCGGAGGCCTTCCGCTCATCAACTATCTCCCCGATAGAGCAGCCCTCTGGGCGACGCGCCGATTTTCGCGCTATTGGTCTAATGACGTCACTTGGGCGCAGCTGCTCCGCGGCGGAATCCGCGGAGGCACGATCCGGGAGATCAAGCAACTCCTCCGGCTTCGTCCCGGAGTTGCGCGATTGCTCGAGCCGAGCCACATCGATATCGACGATCGCATCGACCTCTGGTATTGCACCACCGAGAAATCCAAGCACGGCGGTAGCAAGGACCGAATGTATGTCTTGCTGAAGGCAATGAAGCGCATCACCGGCGTGCAGTTTCCGCCGTATCTCGAGCTCGCGTTTCGGAAGGAACCGGCGCCATAGCGGCGTGCGGCCTGAGCGAATCGGGCTGCAGCGCAGTGCGCATCGTCCAGCTCCGCACGACGTGAGATGATTAGAACACCGTCGTAAACAGCCAACGCAGGAATGTCCAGGTAAGCAGCGCGAGTCCGAACGCGAGGATCGCGAGCATGGCAATAACGGCCGCGATCCACGCCCGACTCGTTCGCCGCACACGCGTCGGCCGCGCGACGTAGCCCTGCATCAGCTGCACATTGCGTTCGTTGGCCTTCCATGCCGCGTCGAAGACGTCGCCAAGCAACGGCACCGCACCGACGACGGTTTCGACCAGCACATTGCCGGCCATTCGCAGCAGGACCGAGCGCGGCGCGCCCAGGCGCTGCGCATACAGCAGGATATAGCTCGACAAGCCGAGGCCGAGAAAATCTCCGAGGCCGGGAATCAGCCCGAGCAGTGGGTCGATACCAATGCGGTAGCGGGTGCCAGGTAGCGGGATAGAGCTGTCTAGGAACCACGCGAAGCGGCGCAGATGACGGTCCGCGTCGCTCGAGCCCCCGTTGACCGGAGTCGCGCTTATCGACGCTGTGCTGCGGTCAGTCATCATCCCGACTCTCGAGCTCCGCCAATGCGGCCTCGCTCGGCGATTCGTCGCTGGGGCGGGGCTTGTCAGGCGAAGCCAGCGGGCCGCCACTCGTCCATCATTCTCTGGCGAGCGAAGTGCAGCCGCTCGGACATCAAGCCCGAGAAGCGCTTGAGCAGCTCATAGCCGAACTCCGGATTCGCGTCGCAGTGGGCGCGGATCGCGTGGCCGTCGAACTCGAGCACCTCTGAGTCGTCGTCTGCCCTCGCCTGAAAGGTCCACTTATACGGCGGTATCAACCACGACCAACCGAGCACCGCGCCGGCCTCGAGCGACTGAAGTTGGAGCGGCGGCCCCTCGAGGGCCGCTACCTCGTTCAAGATTCTGCCCCGCACGATCACATAGAAGTGATCGGCCTTCTGGCCGAGGTGAAACAGCGTCCGATCCCGCTCGACGTGGCGGCTCGCAGCGTTCGCGGCGAGGATGTCGATCAGCTCCGATGCAAGCCCTGCGAAGAACGGATTACTGGAGATTTGGTCACGGACCAAGGAATGATTTGCCATATCGTCTCCAGATCCACCGCGCCATGCTCTAATTTCGCAGAGCTGAATACAGATTGCGAGCACCGCGTCGAACTGGCCCAAGCCGCCGCCGGTGCGCACCACCGGGCCGCTGACAGCGACGCGCGGCGCTCCAGGAGCTGAATGATGCGGATGATCGTGAACATCGACGTGCCTGAGCTCGCGTCTGCGATCGCCTTCTACACCGCGGCTCTCCCGTTCGAGGTGACACGCCTCCTTGACGCCGACGTAGCGGAGCTGCGGAGCGGGCCGGCGACCCTCTATTTGCTCGAAAAGCCGCCAGGATCGTCGCCGACCCCGTCCCCTTCGGCAGGGCGTGTTTTTACCCGCCATTGGACGCCGGTGCATTTCGACGTCGTCGTCGAGGACGTGCTCGAAGCCGCTCACACCGCGCTCAGCGCGGGTGCCGTTCAGGAAAGCGACTGTATCGAGTGGCGGGGCTCGAAGTGCATCACGTTCGCGGACCCGTTCGGCCACGGCTTCTGCCTCATCGAGTTCGAAGGCGACACATACCGTTGAGGCTCACCCGCGGAACGGTTGGCGGGCCGCTACGAAAGTGCATCCTCGGTCAAACCCATGTACCTTGACTGCGTGCTGGACTTGTCCAGCGAGCCGTGTAACCGGGCAACGTGGTAGCGTTTGCTTGAAGTATGCAGTACCCAATTCGCGCAATCACTTTCGATCTCGACGATACGATATGGCCCTTCGCTCCGTCGCTGACCCGCGCCGAGGAGGCGCTCGATTCCTGGATGCGCGAGCTCGCCCCTCGTGCGGCGGACCGCTGGCCGTTGCCTGAGCGCGAGCGCTTGCGCGAGCACGCGAGGCGCGAGCAAGGGCATATCGCCCACGATGTCAGCGCGCTCCGGCGCTGGATGTTCGAGCACATGCTCCAGGAAGCTGGCGAGGACGTCGCACTCGCGAGCGATGCTTTTGATGCCTATTTTGCGGGTCGCTGTACCGTGGAGCACTATCCGGATAGCGTTTCCGCGCTCACGCGACTCGCAGCGAGATTGCCCCTTGCGGCCATCACTAACGGCAACGCCTGCCTGCGCCGGATCGGTCTCGATCACCTTTTCCGGTTTCAGCTCAACGCGGGCGATCACGGAGCGGCAAAGCCTGATCCCGGAATTTTTCAAGCCGCATGCATCCGCCTGGGCGTCCCGCCCGAGCAGGTGCTGCACGTCGGCGACGACCCGGAGATGGACGTGGCCGGCGCGCATCGCGCCGGGCTCCGCACCTGCTGGCTCAATCGGTGCGATGTCGGGAGCGCGTACCAGCCGTGGTCGCACGACGAGATCGCTCCCGATCTCGAGTTCGCCACATTGACCGCGCTCGCGGATTGGCTCGAAGGCCAAGCTGCGACCTCCGAGGCCTCAGCGCT
>CAZFJU010000293.1:0-4528 GCA_964518995.1 uncultured Gammaproteobacteria bacterium
CGAGGCCCATGTCGTCCGCGAGCACGCCGGCGAGCTCGTGCGCGCGCAGGAACTGGAGCCAATCGAGACCGGTGCGCTGATAGTCACGGAGCTCGGTACGAAAGCCGTGCGGCACGGGCACGCGTTCGAGCCCGCCGGCGGCGCGCAAGCGCGCGGCGGCCGCGCGCAGGTCATCCGCGCCTTGCCACTCGATACCGTCCGGCGCTTCGAGCGCCATCGCACGCCAGCGCGACACTTTCAGACACGAGCCGCCGTCGAGCGCGGCGTCGGCATCGTAGAGCTCTACTAGGGTCGCGAGGACGGCCGCGATGCGCGCCGCCGGCAAGATCAGACGGCGCCCATCGGGCAGCGCGACCTCGATCGAATCGCCGGGCTCGAGCGCGCCGGCCGGCGGACGCGCCCCTTCGGCCAGCCAGCTTTTCAATAGCGGCAAGAGCGGCATTCGGTCGCCGTCGACAATGACACCGAGATCGAGGCTGAACCAATCGCCGGACTCCGTGCGCTGCACGTTCCCGTACCAGCTCTCATCACGCACTACCTGATACGGGAACGACTCGTGTGCGATAATAGCCCAGCCCTCCGCCTCGAGCGTCGGACGAGCGCGGGTCAGAAAACGGACCCAGCCGGCTGATGTGTCCCGCCCGACGGGGACGAAGTCGAGTTGCCCTTGCGCGGACTCCGCGCGCGGCGCCTGCTGGATGAGCCCCGCGGCGCGGAGGCGCGAGCGCGCCGCCGCCTCGGCGGCCGGATCGCGCGCGAGCTGCTCGACGTGGCTGTCGCTTGCGCGCGTGAGCGCGCGGCGAGTGTCCCCGGCCTCGATCGTGAAGGCGTCGTAGCGAAAACGTAGCCGGGCGCACGCGGTCTCGCCGTCCGCGTGCAGCGCCAAGAACGGCGTGGGCGTTACGCGCGGCAGCTCGATGATCGGTAGCGTTAGCGGACGCGGCAGCGTTGGCGCGCGCGCGGCGAAAGCGTGCGCGACGCGCTCGGCATCCTCCGGACCGACCCGAGGCGCCGCGGCAAGACAAAGCGCGAGCGCTGCCGGCAACCCGCTCTCCACGGGACCGCATGTGCGGCACTCGACGTCGAGATACCACGGCGGCTCGAGCGCCAGCACGTGATCGGCCGGGAGCTCGAGCCGCCAATCGACTTCCTGGAAGCCGTCGGCGGCCAGCCGCCATTCCGGCCGCGCCGTACGCGGTGCGCCTTGGGTCAGCTTCATCGCGTCGACCGCTTGCCAGTGACACCGGCCGGTCGCGAGCAGGTCTTCGAGAGCGCTCGCCGCACCGCCCGACCAGATCACCGCATCCTCGCCGAGATGGCCGGCCGCGGCCCCCGCGACGAGACGCCGCACGAGCTCGACGTCGGCGGGCAGCACGTGCGCCGGGCGGTACGCGTCCAACACGCGGCGCAGCGGCATAGGAGTGGGGCGAGCGTAGCGGCCGTCCTGCCGCACGTGCGCTTCGACAAGCGAGACGCGCAGCGCGCTGACCCGAGGCGGCGCGGTTCCTTCCGGCACATCCAGCACGAAAAGCAGTTGCTCGCGAACATGAGCCGGCCCGATATGGGATGGCGCCGGCCAAGGCGTCGACGACGCGGACATCCTGCGCACGCGCGTCTCTTCTGCGCGCTGCTCGGCAACGGACTCCCCCGCCGCCGTGCCGCGCTCGACGTATTCGAGGAGCACGGCGACCGCGTGCCGGCAGTCGAGGCCGATCTCGCAGCTACAGTCCGACTCGATGACCGGATCGGAAGAATCGCTCTCGAGGGTCACGTAGACATCGTGCGACGTGCCGCTGTCCACCGTGCCGGTGATCGCGATGCCGTGCGGCGTCACGACCTCGCGGATTTTTGTTACGCGGCCTTCGCGCTGATCGCGCTCCCCGTGCGCGAAAACCTCCGCGTTATGGCGCTCGCGAATCGCCGCTCGGGTCACGAGCACGCCGTTCAACCCCAAGCCCGTGTCAGCAAGTCATCGAGGGCTTGGATGATCCGATCGCCCTCCGGGGCGAGTGACGCGATGGGCTCTGCGAGTTGCGCCAAGGACACCGACACGATCTCCAGCGGGTGCAAGACCACGGATGTCTTGCCGATCTTGAAAATCGGATTGAAACGAGGGTTCGCGATCTTACCCACGGCCGACGTCTTGACCAGCGGTACCACGACGCGGCGACCGTAGTCGTCGAATAGCGAGGACTGAACGATTACCACATAGGGAATGCGATCGCGATGCCGGCCCGTGTTGCGATGAACATCGAACTGCGCCATCAGAGCGTAGAATGCTCGTCGGCGAATGAACCCGCCTCTTCGGCGAAGCGATTCCAAATGGCAACGGTTTCCCGCACCAGGCCGGCTTCCGCCGCACGGCGCTGCTTTTCTTCGGTTACGTACGCAGCCAACAGCGACTCGACCACAGCCGAGAGATTCGGAGTCAGCTGCCGAGCCTGCGCGACGAGGTCCTCGTTCAACGTCAGGTTAACCGGTCGCTTGCGAGCGGTAGAGTCGTATGTCGGCATGTGTACGTACCTCAATGCGCATTCTATGCGCATTGGCGCCGGCGCCACAACGTGGAGCCGATTGAGACGGCGAGTATTGCCCGAGTGCTGGTTTGCGAGCATGCTTAGCTGGACGGAGCAATTAGTGAACTGGCCCACCGTTCCAGCGCGCCGGGATCGTAAACGATCCAAACCAGCATGGCGCAATTTAGGACTACGGTCGCCCAGAACACCACGCGAAACGGCTTCTTGCGCGACTTGTGCCGCAGCAATCGTTGAGCCAGCAGCGCACCGGGCCAGCCGCCGATCAGCGCGAGGAGATGCAGTTGCGCTTCGGGCGTGCGCCAGCGGTTCGTCTGCGCCGCTGCTTTGTCCCACGCGTAGACGGAGAACGTAATGGGCGTGGCCACTAAATAGACCCCAAGCACGATCAGCGGCAGCCGGTCGATCATCACGGCCGTGGACACCAACCCAAAGAATACGGCCGCAAGCATCAGCGCGCCCGCGTTCCGCCCGGGCCTTGTAGCGGGTCTGGTCGGCCGAGACTTGGTCCGCGCTCGGGAAAAACGAACATCGACGCCTTGCATGCGGCCTTTCGTATCCTTCTTCAGCGCATAGGTCACGAGCTCATTGCCGACGGGCCGGCGCGAACGGTTCGCGAAGGACGTGGCATGTATGAAAACCGGGCCGCCGCCGTTCATGGGCTTGACGAACCCGAAACCGCGATCGTCCTGCCACTCCGTGATGCGGCCCTTGTAACGCTTCGACATGAATTTAGGGTGCCGTTTCGATCAGCAATCCGCGACGCGCGGCAACGCCGGCAAAGCCTCACTGCCCTGCATCTCACCGGTCGCCCGTCTGAAGTACGCGTTCGTCTCCGCGTCCGTGCAGTAGAGGTAGCAGCCCTTCAAGCCACGCGTCATCAGCGTTCGGTATGTGTTCTTGATGATGCGGTCTGCAGCTGCCCTCGCGCCTGCCGGGTCCGCCTTCAGCATTTTCTTGTATCCGTGGACCGATCGATCCTGTCTCGAGCGTTTCGTTGCATCGGTGATGATGTGGCCGTCTCGGACGACGAAATCCGGTCCGATGATCACCCCGACATATTCGAGTTCCAATCCTTGGCAGGTGTGAATGCAGCCAATCTCATCGATCGAGTTCGGTTTGATCAGCCAAAGCGGACCGTCGACATCGAGATTCCAACGCATCGCAAAGTCGTGTTCCTCCATCACGATATCGCGCGTGCTCGGGATCTTTCGGCCCTTCCAATCCCAGCAGTAGCCAGCCACGAGCCGCGCTTTGTTAGACGCCGCGTTCCTCCGCCGGATCAGCTCGTAGAGTTCATGCGGGTTGTCACATACTCGGAAGTCATAAGCGACACCTTCGAGCGTGTCGTTCGCGGTGCTCGAGATGCCTAGAGTGTGGTCCAGCCAAGCCAGATAGCCGTCCGAGCCATTGCAGCGGAACTGCGACTCGAGCCGCATCACCTCAACGTCCGCAGAGAGCCGCTCCGCCCACGCGCGAATTTCGGCCGTTCTGCCAATGTCCTTCAGCGTGACGCGCTGATCCTCGTCGATGAAGAAGATTGAGCATTTTGCGGTCTCGATGATCTCCTTGATCTGGTTCTCGCCGAGGTTGCCGTAAAGCCCGGATTTCTCGTTCAGCCGATGCGCCTCATCGACGATGAGCACATCCATGCTGTTCGGTGCGCTCGCCGTGTAGGCACCCGACCCCTTGAAGAGATTCGTGATGTGGGTCTTCGTGAATCGGCCGGTCAGCTTGCTCTGATAGACTTCCCGGGGAGCGGCATTGCGCGTCACATAGTGCGCGAGCCGCTCACGACGTGTGAACTCGACGAGCAAATTTACGGCTACGACTGATTTCCCAGTGCCGGGCCCGCCTTCGACGATCAAAACTCGTTTGTCGGCTCGCGCCGCGTCCGCGAGGTTAAGCGCGGTTTCATAGACGATCTTTTGATCGTCGATCAACTGAAATTCCCTGTTGCCCTCGAGCAACCCAACCAGGTGATCCACGAGACT
>CAZFJU010000294.1:0-4510 GCA_964518995.1 uncultured Gammaproteobacteria bacterium
GACATCCTAAGAAGCGTACGGCTTAAGTCAGTGCCATTCGGCTCTGACCCCAATTAGTTAAGCAAATGGGCTCTGACCCCAATTAATCTTTCACGCGGGACACGTATTCGCCGGAACGCGTGTCGACCTTGACGACCTCGCCTTCTTCGACGAACAGCGGCACGCGAACGACCGCACCGGTCTCGAGCTTGGCGGGCTTCACGCCGCCTTGCGCCGTGTCGCCGCGCACACCCGGGTCCGTCTCCACGATCTTGAGCTCCACGAAGTTCGACGGCGAGACGATCAGCGGCTGGCCGTTCCATAACGTGACCATGCACCGATCCTGCTCCTTCAACCATTGCGCAGCGTCACGCACCGCTTCGGGGCCGGCCGCAAACTGCTCGTAAGTATCCGGCACCATGAAGTGCCAGAACTCGCCGTCGGAGTAAAGGTATTCCATATCCTGGTCCATGACGTCGGCCGCCTCGACCGAGTCCCCGGACTTGAAGGTCTTATCGACCACCCGCCCGGTCTTCAGGTTGCGGATTCTGACGCGATTGAACGCCTGGCCCTTGCCCGGCTTCACGAACTCGTTCTCGACGATCACGCACGGATCGTTGTCCATGAGGATTTTCAGGCCCGCCCGAAACTCATTGGTGTTATAACTTGCCATTGAAGCTCTTGCTCGGTTGCGATGGGTGAAGGTCGGCGGGCGCGCGAACGCTGCGCCGGCGGGCGCAGCATTGGCACCCTCGACGACTGCTACGCGGAGCACACGCGCCGGTGTGGCGCCCAGCCTCGACCGCTCCGCCCCGCGGTACTCGGCCGCGATCGGTACGGCGATGATACCGCCTCGGCCATCTGAACGAATAGCATGATTCACGACTCCGCCCCGCTCACGCTGCCGCGTGCGTCATGGCAGCATCAGCTTCGGGACGCCGTTCGCGACATCCGCGAGCTCGCGGCGCTGCTCGAGCTGCCTGTCGACGCGATCGCGGCCGAAGGCGCCGCGCGCGACTTCCCGCTGCTCGTGCCGCGCACCTTCGTGGCGCGCATGACGAAGCGCGACCCACGCGATCCGCTGCTGATGCAGGTCCTGCCGAGCCCGCTCGAGATGCTCCACGTGCCCGGCTTTACCGCCGACCCGCTCGCCGAGAGCGAGTTCGCGGACGGCGGCGTGGTGCGCAAATATCACGGCCGCTCGCTGCTGATCACGACGGGCGCGTGCCCTATCCATTGCCGCTACTGTTTTCGCCGGGCATTTCCGTACGCGGCGCAACTCGCCGCACGGGCCGATTTCGCCGCCGCCGTCGAGCGGCTCGCGGCGGACGGCACGGAAGAGGTGATTCTTTCCGGCGGCGATCCGCTGAGTCTTGCGAACGCGCGGCTCGAGTCGCTGCTCGAGCGGCTCGCGACACTGCCGCGGGTGCGCCGTGTGCGGCTGCATACGCGGTTTCCCGTCGTGCTACCCGACCGCGTCGATGCCGGTCTCGTCGCGCTCCTCGAGCAGACGCGGCTCGCGGTGGTGATCGTTTTACATACGAATCATTCGCGGGAAATCGATGCGGACACCGCGCGGGCGCTCGCCGCGCTGCGGGCCGCCGGCGCGACGCTGCTGAACCAGGCCGTGCTGCTGCACGGCGTCAATGACGACGTCGATACGCTTGCGGCGCTGAGCGAGCGGCTGTTCGAATGCGGCGTGCTGCCCTACTACCTGCACTTGCTCGATCCCGTCAAGGGCGCGGCACACTTCGATGTCGAGCAAAAGCGCGCAGAGGCGCTTTATCACGCGCTGCTCGGCCGGCTGCCGGGTTATCTCGTGCCCCGGCTCGTGCGCGAAGTCCCCGGCCGCGCGAGCAAAACGCCGGTTAGCGCCGCGCTGTGACCCACGTACGGGCCCGTCCCGGCACGAATGCTAGAATGCCGCCGGCCGGGCGAAGCGCCGACGACACAGGGAGGTCTACCAGGCTCATGTCCCCTTCGCCAGTTCCACTCATCGTCGTGACCACGGCGGAGGACGATGTGGAGCTGATCAACAAGACTTTGCGGGACGCGGGCCATCCGGCGCACTGCCACTGGATCAAACGGCTCGACGGGCTTCATGACTCTATCCGCTCCGTCGACCCCGAGCTGCTGATCTATTACGCCGACCGGTTCCCGACACCCGTCGCCGAGGTCGCGAAGCTGCGCCAGCAGCCGGACGGCGCCGTGCCGTTGCTCGTGTTGAAGCAGCAGGCCGATGAGGAAACCATCAGCCAGGTGCTGGCCGCCGGCGCTCAGGATCTCGTGTCGGTCGGTTGCCGCAAGCGCCTCGCCGCCGTCGCGACGCGCGAGCTGCGCGCGTTCCGACTCGAGCGGTCGCTGAATCGCACGCTGCTTTCCGCAAAGCAGTACAAGACGCAGTTTCAGAGCTTCCTCGCCGGCGCGGTCGATGCCATCGCCTATGCGCAGGAAGGCATCGTCGTGGAAGCGAATCAGGCTTGGGCCGAGCTCTTCGGCCGCGGCATGGACGATGCGGTCGACGTGCCGCTGATGGATTTCTTCGATGCGGGAAGCCACGCCGCGCTGAAGGGCGCGCTGGTCGCCTGCGGCAAGAGCCAGTGGTCCGGCGAAGCGCTCAGCGTGAGCGGCAGCCACGGCGACGGCTCGTCCTCGAAGCTGTCGCTGCGGCTCGAGCCGAGCAGCTATGACGGCGAGCCGGCGATTAAGCTGAGCGTTCCGCCGGAATCGACCGATGGCGCGGCGCCCGAAGAGATCGTCGAGGCCACGGTTCACAAGGATCCCGCGACCGGCCTCTATCATCGCCGGCGCTTCGTCGAGCTGGTGACGAAGCGTCTGGAGTCGACCCCGCGCAGCGGCGTGCGCGCGCTAGCGTTCATCCGCCCGGACAAATTCGGCGAGATCGAGGAACAGGTCGGCCCGCTTGCGAGCGAGGACTTGCTCGTCACCGTCGCGGAGCTCCTGCGCGGCACGGTCAACGCCAAAGACCTGTGCGGCCGCTTCGGCGGCAATGTGTTCGCCGTGCTGGTCGAGCGCGGCACGCTCCGCGATATCGAAGCCTGGGCCGATCACGTCGTCGTGCGCATCGCGGGGCACATGTTCGAGACGGCCAATCAAACCCTCTCCGTGACCTGCACGATCGGCATCGCCGAGGCGGGCCAGCTGACGGAGCGGCTCGAAGGGCTGATCGCGGACGCGGAGAAAGCGAATCAGCGCGGGCGCCAGCGCGGCGGCAACCAAGTCGTGCTCGAGGAAACCTCCGACGAGAGCATGCGCATTCAGCGCTTCGATGCGCTGTGGGTCAACCAAATCAAATCGGCCCTCGTCGAGAACCGCTTCAAGCTCAGCCATCTGCCGATCGTCAGCCTGTCCGGCGAGCGCAAGTCGATGTACGACACAGTACTGCGAATGATCGATCCGCAGGGCGACGATGTTCCTGCAGCAGATTTCATCCCGGCAGCGCGCCGCAACAAACTGCTCCGCGCGATCGACCGCTGGGTCATTGCCGCGTCCGTCGACTTCTGCCGGCAGCGACAGCCAGACTGCGTGTTCGTGAAGCTGTCGCATGAATCGATCGTCGACCCCACGCTGATCGACTGGCTCGTGAAGCTCGCGCAGTCGACCGGCCTGCGACCGGAAACGATCTGCTTCGAAGCGACCGAGGAGGACGTCACCCAATACATGAAGCAGTCGCGCGCGCTCGCGGAGCAGCTCAAGGAACACGGCTTCTCCTTCGCGATCGAGCATTTCGGCATCGGCCGCGACCCGATGCGCCTGCTGGCGCAGACGTCATTGCAGTACCTGAAGATCGATGGCTCCCTGATGCAGGGCCTCGCGACCAACGCAGCCTTGCAGGACAAGGTCCGCGGCTTCGTCAAGGCGGCCGAGAAGCGCAAGGTCGCGACGATCGCGGAGCGCGTCGAGGACGCGAACACGATGGCCGTGCTGTTTCAGCTCGGCGCAGGCTATATGCAGGGTCATTATCTGCAGGAGTTGGAGGTCGTTCTCCAGGAGCGGAGCTAAGCCGTCATTGATTTCGACGGTCGAAACGGCGTTTAGCGCCCTCGCGCCTCCAGATACTCCCGCCGTCGCTGCTCGTGCTCGAGCATGGCCTCCATCAGGCGCGGGTCTTCGAAGGCCAGCCGCTGCATCTCCTCGACGAGCAGCAGCTGCTTGTAGTGCGCTTCGCCCTCGACGGACTGGGCTCGGGCGATGCCGGCCTGCGCGCCTTCGCTAAAGATGCACTCCTGCGTCACGCCGCCCGGGCAAAACGAAAGAATGCCGGCCACGTATTCTCTTCCGGCCGCGGCAGACACGGTGTCCTCGAAACGAGCCCTGCACACACGGGCCGGCACGCGCGAGCCCGTTCTGCGCTCGTTACGGCAGAAGATGTCGAACTCATCGCTGCTGTTGATTTCGTTGAAGATGGCGATAACCCGTTCGTGGGCAGCCTCGAGCTCGACCCGATAAGCGGCCAATGGCCTGCGGCCCCGCACGGTAATCTCTTCTTCGATTTCGATAGAATCATCGC
>CAZFJU010000295.1:0-4496 GCA_964518995.1 uncultured Gammaproteobacteria bacterium
ACGGGTTGCCCCAGCAGGTGTGGCACCACACCTCGGTCTTGTCGCGCAGGCCGCGAACGGTGTTGTTGAACACGTCGAGCATGTACTTGGGATTGATCTTATCGTCGACGATACCGCGTGCGGCGAGCAGGTGGACCTGCGGCTCTTCCATCTGAATCACCGGGCAGCCGGCGTCAGCGACCTCGTGCAGCTCTTCGTTGAAGGCGTCGCTGATGGCCCAGATGCGCTCACGAATATCCTTGTAGTAGTAATCCTGCACCGCGAACGCTACGAGCTCCGGGGTCACCGTGCCGAACTTCAGCGGCTTCGTCGTCATGCGCTGCGCGGCCTTCCAGATCGCGGCGTACTGCATGTTGCCGCGGCCGACGGGGCCGACGATGCTCGGCATCACGCGCGCTTCGATATAGTCGTGCAGAATATGCCCGCGAGGGAACGCGATGCCGCCGGCGCCGACCTTTGCCGCCTTCGGCAACCGATCGAAGCCCGCCATGTGCGACGGCGGATAGCTCGTCCAGCTCTGGCCGCCGATATCCGCCGAGAAACGTGCGTCGCCGTCCGTCACGATATCGAGGCCTGCGATCGTCTGTTCGTTGATATAGACCGCTAGCGCATCTTCGTATTGCTCGCGAAAGCGAGTTTCGACCATGGCTTCGAGGAAGCTGCGCAACCCGAGGTTCTCGGTATACCAGCTTGGCCGTGGCAGGGATCCGGTAATTGTTGTTGGAAGAATTTGATCAGCCGTGGCTCGCAGCATTCCATTGAACTCCGGGCAATTCGTGAATAGGGCGGATACAATATTGTAGATGTCGGCGGTCCACAACCCTGGCTCGGCGCACCACCGCTCGTCACGCGGCCTCGAACAGGCCAATGGTTAAGTGTCGAGTCGGCTGTGCAAAACGAAACCGGCTCGCGAGCATGTGAGCCCACCCGTGTTTTGCGCCGAGCTCGAGCAGCGAGCCGCCAAATGCTTCATCACCGGCCCATGAAGCACCGTCGAGCGACGGTGCCACCGATTCGCCCCTGTGGCGTTCAAGGAGATTGTGCATGGATTTGGGCAACGGCCTCGGCCACTTGACGTATTCGACTCTCGTCCACCCCGGTGACACCTGGCCCGAGATCTGGGACAGCTTGAACCGCTATGTCCCTAGGGTGAGGGAACGCATCGCACCGAATCAACCATTCGGCGTATCGCTTCGTATTTCGGCCTCATCGGCCGGAACCCTTACGGCGGAGCCGAAGGAGCGAGAGAAGCTGAAGGCATTCCTCGATGAGCGAGACATGTACCTCTACACGGTGAACGCGTTCCCCTACGGCGCGTTCAAGAACACGCTTGTGAAGGAGCGAGTGTATGAGCCGGACTGGCGCAGCGACGACCGCGCCACGTACACGAAACGCGTCGCGGATATTCTCGCGGAAGTCTGTGCCCCGGGGGTCGAGCCGACGATCCAAAGCCCGCCGCTGGGCTTCAAGCCGCGCGTGAGCGGTCCGGAGGTCGTCGACGCGTTCACCCGCCAGGTGATCGGAACCGTAGCGCATCTGGTGAAGATCCGCGAACGGGCGGACCGAATCGTGCGTCTGGCGCTCGAGCCGGAGCCCGCGTGTTTCCTCGAGACCACCGAGGAAGCCGTCGACTATTTCACGAACCACCTCTACGCCGATGACGCTGTCAATTCGCTTGCGGAGCAGACGGGCCTCTCGCGCAACGATGCCGTCACAGCGCTTCGCGAGCACCTCGGCATGGTGTACGACATCTGCCACCAGGCGGTCGAGTACGAGGACATCGGCGCTTCGCTGCGCATACTTGCGGATACAGGCATCCCCGTCTTCAAGCTGCAGGAGGCCGCGGCCGTGCGGGTGCCCGAAGTCACGCAGGAGAAAGTCGATGCGCTGCGGCAGTACGCCGACAGCGTATATCTCACGCAGACCGTCGAGCGGCGTAACGGCGCACTGACGCACTATCTGAATCTCGAGGACGCGTTCGAGGCCTGGGAGCGCGACCCGGGGCCGCGCGAGTGGCGCACGCATTTCCATGTGCCTGTCTTCCTCGAGGATCTCGGCGACTTCAAGACCACGCGTTTTGCGATCGAGGATGCGCTGAAATTTCACAAGGAGAACAAGCTGTCGCCGCATCTCGAGATCGAGACCTATACGTGGGATGTCTTGCCGGAGCATCTGAAGACGGGCGACATCGTCGACTACGTGACGCTCGAGCTCGAATGGGTGCGGGATCAACTATTGTCGTAACCGCGCCTCGGCGCCCGCGCGTGCGCGGGCGCCGCTCGCCGCGTTCCAGTCGCGGAGCCGCTGAGGCCGTGCGCCGACCCCGCGCTGATCAACCAGGAGAACCACGCTACATGAAGATCGGATTCATCGGCCTCGGCCGCATGGGCCAAGCGATTGCAGGCCGCATCATCGGCGGCGACCACGACCTCGTCGTCTATAACCGCACGCGCTCAAAGGCCGATGAGCTGGAGCGGCAAGGTGCGAAAGTGGCGGCTAGCGCGGTCGAAGCCGCTGCTGGACGCGACGTCGTCTTCACGATGTTGACCGACGACAAGGCGCTGCGCGAAGTGATCGCCGCCGGCCTTCTCGAGTCGTTGCCCGAAGGTTCGATTCACGTGCCGATGGGGACGCATAGCGTCACCCTTCTCGCCGAGCTCGAGCGCCAGCATCAGGATGCGCGACGCGTGCTCGTCGCGGCGCCGGTGCTGGGGCGCCCCGATGCCGCGGCAGCGGGCCAGCTCGGCATCGTCGCCGCGGGGCCCGTCGACGCGATCGACAAGCTCACGCCGCTCTTTGCCGTGATCGGGCGGCGGACTTTCAATGCCGGCACGAATCCGGCCGGGGCGGCCGCCGTGAAGCTCGCGAACAACATGGTTCTCGGCTGCGCGATCGAGGCGATGGGCGAAGGTTTCTCGCTCACGCGCAAGTTCGGCGTTGCGCCGGCCGTTTTCAATGATGTATTGACGGACGGATTGTTCGCCGCGCCGGCGTATAAGGTGTACGGCAACATTATCGCAAACGAGAATTACGGGCAGGTCGGCTTCACGACCCTGCTCGGCCTCAAGGATGCAAACCTTGCGCTCGCGGCCGGAGAGGCCGCCAGCGTACCGCTGCCGAGCTGCAACGTGTATCGTGATCGGCTGCTCGGCGCGGTCGCGCATGGCGAGAGCGACCTCGATTGGTCCGTGATGGCGCGCGACCAGGCGAGGGCGAGCGGATTAGAATAGCCCGCCCGGTCGGGAGCGCATGCATACGGCGCGGCGAGCGGGTCGCGTCATCGGGCGTTCGAAGGGTCAGTGGGGGGCTGCGGCCCGAATTCCGAGCGAGGAGACAGAACGGATGATCAATGCGGCAATCGTAGGACTCGGCTGGTGGGGGCGCACGCTCGTCGAGGCGGTATCAGATGATAGTGATCGTATGCGGTTCGTGGCCGGCACGACGCGGACGATCAACGACGACGTCAAGGGCTTCGCCGAGCAGCATAAGCTTCAGCTCTACTCGAGCTTCGAAGAAGTGATCGATGCGCCCGGCATCGATGCCGTGGTCCTCGCAACGCCGCATTCGATGCACGTCCAACAGGTGGTCGCCGCCGCCGCCAAGGGCAAGCATGTGTTCTGCGAGAAGCCGTTCGCGTTGACGAAGGCGGAGGCGGATGAGGCGGTCGCGGCCGTGAAGCGCGCGAACGTCGCGCTCGGCCTCGGCTACAACCGCCGCTGGCACCCAGAGATGACGAAGCTGCGCGACCGGATCAACAGCGGAGATCTCGGTGTGATTCTGCACGTCGAGGCGACGATGACCTTTCCGAACGCCCTGTTCCTGAAGCCGGAGCAGTGGCGCGCCAATCGCGACGAAACGCCGTGCGGTGGCCTGACGCCGATGGGGGTGCACGCGGTCGATGGCATGATCGACCTGTGCGGGCCGATCGACGAGGTCTACTGCCAGAGCTTCCGCCGCGTCGTGCAGGTGGATGCGGACGATACGACCTCCATGCTGTTCAGAATGAAGGAAGGCATGTCCGGGTACCTCGGCACCATGACGGCGACCGGCGGCGGCTTCAGTTTCCAGGTATACGGCTCGAAGGGCTATGTTCGGCTCGAAGGCATGACGCACGTCGCCGGCGCGTCGTCCGAGGAGCGTCGTACGCGCCTGTTCGGCAAGTGCATCTTCAAGCCGATACAGGGCCCCGCAGAGACATGGGAAGCCGAGCGCTGCGACGTCACGCGCGCGACGCTGGAGTCCTTCGCCGCAGCGGCGGCAGGCGAGGAGCCGTTCCCCATTCCGCTCGACGAGATGGTGCACGGCGCGTCCGTGACGGAGGCCATCATCCGCTCGGCCGCGACGCAGAGGCCCGAGAAGGTCGCCTGATCGGCGAGGTCTAACAAAAAGGGGTCAGAGCCCAATTTGCAAATTAAAAAGGGGTCAGAGCCCCCAATTTATGATTGGGCTCTGACCCGAATGGCACTGACTTAAGCCGCTTCTGCTTGGAAGCGACC
>CAZFJU010000296.1:0-4487 GCA_964518995.1 uncultured Gammaproteobacteria bacterium
GGCCACTTGAGCGCGAAGCTTCTCGATGTCTTCGCCCTTCTTGCCGATCACGATGCCCGGCCGCGCCGTATGGATCGTGATGTTCGCTCGCTTCGCCGGCCGTTCGATGTGGATGCGGCTGACGGAGGCATCCTTGAGCTTCCGTTTCAGGAACTCGCGAACGCGATGGTCCTGCTCGAGATACATCGGAAACGTTTTCGGATCCGCGTACCACTTCGACAGCCACTCACGGGTGATGCCGAGTCGAATTCCAGTCGGATGTACCTTCTGACCCATGATTTACTCGTCTGCCACGCGAATCGTGATGTGGCTGTTGCGCTTCAAGATTCTGTTTCCTCGGCCCTTCGCCCGCGCGCGGTAGCGTGCAAAGAAAGGCGCATCGTTGATCTCGATACCCGAGATCTTCAGCTCGTCGATGTCCGCGCCGTGATTGTGCTCGGCATTAGCGATTGCCGACTCGAGCACTTTGTGCACCAGCCGTGCAGCCTTCTTGCGGCTGAACCGCAGAATGTCGATAGCCTGCCCAACGGGCTTGCCTCTAATCTGATCCGCGACGAGACGGCACTTCTGAGATGAAATGCGCGCATATCGCAGTTTCGCCGCAACCTGCATGGATCCTCGCTCCAACCTATCTCGAGATCACGGGGTTACCGCCCCTGTTCCCGCTCCGCAATTCCAACCGCCGCGTTGAATCGACGACTATTCGAAATCGACGATTATTCAGCTCGACCAAAAATCGGCTCTGACCCGCTTTACCCGCGGCTACCTCGACTTGCGGTCGCCCGAGTGCCCCTTGAAGGTCCGCGTGATCGCGAACTCGCCGAGCTTGTGGCCGACCATGTTCTCCGAAATCAGCACCGGCACATGCTGGCGGCCGTTGTGCACGGCGATCGTCAGCCCGACCATGTCGGGGATGACCATCGAGCGGCGCGACCAGGTCTTGATGGGCCTGCGATCGTTCGCGGCCGCGGCCTTCTCGACCTTCTTCAGCAAGTGCAGGTCAATGTACGGACCTTTTTTAATCGAACGTGGCATCTTTATTCCGGTTCCGACTGCTCGGCGCCCACTGCGGCCGCCAGACTACGTTTCTCTACTTCTGCTTACGAGTGCGGACGATCATCGCCTTCGTCCGCTTGTTCGTCCGCGTCTTGTAACCCTTGGTCGGCACGCCCCACGGCGATACCGGGTGACGGCCCCCAGACGTGCGGCCCTCGCCGCCGCCGTGCGGATGGTCGACCGGGTTCATCGCGACACCGCGGACCGTAGGCCGCACGCCGCGCCAACGCTGCGCGCCCGCCTTGCCGAGCTTGCGCAGGTTGTGCTCGTTATTGCCGACCTCGCCGACGGTTGCCCGGCAGGTCACGTGCACCTTACGCATCTCGCCGGAGCGGAGGCGAAGGGTGACATACACCCCTTCGCGCGCAACGATCTGCACCGAAGCGCCGGCACTGCGCGCGAGCTGCGCACCTTTACCGGGCTTGAGCTCGACGCAGTGCACCTGGGTGCCGACCGGAATATTCTTCAGCGGAAGCGCATTGCCCGGCTTGATCGGCGCATCACTGCCCGAGTGGATCGGATCCCCGACGGACACCCGCTGCGGTGCCAGGATGTAGCGCCGCTCGCCATCCGAGTACAGAACGAGCGCGAGGTGCGCACTACGGTTCGGATCGTACTCGAGCCGCTCGACGCGGCCGGCGATGCCGTCTTTGTCGCGCCGAAAATCGATCAGGCGGTAGTGACGACGATGACCGCCGCCGCGATGCCGAGTCGTGATCCGGCCTTGGTTATTACGCCCCCCGCTCTTCGACATCGGGACGACGAGCGCCTCGTGCGGACGCCCCTTGTACAGCGCCTCGTCGACGACGCGCACCGTGAAACGCTGCCCGGCGGACGTGGGTTTGAGCTTGCGTACAGCCACTTCGTTCCCTCCCGCGTGCCTATTCCGGACTGATGAAGTCGAGATCGTGACCCGGAGCGAGGCGCACATACGCCTTCTTCCAGTCCGAGCGACGGCCGCGTCGAGTGCCGAAGCGCTTCACCTTGCCCGGCACGCGCGTAACCGTGACCCGCTCGACCTTGACTTCGAACAGCAGCTCGACAGCCCGCTTGACTTCGGCCTTGGTCGCGTCCCGGCGCACCTTGAAGACGACCTGATGAGCCTCTTCACCCGCCGTCGTCGTTTTCTCAGAGACATGCGGCCCGACAATGACTTGCGTCAGCCGCTCTTGATGAATCACCGCGCTCATGCCAGCCGCCCCTCGAGAATCTTCGCAGCCGCCGCGGTCATCACGACCCGGTCGGCGCCGACGAGGCTGACCGGATCGACGTCGCTGGCCTCGGCAACATCGACGTGGGGTATGTTTCGCAGCGCAAGCCACACGTTCGCGTCGAAGCCCTCGACCACGACCAGCCCGCGCTCGACACCGAGCCCTGCCAGCCTCTCGGCCGCCTCTTTGGTCTTCGGAGCGCTAAGAACGAACTCGTCGACCAGCAGCAAACGCTCGCGCCGCAGCAGCTCGGACAGCACGGCGCGCAGCGCGCCGCGGTACATCTTGCGGTTGACCTTCTGCTCGTGATTGCGCGGACGCGCCGCGAACGCCCGACCGCCACCGACCCAAATCGGGCTTCGGATCGTGCCGTGACGCGCGCGGCCGGTGCCCTTTTGACGCCACGGCTTCGCGCCGCCTCCGCGGACTTCGGCCCGCGTCTTCTGGGCCTTGGTGCCGGCACGCCCCGCAGCGAGATAGGCGACAACGACCTGATGGACGAGCGGCTCGTTGAACGGCGCCGCAAACGATGCATCGGCGAGCTCGATCGCCTCACCGTTACCGTGCAGTGTGACTTTCATTTCTCGTCTCGCGGCTTACCGGCCTTGACCGCCGGCCGAACCAGAACGCGGCCCGAGACCGACCCGGGCACCGCGCCCCTGACCAGCAGCAGATTCCGCTCCGTATCGACCCGCACGACCTCGAGGTTCGGCTGCGTCGAGCGCGCCGCACCGAGTTGGCCGGCCATCTTCTTTCCCTTGAATACGCGACCCGGCGCCTGGTTTTGACCGATCGAGCCCGGAGCGCGGTGTGAAATGGAGTTACCGTGGGTCGCGTCTTGAGAGCGAAAGTGATGGCGCTTGATCGTGCCCGCGAAGCCTTTGCCCTTCGACGTGCCGGTGACATCCACCAGCTGACCCGCCGCGAACCGATCGACCTTGATCTCCGCGCCGGCCTCGAGCTCGGCACCTTCGTCTTCGGCAAGACGGAATTCCCACAAGCCTTCCCCAGGCTCGACCTTCGCCGCCGCGAAGTGACCTGCCTCCGGCTTGCTCAACCCGTTCGCCCGGCTCCGACCCACCGTGACCTGCACGGCGCGGTAGCCATCGCGCTCAGGTGTCTTGAGTGTCGTGACCCTATTTGGCAGGGCCTCGATCACGGTCACCGGCACCGAATCGCCGGAGTCCGTAAAAATGCGGGTCATACCGCATTTGCGGCCCACGAGACCGATAGACATTGTTCGTTCCTCTGTATCCGCACCGACTGCGTCGGCCGGCGCTTCAGCCACCGCGTCATTTCGCGCGTTGGCACCCGAAACAGCACGTCCGCGAAAAGGGAGACGTGGTGAGTTGCTTGCCGCCCAGTTGGGGCGGCACCGCCGGCCCTCAACGCACTTGGCGTACGGTAGATAGGACGCCCGGAGATCTTCGGGCCTTCCCGCTGTGACCGGCAAGTAGCCCGCGATTATAGCACCGTGCTACAGCAACAAAAGGGGTCGGCCGAAAATTTTTAGTGGGGTCGGAGCCCTTTTTCAGCCTGGCAACGCGTTACCGACGACGGAGCGGCGAAAAAGGGCTCTGACCCCAATTAGAAAGCTCGACCGACCCCCCTGCCGCAACCGGCTAGTTCAGCTTGATCTGCACGTCGACGCCGGCCGGAAGCTCGAGCTTCATCAGCGCGTCGACCGTCTTGTCCGTTGGATCGATGATATCCATCAGCCGCTTGTGGGTCAGTAGCTCGTACTGATCACGCGCGTCCTTATCGACGTGCGGCGAAATCAGCACGGTATAGCGCTCGACCTTGGTCGGCAGCGGGACCGGCCCGCGAACCGTGGCACCGGTTCGCTTGGCGGTATCGACGATCTCACGGGCAGACTTGTCGATCAGGCGGTGATCGAACGCCTTGAGTCGAATGCGGATGTTTTGATTCGTCGCCATGGCGGTTACTTGATGATCTTCGCAACCACGCCGGCGCCGACCGTGCGGCCACCCTCGCGAATCGCAAATCTCAAACCTTCCTCCATCGCGATCGGCGCGATCAGGTCCACTTCCATCTTGATGTTGTCGCCAGGCATCACCATCTCCGTGCCCTCCGGCAACTCCACCGAACCCGTCACATCCGTCGTCCGAAAATAAAACTGCGGCTTATAGCCCTTGAAGAACGGCGTGTGCCGACCGCCCTCCTCCTTCGTCAAAATGTACACCTCGCACTCGAACTTCG
>CAZFJU010000297.1:0-4477 GCA_964518995.1 uncultured Gammaproteobacteria bacterium
TCGGTGATCGCTTCCCATCCCTTGCCGGAATGACTGCCGGCGAGCCCCGCCGCACGGCGGCCTCCACGGAGTAGCGGCGCCTAGGCGGCCGCGCGACGCGGCCGCCTAGACCCGCCGGGCTACTTCGCTGGAACGTTCATCGGCAGCTCACACGCCCAGTGACAGGTGAGCGCCTTGACGTTGTTGCGGGTCGGATCATCATGAGGTGCGACGCCGGCATAACCGGATAAGCCGATTAATCGCGTGTCGGAACACCCCTCCAACGGCTCGGCCTTGTGTCGGCGATTCGATGCTCCTTCATCCGTGCCCCCTTCAACCGACCAGCCCGCGCTGGACGTGAAGCGGAGGCCATTGATCAGTCTGGTGGCATAGACGCCCGCCACCGAGACACGCTCCTGCTCTTCCAATTGCAGCGATCTCGCCGCGCCGCCGGGGCCTCCGACGCGGCCAGTGCCCCGGCCGTCGACGAATAGCTCGAAGCCGTCGACCAGGCCGCCCGTCCATAAGACCACTTCGGTAATGTTCCCGTGGTCGGCCATCTTGCTGAACGGCTCGACTTGCTGGTACTCGCCATAAGGGCCTGTCGCATACTTCAACGTCGGCGGCGGAACGGGGCGCGGCACTTCTTTGGCAGGGTCGAAATATGCCCAGAGCTGAGTGATGGAATTGTGGACGTCCAACCTCAGCGCCAACGCGTTGCCGATATTGTCGGCATAGGTTTGCCTCACTAACCGGCTGTCGCCGCTGTAGTAGTAGATGCTCCGGCCATCGTACCGATCCAACAGCGAGAAGCCGCCGCTCTTTTGTTCAACCACCTGGATGACGCTTTCGTCAGTGCGGCGCCTGATGATCTCGCTCTTCGCGTCCTCCAACAGCTGGGTGAACAGGATGATCGAATCGGTAATGTCCCGCAGCAACTCTTCGCGCGACTGCTCCGAAGGCTCGGCGCCATAGTAATAACCGTAGTTCTGGTAGATCTCGCGGCGCGTGGCGAGATAAAGCGTGCAGTACGGCACCATGAAGTAGTACTTCCCTGCAGGGTGCTGCTTATCGATGAAGTACGATTGGGTATTGCCGAGGAGGTCGTAGAGGTTGCGAAACGCGTCCTTCTTCAGGCCGCTGTCTTGCGCCGGGGTGCTCGCGAACTTATCCGCGGCAGCGTAGATATTCTGCAGCGTCGAGCCCAGCCCTTCGTACTTGGTCTGCCAGTACACGCCGGCGATGGCTTGATTCAGATAGTTTTGAAAGCTCGCCCACACTTGGTCGATGTTGTTCTTGTCCGGCCATAAGCCGGTGACGAGGCCGCTGACGGCTCCGCCGATCATCGGTATTTCGCCAAGGGCGACGCCGACGGCCGTACGCACGAAGTTGTTGACCGTCTGTGCGTCGACGATGCTGCCGTCGAGCTCGGTCGCGGCCGGATCCGGGCTCGTGCGGGCACTTTCGACGAACCAGGAGGGCCGGCTGTCATACATCTTGAAGCTGCTGATATTCCCGCCCATGTCGTAAATGTCGAGGTCGGCGATGGCGGAGTTCGGGCCGAACATCGCGTTCCGGCCGCCATAGTCTCTATCTTTGTAGACGACCAGCCACGTACGCGAACCGGTCTTCAAGGAGTCCGGCTCGTTGCCCGCCTTGGCGCCATCCGATTGCCTGTATTGGTCCAAATCCGGGACGGCGCGTTGATGTCCCTCGCTATCGAACCGTATCGTTGGACCTGCGAAATCGTCGTGGTCCCAGTACTGTACCCAGCAGCCGTCTGACATTCGAAGCCTCCGACGAAGTCCGTAGATAACGACTCGCAGCGGCGAGCGGTGTTATGTATAGATAGCTAGTGCAACTAGCGCGGGCGCTATGGTACGGGTGCGAAAGTAAGGCGGGCAAGCGCTTTCGTGCGGCCACGGGGCGGCACGCGGAGGCAAGGTGGCGGGGCTCAACCAGGCTTCTTTACCAGGCCGCTAGTGAACGACGACGACGTGCCCCTGGCGTACATCCACTCTACGTGTATTGGCAGGTAGCGCGAACGGCTCGTCGACAGCGAAGCCGGCGGAATTGTCGGGAGTCGACGTGAAGAAGCGCAGCAGCTCCTGCACGACGCTCTTCGGTATCGATAGGCCCGCAATTGTCGCGCTATCGAGCTCGGCGCGAGCGAAGCCTTCGTCCGAGATCATGCGGCCGGATGCGATCACTTCGGCGGCGCCTGCGACATAAGCTAGAGGATCGCGCCAATCCCGGGGTCGAGAGCGGCGCACCTCGTCGAGATCGACTATCGCGCGCACTCGAACCCGATTGTCATCGCCTAGTCGAAGCTCGGGTCGGGTAATGGCGCTCGGCAAAACGTCGGAGCCATGCACCCGCAGGTAGTCGTTGATCTCCGCCTCCGTCAGGAGGGTTCGGGTCGTGGCGGACCGGGCGGATACTGCCCGCTCGCCGCCGGCGACGATGGCGTCGATCTTGGTTCGAGCGCGGTCGGCGGCCGTCTGCGGAGCGTCTTGGGCCCACGCGGCCGTAACGAGCGCGGCGAGTGCCGCGGCCAAAACCAACCGGCTACTTTGGCACGCGCGACTCATGAATTGTCGGCGAAGGTCGGACACTCTCATCGGGTGCTCGAGGCCGAACGCTCTGGATCGATGCCGTGTTGCGAAGAGCCGTCGAGCCGCGCGGCGGCTTGTTCCTCGCTGACGCGGCGCACGGCTTCCATGATCGTCGTCAGCTCCTTACGCATGGTGGCGCGCAGCAGGAACCGCGGCGCCGGAAAGGCCGGGTCGACCTCGACGTCCTGCAGCACGAGCACGCTTCCTGCCGGCTGCGGCAGCAGCCGCCAGCTGCCCTGCATCTGCTCCAGCGGGCCGCTCACGCCCGATAGATCGATGCGCTCCGGCGGCCGGTAATCGAGTCGGAACACGTGATCGAAGCGCGGTATGAAGAAAATCGGTTTAATCGTCTGCGAGAACAGCTCGGCTCGGCCATCGTCGAGTACCTCGATGCTCTCACAGCTTACGACGTTCGAGACGTGCTCGGGCGCGATCTCGCAATTCTTCAGGGCGCTCCAGATGATGTCGAGAGGGGCGTCAATCAGCGCCGCGGTGCTGACGGCGATTCTGCTGCCAGCTCGGCCGGTGCGGGCTTCGACACTGCCGGCCTCGAGCGCGTCCCAGTCGAGCCAGTCCAGCGCCGGAGGGGACTGCGCGGCCGCGGTGGAAAGCGCGAGCAGGGCGCTCGCGGCGGTAGTATGTGCGCGGGCTCGCGCAGAGGGCCGCTCAGTCCGCAGGCTCATCGACCACGGGGTTCTTGAGGGTTCCGACTCCGTCCACCTCGACCTCCACGACGTCGCCGGCCTTCATCCAGAGCGGGGGCTGCCGCCCGGCGCCGACGCCGCCGGGCGTGCCGGTGACGATCACGTCGCCCGGCTCGAGCTGAGCGAACGTCGAGCAGTACGCGATCAGCGCGGGCACGTCGAAGCAGAGCTCGGCGACGCTTTCGTGCTGCATGACGCTGCCGTTGAGACGAGTCTCGAGGGTCAAGCCCGCGGGGTCGGGTAGCTCGTCAGTCGTGACGAGCCACGGCCCGAACGCGCCGCTCGCGTGAAAATTCTTGCCGGGCGTCCACTGCAGGCCGTGCCGTTGGAAATCTCGAATGCTGCCGTCGTTGAAGCACGCGTAGCCGGCGACGTGCTCGAGCGCCCGCTCGCGCGGCACGCGTCGCGCGCGCCGGCCGATGATGACGGCGAGCTCGCCCTCGTAGTCGAGCTGCACGGATTCGCGCGGTCGCACGATCGGCTCGAGATGGCCGACGAGACTGTCCGCGAAGCGGACGAAGATGACCGGATGGTCGGGTTTCTCCCGGCCCATCTCGGCAATGTGCGGCAGATAGTTCACTCCGACGCAGAGTATCTTCGCGGCGGGATCCGGGATCGTCGGCCGAAAGCGGGCGTCGGCGACGGCGAGATCCGGCGAAAGGCCTTCCATCCCCCGCAGCAGATTCAGCGCGCTGTGGCCGAGCACGTCACGCAAGCTCGAGAACTCGCCCTGCAGGCGCGCGCCCGCATCGATGATGCCGTCGCCGGCGATAATGCCGAAGCTGTCGCGATCGTCCGAGCTAAAGCTGATCAGGCGCAATCGTCATATCCGCGGTGGCGCGGCCTCCTGGGTCAGTTCGTGCACCGCCTGCTCGAGCGCGAGCACGCGTTGGCCGGATTGGCCGAGCCGACGGATCGATACCGTTTCCTCCGCCACCTCCTTGCGGCCGACGGCGAGAATAACCGGAACCTTAGCGAGCGAGTGCTCGCGAACCTTGTAATTGATCTTCTCGTTACGCAGGTCGGCGTCAGCCCGTATCCCCGCCGCGAGCAGGCGCGCGACGACGCTGCGCGCGTACTCGTCGCCGTCTGAGGTGATCGTCGCGACGACGGCCTGCTGCGGCGCGAGCCACAACGGGAGCACGCCCGCGTAGTGCTCGAGCAACACGCCGATGAACC
>CAZFJU010000298.1:0-4466 GCA_964518995.1 uncultured Gammaproteobacteria bacterium
GGGCTCAGCATCTCGCGCATCCCCGGCCCGCCGCGCGGCCCTTCATAGCGAATGACGACGACATCGCCGGCGACGATTGCCCCGTCGAGAATCGCACGTACTGCGTCTTCCTCCGAGCCGAAGCAGCGCGCTCGACCCTCGAAGCGGATGCCCTCCTTGCCGGAGATCTTCGCGACAGCGCCTTCCGGCGCGAGGTTGCCATACAGCACGGCGAGATGGCTGTCCTTCTTGATCGGCGCGCCGACCGGATAGACGATGTCCTGCCCTTCCGGATACGGCTCGACATCGGCGAGATTCTCGGCAAGCGTGCGGCCGGTGACCGTCAAGCAGTCGCCATGCAGCAGCCCCTCGTCGAGCAGCGTTCTCATCAGCGGGCGGATGCCGCCGATCCGAATCAGCTCGGACATCATGTACCGGCCGCTCGGGCGCAGATCGGCGAGCACCGGCACTTTGGCGCCGACTCGTGTGAAGTCGTCGAGACTAAGATCGACACGCGCATCATGCGCGATGGCAAGCAGATGCAGCACGGCATTCGTCGAGCCGCCGAGCGCGATCACCGTCGCAATCGCGTTCTCGAACGCTTCCTTGGTCAAGATGTCCGACGGCTTGATACCGCGCTTGATCAGATGGACCACTGCCTCGCCGGCGAGCCGACAATCGTCACGCTTCGCGTTCGACACGGCTTCCTGCGCGGAGCTGTTCGCAAGGCTCAGCCCGAGCGCTTCGATTGCGGACGCCATCGTATTGGCCGTATACATGCCGGCGCATGCGCCCGGGCCCGGGATCGCAGTCGACTCGACTTCGCGCAGCTCGGCCTCGCCGATCTTGCCGGATGCAAATGCGCCGACCGCCTCGAACACGGACACGATATCGCGATGCTTCGGCCCCGGTTTGATGGTGCCGCCATAGACGAACACGGCCGGCCGATCGAGCCGGGCGATGGCCATCATGCAGCCGGGCATGTTCTTGTCACAGCCACCGATCGCGACGAACCCGTCGAAGCCTTCGCCGGCGACGACCGCCTCGATCGAGTCGGCGATCACCTCGCGCGACACCAGCGAGTAGCGCATGCCGGGAGTCCCCATCGAGATGCCGTCCGACAACGTGATCGTGTTGAACAGGACACCCTTGCCGCCGGCGGCGTCGGCGCCGGCAGCCGCTTCGCGCGCGAGCACATCGATGTGCATATTGCACGGCGTGACCATGCTCCACGTCGATGCAATCCCGACCTGCGGCTTGGCGAAATCTTCATCACGAAAACCGACGGCGCGCAGCATTGCGCGGCTTGGCGTTTGCTTCACGCCGTCAACGACGACCCGCGACCAGCGTCGCGGATCGACCTTACTCAGATCGTCCTCGGCCATTGATATCTCTGGAACTTGGGCGGGAGGGCCGATTATCCGGCTCGCGCGCGCGCCGAGCAACGGTGGGCCGGCTTTCCCCACGTAGGGATTGCGTGCGGGCACCGTGTAAGGGATCCGCCGACACTGCAAAAGCTTCAGGCAAGTTATCGGGTAGTCTTTTCGAAACAATGAGGTACACTGGTTCTCAAGACTGGACGTCGAGGTGTTTCACCAGCGTGGGAGGAGAGGCGACGAGTCGTTTGGGGGGGCTATCCGACAACCCGCGGTCGCGCTATTCGAGCGCGGAGGCGCGCCTCGAGGCAGAATCATGACCCTAGCGGACGATTCGGCGATCTTCCGGCTGGCCAGCGTCGGCAGCTATCTCGATGCGCTCTCGTCGATCACCGCGCAGATGAGCCTAGCGGAGCGCGGCGACCTGATCCACCTGGACAAATGCCTGCATCGGCTATGGGGTCTCGGCCAGAACGTCATACTGTGCTGGTGCCTCGAGAACGACGGCATCTCGCTGGTGGTGATGCCGCACTACGTCGTCGCCGAGCTCACCCGGCGCTGCACGGATCCGCAATCCGCGGCCACCTTCGGGCCATCCGAGGATTTCTTCAAGGCGCTGTTGTCCGGCCAGCGCAAGCTCAGCCCGCGGCATATCGATCATGTCGTGCGCATGCTCGACGCAGAGAAGACGCACGTGCCGCTACAGGCGCCGCTTGGCGGCCATCCAGCCCACGAGCGAATCATCGAGACCATGGTGAAGCGCTACAGCATCACCTTCGTTCCGAGCCGCGCCGTGGCGCTGTTCGATATCGTCGGCTTCGGGCTTCTGCACCCTTTCGAGCAAATGGCTCAGCTCAACAGCTTGTCCTATTCGCTGAACTCCGCGCAGAGCAAGCTGCTCGATCGCAAGATCGGCGTCGATTTCGCGCGCTCGACGACCGGCGACGGCTTCTACGTGTGGAACCGCGACCTCGACATCGATGCAGGTGTCAATCTTTATCATTTGATGTACTTAGTGTTGGCGGACAACGCGATCGCGCGCCAGAAGGCGAAGGCCAATACGGCGCCGCGCCTGCGCGCGTGCTTTCATGTCGGCAGCTGCTACGAATTCCATCAGTCGGAGGGGTTGAACCCGACGCTCTACCACTACATCGTCGGCGACGTCACCATCGAGCTCGCCCGCATGATCGAGCGTGCAATGCCCAACCAGATTCTGCTCGGCGATTTCCACGCCGACGTCGAGGACGCGGACAAACGGACGTCGACGATCGACGCGCCCGCATTTGTACGCCGCGCGGCCGGAACGTTATACCGGGTGCGCGGCCTCGAGCTTTCCGGTGAAAGGATTGCGTCTATCAAAACGTACTTGACCGGCCGCAAGCTCAGCAATGGCCAATTCACCGTACGGCGCATTACCTTGAGCGACAAGCATGGCATCTCGCGCCAGGTCTTCAACGCGAAGGCGAATATCTATCGGCAGAATGCCGGCCCCATCTTGCTCGGCATCGAAGATCGGCTGATCGCGACGATCGATGCGCTCGGGGCACGCAGCGAGCACCTCGTCAGCGGGACATCGCTCGCGGTCTGATCCGTGTGCGGCCGTGCCGGCCCCGCGTCAGGCGAGCTTGCCGATCGCCGGCTCCGGGCTCACGATCGTATCCTCGCCGCGCATCGTTCGTGCTGCTTGCGCCGCCGTGCTCGCGAAACGCAGCTGGTGGTGACCCACCGCGATCAGGTCACCATCGCGCAGCGGATGCTCGCGCACACGTCGACCGTTCACGAAGCAGCCGTTGGTGCTGTTCAAATCGAAAAGCATCCAGCCGTCCGCGGTCTGCATGAAGAGATTCTGATAGCGGCTGACGTAGCTGCTGTCGAGGCTGATATCGCACGCCGCATCGCGTCCCAGCACCATTCGCGGCCGCTCGAGCGGGATTTCAGCGATCATGCGTCCGCCGCTCGTGACGATCAGCCGGGCCTCTTCGACGCGCGCATCGTCCGGATCCGACAGCCGTACAGCGTCTGGCATCAGCCGTTCCTCACTACGCTGTCGCCAAGGCGTCGGATCGTAGCGCAAATGCAGCTTTACAGCGGACTCCTTCAGTAACGCGCGAGTCACGCGCATCTGCGTCAGACTGTCGTTCTGCGCGGCAATGGTGTCCAACACTTCCCCGCATAGCGCATCGATGTCGCCGACAATACCGCGGGTGAAGGCCTGCACGTCGATCAGCGCCTCTGCCGGAAAGAGCTCCTCGATCCACTCCCCGCCGGCGCCCTGCAGCACGGCGCGGATATAAGCGATCGTCTCATCGAGCGTAAAACCGGACAGACGCTGGTGGACCGCGGATACCGGGCGCGTCTGCTCGAGATGCCCCAGCATGTTCGCAATTAAAGCTTCGTTGCGAGTGATGAAAACGCAGTGAAGGAGCGGCCGGTGCCGCAAGCGCATGCGACACAGCGCTTCAAGCTCGCGAATTACCGGCAGCGCGAGCCGCTCAACGGCATCGACGACGATGACGGAGACTCGCTGATGAGTCAGCTGGTGTTTGAGATATACCTCAAGAACATTTCGTAGCTCACTGAGGGTGCCCGTTATTTCTCCGGGCCCGAGGTCATGCACGAGCTTTGCGAGCAGGGCTTCCGGCTCGCGCACGCCCGGCGGCACCCAGCTCACCGGCATCCGCGGGCGCGTACCGGCCAAGTGCTCGACGAGAGTCGTCTTGCCGACTCCGGGGGCGCCGCTGAGAAACAACGACTGCAGTCGGCCGTCAAATAGCTGCTCAAGCTTCGTTTGCGCGTAGCGCATCGACTCGGACGTGAAGAAAGGCTGAGCTCCTTCCGCCCGGAAGGGATTCGTCTCCAGCTTGTGGTCTGGAATCAGCAATGTATTTGTGCCACCCCGCGACGCCACGGCGCCGCTTTACGTCACCCGAATCCGACTACAGGATACCCGGTACGGGTGCCAAACGGCAGCCGGCGCGCGGCTGGCAGGAAGCTCGCGATCGGGAGCTTACACTCGAGCTCGTCAGAGCGCTGGGCGCGACGGCCTCCTTCGTTAAGATGGTCGGGGCGACTGGATTCGAACCAGCGACCTCTTGCGCCCCATGCAAGTGC
>CAZFJU010000299.1:0-4465 GCA_964518995.1 uncultured Gammaproteobacteria bacterium
ACGCCGTCCGGATGAAGGAAACCGCGCGGCGGCTCGCGCGCGACGCGCTAGAATGCGCGGCCCAGACAGCGGTGAGCGAAGACGACGACCATGACGGCACGTATCGTGATCAAGGCCGGACGCGAAAAATCGCTGCGTCGCCGTCACCCGTGGATTTTCTCGGGCGCGATCGCCGCGGTCGAAGGCTCGCCGTCGTCCGGCGAGACGGTCGATGTCGTCGATGCGCGCGGCGCGCTGCTCGCGCGGGCGGCCTATTCGCCGTCATCGCAGATCCGCGCGCGCGTGCTGACGTTCGACCGCGACGAAACGGTGGATGCGGCGCTGCTGCGTCGCCGGCTTGCGCGCGCGGCGGCGTTGCGCCGGCGTCTCGGCCTGATCGGCGATGATCGTGCGTGCCGGCTGGTGTTTTCCGAATCCGACCACCTGCCAGGGCTGATTGTCGACGATTATGCCGGGCATCTCGTCTGCCAATTTCTGTCCGCGGGCGCGGAGCGCTGGCGCGAAGAAATCGTGACCGCGTTGCAGGAGCTGCTTGCGCCGCGCGGCATTCACGAGCGCTCCGAAGGCCCTGCGCGGCGCAAGGAAGGGCTCGAGTCACGCCGTGGCACGCTGGCCGGCGACGAGCCGGCCGAGCCCGTTCGGTATCGCATCGGCGAGATCGCACGCAGCGTTCCAGTCGGCCGAGGGCAAAAAACGGGCGCGTACCTCGATCAGCAGGACAACGTTCAGCGGGTCGCGCGCTATGCCGCGGGTGCACGCGTGCTCGACACGTTCGCGTATACGGGCGGCTTCGCGCTCGCCGCGCTCGCCGCCGGCGCGCGCGAGGCGACGCTGATCGACAGCTCCAAGGACGCGCTCGCGCGGGCGCATGCGGAAGCGCAGACGAACGGCCTCGCCGGTGTGCACACGATCGAAGGCCACGCGTTCGCCGAGTTGCGCCGGCTGGTCGAGCGCGGCGAGCAATACGACCTGGTCGTGCTCGATCCGCCCAAGTTCGTGCATTCGGCCGAAACGGTTCGCTCCGGCTGCCGCGGCTACAAGGACGTGAACATGCTCGGGCTGCGGCTGGTTGCGCCGGGCGGCACGCTCGCCACATTCTCTTGCTCGGGCCACGTCGACGCGGCGCTTTTTCAGAAAGTGATTGCCGGTGCGGCGCTCGATGCCGGCCGGGACGCGCAGATCGTCGAGCGGCTCTCGCAGCCGCCCGATCATCCGGTCGCGCTCGAGTTCCCCGAGGCGGAGTACCTCAAGGGGCTCGTGCTCGCCGTGCATTGACGGCTCGAGCGCGTACACTCCGCTCCTCCAATGCACGACCGATCCGCCATTCCGCCTCGCGCCGCCGCGCCCACGCGCGTGCTCGCGTTACTGTTCGTCGGTGTGCTGATGGCGGCGCTGGATATCGCCATCGTGGGCCCGGCGTTGCCCGCGCTGCAGCAGGATTTCCTCGTCGGCGATCGAGCGCTGTCGTGGGTGTTCTCGATCTACATTTTGTTCAACCTGATCGGCGCGCCGCTGGTCGCGAAGGCGTCGGACCGCTACGGCCGGCGCGGCATGTACGTTGCGAGTGTCGCGATTTTCGGCGCGGGCTCGATCGTGGTCGCCGGCGCACCGTCGTTCGAGGTGTTATTGGGGGGCCGAGCCCTGCAGGCCTTCGGCGCCGGCGGCATTTTTCCGGTCGCAAGTGCCGTCATCGCCGATACCTTCCCCGCGGAGCGCCGCGGCCGGGCGCTCGGCATGATCGGGGCCGTATTCGGCATTGCTTTCCTGCTCGGGCCGCTGCTCGGCGGCGTGTTGCTGCGCTTCGGCTGGCAGTGGCTGTTCCTGATCAACATCCCGATCGCGCTCGGCGTGATCGTCGCAAGCTTCAAGCTGCTGCCGCCCGGCGCGCGGCGCGCCACGGGGCGTTTCGATGCGGCCGGCGCGCTGGTGCTCGCGCTGCTGCTCGCCGCCGGCGCATTCGGCCTCAATCGGGTCGACGCGGCGGCGCTGCCCGAATCGCTCGGCGCTGCGGAGGTCTGGCCGTTTCTGCTCGCGGCCGTCGCGGCCGTGCCGCTGTTCTGGCTCATCGAGCGGCGCGCGTCCGATCCGGTGCTGCCGCCGGCGCTGCTCGCGAGCTCTCGCCTGCGCGCGGTCGCGCTCATTGCGGTCGCCGCCGGGCTGGTCGAGGCCGGCATGGTGTTCTTGCCGGCGCTTGCGGTAGGCGCCTTCGAGGTCGCGCCCGCGACGGCGAGCCTGATGATGGTTCCGTTGGTGCTCGCGCTGATCGTCGGCGCGCCGGCCGCGGGGCAGCTGCTCGATCGAATCGGCCCACGTCCGGTGATCCAGGGCGGGCTCGCGGTGACGGCCGCAGGCCTCGCGGTGTTCGGGCTCGCGCCGCTCGGCTTGGCAACGTTCTACACCGCCGGCGCGCTCGTCGGGCTCGGTTTGTCGGCGCTGCTCGGCGCGCCGCTGCGTTACGTCATGCTGAAGGAGGCCGGCGCTGAACGGCGCGGGGCGGGGCAGGGGCTGTTGACGCTATGTCTTGGTGCGGGGCAGCTCCTAGGCGCCGCGACGATCGGCGGGATCGCGGAGTCGGCCGGCGAAGCGGCGCAAGGCTATTCCGCCGCGCTGTGGCCGCTTGCGCTCGTGCTGGTAGCCGCGTTGCCGCTGACCTTCGTGCTCGAAGCCAAGCAGCGCGCGCCGGAGGCGCTGCCTCTGCAGGATGAGGCGGACGAGCGATCGTGAAATAATCGGCCGTATCGCCAGGAACCGCATGGAAGCTTTGACCGCCCCAATGAGTGTGCTTGCCGATCGACCACTGATCGCCCCGTCGATCCTCTCCGCCGATTTTGCGCGCCTCGGCGAGGAGGTCGAGGCGGTGCTCGCCGCCGGCGCGGACGTGATCCATTTCGACGTGATGGACAACCATTACGTGCCGAACCTCACGATCGGGCCGCTCGTTTGCGAGGCGCTGCGGCGCCGCGGCATCGAAGCGCCGATCGACGTGCATTTGATGGTCAAGCCGGTGGATCGGATCATCCCGGATTTCGCCGCGGCCGGCGCGAGCCTGATCAGCATTCATCCGGAGGCGACCGAGCATGTGGACCGCTCGCTGCAGCTGATCCGCGACCATGGCTGCAAAGCCGGCCTGGTGCTGAATCCTGCGACGCCGCTCGGCTGGCTCGATTATGTGCTCGAGAAGCTCGATTTCGTGCTGCTGATGTCCGTGAATCCGGGGTTTGGCGGCCAATCCTTTATCGAGACGACGATCCGGAAGATCGAGCAGACACGCGAGATCATCGACCGCTCGCGCCTCAACATCCGGCTCGAGGTGGACGGCGGCATCAAGGTCGAGAATATCGGCCGCGTGGCGCGCGCCGGCGCCGATATGTTCGTCGCGGGCTCCGCAATTTTCGGCAGCGAGGACTACGCGGCCACGATCGCGGCGATGCGGCGCGAAATCGAGACCGGCGGAGGCTGATTCGCGGCGACGGCGGCCCGCGCGGCAAGCCCCGCGCTCGCTTCCGGCGGCCGTTCTGCTATCCTCGCCGCCCTGCTGTACCCTCGCGGCCAGGTGGCCTGAGCCGCTTTCGAACCGAAGGTTTTTCCGATGGGCTGGACCGTCCACAAATTCGGAGGCACGAGCCTCGCAGATGCGCGCTGCTTTGAAACCGTAGCGGGCATCGTCATGAATGACCCGGGCAATTGCGCAGTGGTCGTCTCCGCGATGCGCGGCATGACGGACCAGCTGCTCGGGCTGGTCGACCGCGCGGTGGCGCGCGAGCCGTTCGACGTCACGCTTGCGGATCTCGAGAGCCGCTACAAGGCGGCCGTCGATACGCTGCTCGACACGGAGCGGGCGCAGCCCGTGCTCGCGGCGTTCGAGAAGGATCTGGCGGATATCGGCAGCGTGCTGAAGGCGCTGTCGCTCGTCGGCGCGGCGTCCCCGCGCAGCCGGGCGCTCGTCAGCGGCTTCGGCGAGCTGTGGTCCGCGCGGCTGTTGACTGCGACGCTGGCGAAGCGCCTCAACGGTGCGCGCCAAGCGGTGTTCGTCGATGCGCGCAAGGTGCTCGTGATCGAGCCCGGCGAGATGGGGCCGATCGTGGCCTGGGACGAGACCCGGCCGAACGTCGCGCAGGCCCTGCCGGCCGACTTCACCGGCATCGCCGTGATCACCGGGTACATCGCGTCGGACCGGGACGGGCTGCCGACGACGCTCGGCCGCAACGGCAGCGACTACTCCGCGTCGATCTTCGGCGCGCTGCTCGGCGCGGGCGAGGTCACTATCTGGACGGACGTCGACGGCGTGATGAGCGGCGATCCGCGGCGCGTGCCGGAAGCGACCGTGATTTCGCGGATCTCGTACAACGAAGCGATGGAGCTCGCCTATTTCGGCGCGAAGGTCATCCATCCGCAGACCATGGCGCCCGCCGTGGCGCACAAGATCCCGCTGGGGATGGATCTCGACACGTTCTATCCACGGGAC
>CAZFJU010000300.1:0-4458 GCA_964518995.1 uncultured Gammaproteobacteria bacterium
CATCGTGCCGGTGACGAGCGTGATCGCCGCGGTCACCACGAATCCGGTTCCTGGGGAGATCACCACTTGCTGGGTCTGCAGCGCCGTGGCGGCGGCTACCGATTGGAACGACGACAATAGGACCGTGCCGTAGCGCGTGTACTGGGTGATCTTGCGCCGGCCTGCCTCGCCTTCCTTGCGCAGCTGTTGCAGAGTCGGCACGACATGCGTCGCCATCTGCATAATGATCGCCGCGGAAATGTACGGCATGATGCCGAGCGCGAAGATGGACAAGCGCTCGAGCGCACCGCCCGAGAACATGTTGAACATCTGCAGGATCGTGCCGGACTGATCCTGGAACATCTGCTGCATCGCGATCGGGTCCACGCCCGGCACGGGAATGAACGTGCCGACGCGGTAGACGACCAGCGCCCCGATCAGAAACAGCAGGCGCTGACGCAGATCCGCAAAGCGGGTCGCGTCGCCGAGAATTCCTGCAGAAACTGCTGAGCCTGACTTGGCCATCTCTATATCGTTCCGTACCTGAAGCGTGGTCGCAGCGCTACTCGACGCTGCCCCCGGCGGCTTCAATGATTGCTTTCGCGCCGCGAGTGACCGGCAAGCCGACGACCTTGACCGACTTGTCGAGCGTTCCGGACGCAATAATCTTCGCGCGCTCGATCTGGCCCGCCACAATACCGGCAGCCTTGAGCGCGGCGAGGGTCACGTCGCCCTCGATCTTCGCGAGCTCATGGACGCGTACCTCGTCACGGGTACGTGACATCGCCGAGCGAAAACCGATCTTCGGCAAGCGTCGCTGCAGCGGCATCTGGCCGCCCTCGAAGCCGACCTTGTGGAAGCCGCCCGCGCGAGCATGCTGGCCCTTCGTGCCGCGGCCCGCTGTCTTGCCTTGCCCGGCGCTCGCGCCGCGACCCACACGGGTCGGCGCCTTGCGGCTGCCTGCGGCCGGTTTCAAATCGTTCAGACGCACGTCAAGCCTCCTCGACCTGAACCAGGTACGACACCTTGCCGATCATGCCGCGATTCTCCGGCGTATCCGCCACCACGACACTCTGATGCCGGCGCCTGAGCCCGAGCCCCGCCAGGCACTCCGCGTGCCCCGGCGTGCGGCCATGCCGGCTCTTCAGTAGCGTTACCTTCAAACTTTTCCGTTCGGCCACGGCCCACCTCAACCGACGATTTCGTCGAGCGACTTGCCGCGCTTCGCAGCGATCGATTGCGGCGAGCGCATGTCCGTCAGCGCGCTCATTGTCGCGCGCACCACGTTGATCGGGTTTCGCGACCCGTGACTCTTCGCCAGCACGTTGCGCACGCCGGCGCACTCAAATACCGCACGCATCGCGCCGCCGGCGATGATGCCGGTGCCGTCGCGGGCCGGCTGCATGAACACCCGCGTTGCACCATGTTGACCGTGCAGCTCGTATTGCAGCGTGTCCTTGCTCAGGTGCACCGTCTTCAGGTTCTTGCGTGCAGCCTGCATCGCCTTCTGAATGGCGAGGGGTAGCTCGCGCGCCTTGCCGTAGCCGTAGCCGACGCGCCCATTGCCGTCACCGACCACTGTCAGCGCCGTGAACCCGAACTGGCGGCCGCCCTTGACGACTTTAGCGACGCGGTTTACCGCGACCAGCTTCTCTTGAAATTCTTCAACGTTTGCCATCGATCCTGCCCAAAGGCCGCTCGAGCCTTAAAACTGCAAACCTGCCTCGCGTGCTGCATCGGCGAGCGCCTTCACGCGCCCGTGATACTTGAAGCCCGACCGGTCAAACGCGACCGCTTCGATACCTTGCGCCTTCGCTCGCTCGGCGAGCAGCCGGCCGACGGCCGCAGCGGCGTCTTTGTTACCGGTTGCGCCGAGGTCCGCGCGCAGATCCTTCACCAGCGTCGATGCGCTGACGATCACCTTACCGCCCTCGGGCGCGACGATCTGCGCATAAATATGCCGAGGTGTCCGATGCACGCATAGCCGGTTCTTACCGTCCAGCGCGATCCTCGCTCGACTGCGCGCGGCTCGTCGTTGCCGCCGTGTCTTTTTATCTAACCCTGCCATGGCCGCCTACTTCTTCTTCGCTTCCTTCAATACGACGCGCTCGTTCGCATAGCGCACGCCCTTGCCCTTGTACGGCTCCGGCGGCCTGAAACGACGAAGCTCCGCCGCGACCTGACCCACGCGTTGCCGATCGATACCCTTGACGAGGATCTCTGTTTGGCTTGGCGTCTCGATATTGATGCCTTCCGGCACCGGGTACTCAACAGGGTGCGAGAAACCAAGTGTCAGATTCAGCTTGTTGCCTTGAGCCTGCGCGCGATAACCGACGCCTACGAGATCGAGCTTACGCTCGAACCCCGTCGTGACTCCGGTCACCATGTTCTGAAGCAACGCCCGGGTCGTGCCCGCCATTGCGTTCGGCACCCGCCCGCCGGAGCGTGCGCTGACCTGCAGCGCGCCATCGGCCCGGACCACCTCGACATCCGGCCGCACCTGCATCGACAGCGAGCCCTTCGGGCCCTTCACGGTCAACGTGCTTTCCGCCACCTCGACGGTGACGTCCTGACTAATGGTGACCGGACGTTTCGCTACTCTAGACATCGTACTCAATCATTTGGTTCGGATTTTGGATTCCGGCGACGCCTGAGGCGTCCCCCCGATCACGCATCACGAAACGAAGCACAATACCTCGCCGCCGTGGCCTTCCGCGCGCGCCTGGCGGTCCGTCATGACACCGCGCGACGTCGACACGATCGCGATACCGAGGCCGCCCTGCACTTTCGGCACCTCGGCGGCGCTCTTGTACAGCCGCAAACCCGGTCGGCTCACGCGCTCGATCCGCTCGATGACGGGCCGGTCCCGATAGTACTTCAGGCGAATGGTCAGCAACGGCTTGCCGGGCTCGGTCGTATCGACGTCGAAGCCTGCGATATAACCCTCGGCCTCGAGGACCTTCGCAAGCGCCACGCGCTGCTTCGAAGAAGGCATCGCCACCGATTCCTTGTGCGCGTTCTGTCCATTGCGAATGCGCGTCAGAAAGTCGGCGATCGGATCAGTCATGCTCATCAGCGTACTCCGCGGCCTACCAACTCGCCTTCGACAGCCCCGGAATCTCGCCGCGCATCGTCGCTTCGCGCAGCATATTCCGACCCAGGCCGAAGCGGCTGTACACGCCGTGCGCGCGCCCGCTGATGGCGCAGCGATTGCGCACCCGCACCGGGCTCGCATCACGCGGCATTTGCTGCAGCTGCATCTGCGCCGCGAGCTTCTGCTCGTCCGTAGCGCGCGGATCCCTGATGATGCTCTTCAGTTCCTGCCGCTTCGCTGCGAAACGCTGCACGGTCTTAATCCGCTTCGCGTTCTTGTTGATCATCGACTTCTTTGCCATTAATTCGGACTCCAGCGCCTTACGATCGCAGCGGGAAATTGAACGCCTCGAGCAACGCACGCCCCGCCTCATCGCTGTCGGCGGTCGTCGTGATGGCGATGTCCATGCCCCGTAGCGCGTCGATCTGGTCGTAATTGATCTCGGGAAAAATGATCTGCTCGCGAATGCCGACGTTGTAATTGCCCTGGCCATCGAAAGCACGCGCCGAGAAGCCGCGAAAGTCGCGAATGCGCGGAATCGCAATGCTGATCAGACGGTCCAGGAACTCGTACATCCGTGTGCGCCGCAACGTGACCTTGCAGCCGATCGGGAAGCCCTCACGCACCTTGAAGCTCGCAACCGAGACGCGCGCCTTCGTCGGCACCGGCTTCTGGCCCGTGATCCGCGCGAGATCGTTCATCGCGTTCTCAAGCACCTTGCGATCGGCAATTGCTTCGCCGACACCCATGTTCACGGTCACTTTCACGAACCGCGGCACAGCCATCGGATTCTTGACGTCGAGCCGTTCCATCAGCTGCGGAACGACGGCCGTCCGGTAATGTTCCTGTAATCTGCTCATATCCGCGTGCCCAATCAGGCGTCCACGACCTCGTTATTCGACTTGAAGAAGCGCACCTTGCGCCCATCGCGGAGCGTGCGAAAGCCGACCCGATCGCCCTTCTCGACAATCGGATTCCACAGCAAGACGTTCGATACGTGGATCGGCGCTTCCTTCTCGATGATCCCGCCCGGCACGCCTTGCGCCGGATTGGCCCGCTGATGCCGCTTGACGATCGACACGTTCTCGACGACCACTCGATCGTCACCGAGCACACGGGTCACAACCCCGCGCCGACCTTTGTCGCGACCCGCGATGACGACGACCTCGTCGCCCTTCTTGATGCGTTTCATCGTGTCGTCCTACAGCACTTCAGGCGCGAGCGAAATGATCTTCATGAACCGATTCGTGCGCAGCTCGCGTGTCACCGGCCCGAAGATGCGGGTTCCGATCGGCTCAAGCCGATTGTTGAGCAGCACGGCCGCATTACCGTCGAAGTGGATCGCAGACCCGTCCGGACGGCGCAGACCCTTTTTCGTCCGCACG
>CAZFJU010000301.1:0-4456 GCA_964518995.1 uncultured Gammaproteobacteria bacterium
CCCTTCGGCATCGACCGCGTACGCAATGCCTTGATACACGACATGAGTCGCCGCGGTGCCGTCCGTGACCACCGCCGCTGCGGCCGCCTCGACGGACACCGGGGCGCGTACCGGCGCCGGCGCAGCAGCCGGCTCGCGCCACGGCAGATGCTTGATCAGCTTCACCGCGCCGCCGGACAGATTGGCGGCGTCGAACCCAGCCAGCGCGCCGCGCGCCGCAAACCCGACGGGCAGTCGGATGACCTCGGCATCGTCGAGCCGCGCAAGCTGACTCCCGAGACCGGGCAGCTCGAGCATGCGTTCCGACAGCTGCACGACCAGCCCCTTGTCGGCCTCGCGCGCTTGCGCGATCAGCTGCGCGATCGCGCGATTGAGGCCCGCGATCACCCCGACGACCTGCTCCCGCTGAATCGTCACGCGGAACTGCTCCTCCGCATAGCGAAGCTCGACGTCGACTTCGTCCGCGCTGCGCAGCGCGCCAAGCCATTCCGGCAGACCGTCGTAGAGCGCCTGCTCGGACTCGGCGTCGTGAAACGGATCGAAGCGCGTGGCCAGCACGAAGCGGTCCGCGATGAAGCGCGCGAGCATATCGCTTGCCTGCGCGAGGCCGGTTTTTGCGAGGCCGATCTCGTCCTTAGCGATTGCCTCGTCCGTTTGCTCGACACGCGTGAGAGATACCCGATGCAGCCCGGCATCGACATAGACGAGCTGCCGCTCCGGAAACGGCCGCGCGCTGCCGGCGGCCGCAGCGTCGATCAGCGCTGCGACGGGCACGCCGCACTCCTCCGCGAGACCGACGAGCAGACCGAGCTGCTCGCGCGAAAGGTAGCCCGGCACGACGAAAATAACCGGCCCTGCACCTTCGAACCGCTGCCACAACGCGGCGAGCTGCGCGAATGCGAGCTCGGCCGTATTCCCGACTCCATCGAGCCCGGCGCTGCCGGGCTCGAGACTGAGGCTCGACCAATAGTGATTAGCGACCAGCCGGGGCTTCAGCCGCGCTTGGCGATAGGCCTCCATGCCCGTCGTGATGCGGCCGCCCTCCGCTAACGCATAGCCGGGCTCGATCGCGAGCACGCGCTCTGCGTCCGCTATGACGAGCGCCGAATCGTTGATCTCTATCGCGAGCGCGGCCATGGTCGTCCCGTTCAGGCGGTCCGGGCTTGCATGTGCCGGATCAGGTTGTGATCGACGTACTGCTGCGCGTCGAGCACGAGGCGTTCCTGAGCCGCCTGCAGTTGATGGACGAGGAACATCAGCACGATCGAGATCACCAGCGCGATCAGCGTCGAATTGAACGCCGTGCCGAGATTCTCGGTGACGCCGCTGATGTCACCTTCCACCGCACGATGCGCCTGGGCGAGAGCAAGACCGATGCCGCGTACGGTGCCGATGAAGCCGATCGACGGAATGGCCCACGCGATATAGCGAATCATCGAAAGATCGGAGTCGAGTCGTCCGGCTTCGGCGTCGAGCACGGTGTTCGCGACCGAGGAGACGTCCTGCACGCTGCGCGTCGAGCCGAAGCGCTCGAGCGAGGTCAGCAGCAGCCGCGGCAACAGCATGCGGCGCAGCGGTTCGGGCAGCGACTGGAGCGTTCGCGCATACTCCCGCGTATCTTCCGGCAGGATGCGCACGCCCTCGCGCACCGGCAACAGCTCGTTCTCCAGCATCCGCCGCTCGCGCACCAGCAGAAACGCCTTGTAGCCCATGATCGCGAACGCCCACAGCATGAGCACGAGGCACGCTTCCTGCTCGTAGTCGCGGATGACGACCCAGACGGATTGGGTGGGCGAGTAGTTTTGGTCCTGCTGCATCCGCAGCGCCTGCTCGGCGAGGACGGCATTCGCCGTCGGCCGCACATGCGTAACGTACGGCACGTGGACGACGAGCACGGCGATGATCAGCGCGAATACCTGATACAGGAATTCAGTCGGGAAAGTTCTCTTCATTCGCTCCTCTGCTTCGCGAAACCGGCATCCGCTCTCGCGGAACGGAAGCCCTGCTAAATATCGACCGGAAACACGATCTCCTGGTCGGCCGCAACCTCCTCGCTCGGCACGAAGACATCATCGTCTGCGGCCGGGCGGCGAGGCGGGCTCTCCGGCTCCTGGGACGCAGCGGCTTCGGGCGACTCGGCCGGCGGCTCCGCGGCGTCCTGCGCAGCGGCCATCGGCCCCAGCAGCGTCAGGAGCAAAGCGGCCGCCCACGGCGGTGCCGACCCGAGGAAATCTGCAGCGTAGGGTGTTCGACTCTCCATGATGGCCCTCATTCCAGGTTGCGTGCGATACGAAAACCGAGATTATCCCGCCGCTCCGCGCTGTAGTCGCGGTAAGCCATGCCGAGGTCGACGTCTCTTGCGCTGCGCCAGCTCGGCCCTCGTACCACGCGAAAGGCGCCGCGCTCCGGCCCAAGCGGGTCGACTGCCTGCTCCGTGCTCGCCGTGAGCGCGACGTCGTAATAATCCTGCGTCCACTCTGCAACGTTGCCGCCCATGTCGTGCAGACCGAGCACATTCGGCGGAAACGTGCCGACCGGAGCCGACACTGGGAAGCCGTCGCTATACGTGACCAGCGTGGTGCCGAGCACCGTCGCCGCCGCGACGTCGGCAAAGTTGCCGGAACGATCCGGCGGCGGCAGCTCCGTGCCCCACGGATAGATCAGGCCGGTCTCGCGCTCGGCAAAGCGCGCGGCCCATTCCCATTCCGCTTCGGTCGGCAGGCGATAGCCGTTGCGCAGCGGCCGCACCGGCTCCATGCTGCCGCCGCGCTCCTCGTACACCGGCTGCAAACCATCGTTGATACTGAGCCAGTTCAGGTAGCGGGCGACGGTGTTGAAATCGACGTTCACGACCGGCTGCTCGTCGCCGTTCAGCGAATGTCCGGCGAACTCGCCCGAATCGTGCTCGGCCAAGAACATCCGAAACTGCGCATTGGTCACCTCGTGCGCGCCGAGGTAGAACGCGCGGCTCAGCTTGACGCGGCGCAGCGTCTCGTTCGAGAGGCGCCGGGTTTCGCGCCGCGACGAGCCCATCGTGAATTGCCCAGCCGGCACGAGTCGAAGCTCTTGGCCGGTGCCCGTCCGGATCGTGCGCGGGTAGCCGCTTCCGCTCGCGTCGTCGAGCGGCTCGAGCGCGAAATCGAGCACCTGCGCAAAACCCGGCCGCGGCGTGATGTCCTCGGTGCCGGCGGCATACCCGTCGTGCCGTACCTCGATCGTATGCGGCAGCGCGGTCAGACGCAGCGTCGCCGGCGTCACTGCTTCGCGCCGGCCGTCGATCCAGATCTCGGCCTGCGGCGGCTCGCTCGCAACCTGGACCTCGCCGTACAGCGGCGTCAGCTCGACGCTTAAGCGCCGGCCGCTGTCCGCTTCGACCGAAAGCTCGCGTGTGACCGGCTCGTAGCCTGGCTTCGTCAGCGTGATGCGGTGAGCGCTGCCCGGCCGCAGCCGCAAAGTGAGCGGCGTCGGGCCGCGGAATTCGCCGTCGACGCTGACTGCAGCCTCGCTCGGGGAGCTTGCGAGCTCGACGCGGCCGTCTGCCTGGGTGAGCGTCACCCGAGGCAGCGCGAGCGGTTGGTTGGCGCTGACTTCGATCTTGTCTTGCCACGCGTTGTAGCCCGGGAGCCTCATTTCAATGTCGTGCTCGCCGGCCTCGAGCTCGAGGGTCAGCGGCGTCATGCCGGCAGGCGCACCATCGACGACGACGGTCGCCCCGGCCGGATCCGTCGCAAGCTCGACCGGCGCCCAACTCGGCACCAGCTCGACCGCCAGGGCCTGCCGAGCACCGCCCCCCTCGACATCGAGATCGCGCAGCTCGGTCAGGTAACGCTCGGCTCGAAACTCGATGCGGTGCCGGCCCGGCCGAATCTGGGCAGTCAGCGGCGTCGTGCCGACCGGCTCGCCATCGACCAGCACTTCCGCACCCACCTCGGGAATGCTCGCGAGCTCGATATGACCCGGCAGCTTCGTAAACTCGAGCTCGAAGCGTTGATCCGGCGCATCGCCGACGTCGATCTCGGCGGCGACGGGGTAGTAGCCCGGCAGCTCGGCGGTGACTCGATGCGTTCCGCTCCGTATCAGAAACCGGTCGGCAAGCTGCAGCTTGAATACCGTGCCGGGCAGCTCGACGACCGCCGCCGGCGGCTCGAATACGAGCTCGACGGATTTCGCCGTGAACGCAAACGCGGCGAACACTGCGAGCAGCGCGAACGCCGCGCCGACGGCGGCCGCCGCCCAGCTCGGCCTCCTATGGCGCGGCCCTTCCGGCGCCGCGTTGGCGCGAAACGCGATCGGCGTGATCGCGACCTCGTCGTCGGCCGCCGCGGAGCGTGCGAGCTCCTCGAGATCGGGCGGTGCGGTATCGCCGGCCGTGACGCGCGCGTCGATAGCGAGTGCGAGCTGCGCACCGTGCTGCGTGCAAACGAGGCGCGCGGTGTCGAGCACGACGATATCGCCG
>CAZFJU010000302.1:0-4433 GCA_964518995.1 uncultured Gammaproteobacteria bacterium
CGACCGTAGTGCCGGATGAGCTGGTCAAGCAAATCGGTGTAGCCCACTTCTTGCCAACCGAGCCGCTGCGCCACGGCGCGATAGAAGCTTGGCGAGCCCAGTGAATCGAGGTGAATGCGCTCGAGCACGGGCTTCAGAACGCCAGGCGGGCAATCGTCCGCCTGCATCGGATCGGTGAAAATGAACTCGCCGCCGGGCTTCAGCACACGGTCGATCTCTGCAAGCACGCGCGCTCGGTCGCCCGAATGCAGCAAGGAGTCCTGCGACCAGGCGTAATCGAAGCGCGCGGCTTCGAACGGAATCTCCTCGAAGCTGGCATCGTGTACGCTGACGCGATCATCGAGCCCGGCGGCCTGCGTGAGCTCGCGATTGCGCGCGTTCTGCGCCTCGCTCAGGTTCACGCAGGCGACGCGGCATCCCGTCTGCTGCGCGAGCCAGCGCGCCGCGCCGCCGTAGCCGGCGCCCGCGTCGATGACCTCGCTGCTTCGACCCAAGCCGCTCAGGCGGCTCGCCATCGTCGCAACGGTACGCTCCGAGGCCGCGGCGATGGGCTCGTCCTCATGCTCATAGAGGCCGATGTGGATGTCCTCTCCACCCCACACATGGTAGTAGAAGTTGTCGGCGTCATCGCTGTTGTAGTAGTCGCGCGCCGTCTGCACGACCGGGGAGTAGCGCGCGCTCATGACGCCGTCTCTTCCTCGGTATTCACATACTTCTTCTCGGCGACGTGGACGAAGAAGTCCGGCTCTTTCTCGCGGTAGGTTTCCTGGAAATCGCCGTACGTCGTCACCCGCTGAAAGCCGACCTCCTTCATGAGCCGCTGTACATACGCCTTGCGCAACGGGAACATGTTCAGGTGGAATACCGCTCCATCCGAGAAGCTGTAGCGGAACCTCGCGAGGGATTGGTCGACGTGCTCCGGCGTCGCGGAGACGTCTTCGCCGCAGTAGTAGTATTTGTGCGAGGGCTCGATCTGCTGGTCGAGGATCGCGTCGTAGTTGCGCTGGTCGAGGATCAGAACGCCTTCGTGGCGCAGCGTCGCGTAGTACTCTGCAAGCGCCTTGCGCCGATCGTTCTCGTTATGCAGATGGGTGAAGGAATTGCCCAGGCAGATAACAGCGTCGTAAAGATCATGGACGTTTCGATTCAACCAGCGCCAATCCGCTTGGATCGTGCGCAGGATATAGCCGCGGCGGTGAGCATTCTCGAAGGCCTTTGCGAGCATGGTGGCGCTGCCGTCTACGCTCGTGACCTCGAAACCCGCCCGGAGCAGCTGGACGGAGTGGTATCCCGTGCCGGTCGCGACATCGAGCACCTTTTTGGCGCCGAGGGCCCGCAGCTTTTCGATGAAGAACTCGCCCTCCGCCTTCGCGCGGCCTTCCCAGTCGATCAGCTCGTCCCACTTTTCGACGAATGATTTCGCGTATTCCGCGGTGTAATGGTCAGACTCACGGACGCGAAGCGGATTAGTACCAAACCCTTGTGCATCAGTTTTTGCTACGTTCATCGGCTCCCTATGTGTGACTACGGAGTGTGATTGCGCCCGAGATGATTGTGCACCAGGAAGATGCGCGCGGGCTTAATCGGGTAATGATATCGCGCATGAGCACGATGTCTACCACCATCCAGAAGCTTCTTGCAGCTACTTATAAGAAATCGACATGACGGCACTCGTACGTTTCGACAAAATATCCCTTTCCTTCGCGGATCGGCGCATCCTCATCGAGGCGGATTTCGCTCTGGATGCGGGTGAGCGCGTATGTCTCGTCGGACGCAACGGCGCCGGTAAATCGACTACCCTCAGGCTCATCACAGGCGATCTGCTGCCGGACGAAGGCAAGATCGAGATCCCGGCGCGGCTGCGCATCTCGGTGTTGGAGCAAAAGCTTGCCGATGCAACGGATCGACGCGTCCGCGATTTCGTCCGCGACGGTATGGCCGAGCAGATCGAGCGCATCGCGGCGTATGAACGGCTCACCGGCGCCGAGCCGACGCCGGCTCTGCTCCGCGACATCGAGGCGCTCGAGCGGCAGATCGTCGCAGGGGGCGGCTGGTCGGCCGATGCGCAGATCGAGTCGATGATCAGCCAGCTCGGCCTGCCCGCGGATGCACGTCTCGATCAGCTTTCCGGCGGCTGGCGGCGCCGAGTCGCGCTGGCGCGCGCTCTCGTCGGCACACCCGATCTGCTACTGCTCGACGAGCCGACGAATCACCTCGACATCAGCACGATCGAATGGCTCGAGCAGCAGATCGCGCGTTTTCCCGGAGCCGTGCTGTTCGTCACCCATGACCGGGCATTCGTGCAGCACGTCGCGACACGTATCGTCGACCTCGATCGCGGCAAGCTGCGTAGCTGGCCCGGCGGATACCGTGAATATCTCCTGCAAAAGGCCCGCGCCGAAGTCGAGGAGGATCGCCACAACGCGCTGTTCGACAAGAAGCTCGCCGAAGAGGAAGCGTGGATCCGCCAGGGCGTCAAAGCGCGCGAGAATCGCAACGAAGGACGCGTGCGTGCGCTCGAAGCGTTACGAGAAGAGCACGCCGCGCGTATCAAGCGCACGCGCAGCGCACGCATCCTCATCAGCGAGGCAGAGGCGCTCTCGGGCCGCAAAGTCGTTGAAGCGCGGCACGTTACCCATGCCTTCCGAGGTCGCAAGCTGCTCGACGATTTCTCGCTGCGCATCATGCGCGGCGATCGCATCGGCATCGTCGGCAATAACGGCGTCGGCAAGACCACGCTGCTGCGCATTCTGCTAGGCGAGCTCGAGCCGGACGAGGGCACGGTCAAGCTCGGCACGCAGCTCGAGATCGCCTACTTCGACCAGCTCCGCCGTGAGATCGACGAGACGAAGACCGTCATCGACATCATCGGCGACGGCCGCGACTACATCACCATCGACGGCAGAAAGAAGCACGTGGTCGGCTACCTCACCGATTTTCTCTTTACACCGAAGCAGGCCATGACCCGCGTGGCGGCATTGTCGGGCGGGGAGCGCAACCGCGTCATTCTGGCGAAGCTGTTCACACGGCCCTCCAATTTGCTGGTGCTCGACGAACCGACCAACGATCTCGACGTGGAGACGCTCGAGGCGCTCGAGATGCGCCTCGCGAGCTACGACGGCACGCTCTTGGTGGTCAGTCACGACCGGCATTTTCTCGATGCGACCGTCACCAGCACGCTCGTCTTCGAGGAAGACGGCGTCGTGCGCCGGCACGCCGGTCACTACAGCGACTGGGCCGCGCAACAGCACGCGCTCGCCACCGGCGACGAAGAGCCGCCCGCCGCCCGACCGCAGGCCGCGGAGCCCGGGAAGAGACGGGCTGCGGCAGCGGCGCAGAAGCTCTCGTACAAGCTGCAGCGAGAGCTCGATGCACTGCCCGACACGATCGAGCGCCTCGAGCTCCGCACGGCCGAGCTCGAGCAACAGATCACGCAGCCGGATTTCTACCAGCGAGAGCGCAACGAGGTGGAAACCGTGCTGCGCACGCTCGAGGACACCAGGAATCAACTCGAAACCGCGGTCGAGCGCTGGGCCGAGCTCGAGGAGGAAGCGCAGCGGCTTGCGAGCGCGCGCGAGCAGCCATTACCGCCACCCTAGCGAGAATGCGTCGGCGCGAGGTCAGCGGCTCAGCGCGCGCGAGTAGTCGTAGCTCGCCGCCGAACAATCTGGCGTGCATGCACGCCTTGGGATTCCGTTACGACGGTCAGTCTTCGGGCTCGCCGTCGCGTAGAAAATCGAGATTCGGCCCGCCGTCCCGCCCCGCATGACGCCCAAGCGCCGATGCACGTCGGACGATGTGATCGCCGAAGCGGTCCGCGAGCTTGTCGAGTGCCACCTCGAGATCGCGCGTGCGCGTCGGCGCGGCGAGAAGATCGGACTGGCCGCTCGCCGGCTCCGCCTCGATTTCGAATGCCGCGAGCCCGACGAGCCGGATCGGCGGTAGCGGCTCCAGCCCGTCAAGCAGCGCGAGTGCAGCGCGATATAACTCCTCGGCCACGTCGGTCGGGTCGCTCAAGGTACGCTGCCGCGATAGAAGCCGAAAATCGTGCCGCTTCAGCTTCACCCGTACCGCGCGCGCTCGCACACCCGTCTTGCGTAGGCGGCGCGCGACCTTGTCGGCCGCGCAGCGCAGGTGAAACGCGACCAGCTCGCGCGAACGTGTGTCGCTGTCGAGCGTGACTTCGGAACCGACACTCTTCGCAGGCCGCGACGGCACCACCTCGCGCGCATCGACGGCACGCGCGAGCTCGCGCAGACGCGGGCCCGCCGCACCGAGAGCTCGAGACAGCATGGCGGGATCGGCCGCCGCGACATCGTCGATCGTCAGCAGGCCGAACTCCGCCAGGCGCGCCGCGGTGCGCGGGCCGGCGCCCCAGAGGCGGGACGCCGGCATCGGCGCAAGCCAAGCGCGGGCACTCTCGGGCGGCACGA
>CAZFJU010000303.1:0-4378 GCA_964518995.1 uncultured Gammaproteobacteria bacterium
GGGATTCGGACTGGCCGGACGACGAATCCGGCTCGACGTAGCTCGATTCGCCAATGACCGCGCCGATCCGCTCGTCGGCGAACGGCGCGACCAGGCGACGCAGCGCCTGATGGTGGTACAGCGCGTTCGCGTCCGAGAACACAATAATCTCCCCGGCAGCACCGGAAACCCCTGCGTTCAAGCCGGCTGTCTTACCGCCGCGTTGCGGCATGCGGAGCAGCTCCACGCCGCGGTCTGCGTAGCGGGCGACGATATCGTCCGTGCCGTCGTCCGATGCGTCGGAGATCACGAGTACCTGCAGCCGCTCGGGCGGATAATCGATCGACAGCGTGTTGTCGAGCTTATCGGCGATGCAGTCTGCCTCGTTGTAGGCGGAGATCAACATCGTGACGTACGGGCGCGGTGTGCTCGCGGCCGCCGCCGCGTCGCCGCCCGCCTGCCGGCTTCGCGCCGTGAACAGCGCGAGCAACAGCGGATAGCCGGCGTACACATACGCGACTACGAGCGCAAGCGCCCAGAAAGCGAGGTCGAGAATCATGAATCTCCGACTGCGGTTTTGAGACGTCGTTCTCGGGCGAGCCGGCTTGGGTCGGCAATTTTACCCTGTCACGCCGCTACAATACGACAACACCGGGCAGGCGGTCATGACGGTTGTCAAGTTTTTGTGGCCTGCAGTCATTGGGTGCCGCCTCGAGCGATCGAGGTTGACCCCCTTAAGATCAGGTAAAGCCAATGCAGAGAATCTCCGGCCGGTTCACCCTCCCCGCCGCCCCTTCGGGCAACCAGATCATCTCCGCACCGTACGTGCACCGCGAAGAGACCCTTATCGTCGCGCTCCGCGGGCGGCCGCGGCTCGGAGAGGGGCCATTCTCGCCGGGCTCGATCGCGAGGGAGGTCGCCGCAGCGTATCGCGAATCGGGGCTCGCGGTGCTGCCGCAGCTCCGCGGGCCGTTTGCGGTCGCCATTTTGGATACGGCCAACGAGTCGTGCGCCCTCGCCATCGACCGCATGGGTATCGAGATGCTGTGCTGGGCCCAAAGCGGAGACGACCTGCATTTCGGCACCTCCTCGGCGGAGATCGCCGCGGCCCTCCCGGGCACGCCGCAGCTGAACCACCAGGCGCTGTTCGATTACATGCTGCGACACATGATTCCGGCGCCGGACACGGCTTACGTCGGCATCAGCAAGCTGGACGAAGCCACCTGCCTGCGGCTCGAAAAGGGCCGCGTGCGGATCGAGCGCTATTGGACGCCGAGCTTTGCCCGCGCCGCGGCGCCGGATATCGATGCGCTCGAAGCGGCGATGTTGCCAACGCTGCGGCAGGCGGTCGCAGACTGCGAGCCGGATGAGCGGACCGGCGCCTTCCTGAGCGGCGGCCTCGACAGCTCGACGCTAGCGGGCATACTGACGACGAGCCGTACCACGCCGACGACGGCGTTTTCCGTCGGCTTCGGCGTCGAGGAGTTCAACGAGCTCCGTTTCGCGCGCATCGCCGTGGAGCGGTTCGGCTGCAACCATGTCGAGTACGAGGTCACCCCGGCCGACATCGTCGAGCTGATCCCGCGCATCGCCGCCGCGTACGACGAGCCGTTCGGCAACTCTTCGGCCGTGCCCACCTTCTGCTGCAGCCGCGTCGCGAAGAGCCACGGCATCGATCACCTTATTGCCGGGGACGGCGGCGACGAGCTGTTCGGCGGCAACGAGCGCTATGTGCGGCATCGGATCTTCGAGGCGTATCGGCGCCTGCCCGGCGTCCTGCGGTCCGCGCTGCTGGAGCCGCTCGCAGCCCGGCTCGACCCCGACACGGCACCGCTGCCGCTGCGCAAGTTTTCGAGCTACGTGCGCCAGGCCCGCATCCCGCTGCCGGAGCGTTTCGAAAGCTGGAACATGATCTACCGCGAGGGGGCCGCCACGGTCTTCGATCCGGATTTTCTGTCGTCCGTCGACACGGACTACCCGCTCCGGCAGATGCGCGAAGTGTGGACTTCGTGCCCTTCCGACGATCTGCTCGATCGTATGCTTTGGTACGACTGGAAGTACACCGTCGCAGACAACGACCTGCGCAAGGTAACCCGCATGACAGAGCTTGCCGACGTTCGTGTGTCCTACCCGATGCTGAGCGAGGAGCTCATCGACCTTTCGCTGCAGGTGCCCTCCGATGCCAAGATCGCCGGCAGCGAGCTGCGAGCGTTCTACAAAAAATCGATGCGGAACTTTCTACCAGATGAGATCATCCGCAAAAAGAAGCATGGGTTCGGCCTGCCGTTCGGCGTCTGGGCGAAGAGCGATGCCGCGCTGCGCGAGCTGGTCAACGACAGCCTCGCGGCGCTGAAGCAACGCGGCATCATCGCCGCAGCGTTCATCGATCGCGCCAACGCCGAGCACACGCCGGAGGACGCGTCCTATTACGGGTCCGCGATCTGGGACATGGTCATGCTCGAGCAGTGGCTCGAGGAGACCGAGCGGGCACGCGCCGCACAGCCGGCGCTGCAGCGGGCTACGACGGAATAAAAGGCGACATCAGGAGCTTAAGTCATGGCAAAAACCCTCCGCACACGGGTCAAACGGGCGGCCATTCCGGCGTTCTTGCTTGCAACGCCCCTTCTGGCCCAGCAGGGCGCGGCGCTGACACCGGAGCAGGATTTTCAGAACCGCGTCTCGGGTCCCGGCGTCGTCTGGTACCACGACTTCAGCTCGGACGACGAGGTCAATGCCTTCCGCTGGCGCAGCGCCGTCGGCAACGACCCCGGCGCCCTCGGCGAGAGAAGCGAATATGTTCGCCGCACGACGGCGGACGGCGTTACCGGCGGCGACTCGCTCGAGCTCGTGAATACGCCGGGGACGGTCGGTAACGCCGACTGGTGGCGGCCGTTCAGCCCGATGCGCGCGAAAGATGGCGCGGTGCTGGGGAACGGGCGAGCCAACGATGACCCAGGCGCCGGCGGCAAAATCGCCGCAGAAGTCTGGAACCCCCGGCAACGCGGCAGCCAAACCGCCAACTGGACCAAGGGTTATTACGGCCATCCGTCGATGGATGGGGACGGCGGCGTTTCGCAAGACGGGCACGAGTATTGGCTGCAGTACGCCATCAAGATCGATCCGAAGATCATCACCGCAGTCTCACGGGATGGTGGCAAGCAGATTTATCTGACGCGGACGGATCGATCGCTCACGTCGCAGGAAATCGTCGTCGTCGCTCGAGAAACATTGAACGCGGATCCGCACAACAACTATTTCACGATGTATCGCTCGGGCTCCCCGCCACTGTCGACCGATACGCCGGGGCAGGGCAGCCAGCCAGGAATCGAGGGCGGTACCGTCCGCGACGGTCAGTGCGCTTTCAACAATGCCAACGGTAAGCTCGCGAACTGCTGGAAATGGCCGCTCGGCGAGTGGGTCACGGTAATGATTCATGTCGTGCCCGGCACGAATGCGAACGGCCATATGCCGTCCGCGCCGGGCGACCCGGGAGGTAACAAGGATACGCTGATCGAGGTGAAGGTCGCCGAGCAAGGCGCCACCCAATGGCGCACGATCTGGCACCAGACTGATGCCAACCTGCCCTTCGATCGCTTCCCCGGGCAAAATGCGCTGATCTTCTCGACGTACATGAATAACGCCGAGCACACGGACTACGTTTACAAGCGCATCGACAACGTCATCTTCTCCACGGAGGAGATTCCGCTACCTCGGAGCTCAGGACCGACGCGACCGAACGCCCCGGAGGACCTCAACGCCGAGTAAGCTCTTACCATACAGCCGCAACGAGCCGGCCGCGAGCCGCCGGTTCTGCCGCCACCACGGGCCGATGCGCGGGATGCTGAACGCATCGGCGCCGCGCCGGGCGATGCTCCACTCGGTGCTGATGGCGCACTCATAACCGGCGTCTTTCACCATGGCCGCATGCGCCGGCGTGAAATCCGTGCCCGGCCGGCCGTTGGGATAGGCGAATTCCGTCGGGCGCTGCCCGGTCACGTCCTCGATCCAGCGGCTGCATCCTTCGATCTCGAGGCGCGCGTCGGCACCCGTCAGCCGCGTGAGGATCGGGTGGTGCACCGTGTGCCCGCCGACGGTGAAGCCCCGCCGCGCCAAGGCCGCGACGCCCTCCCGCGTCAACATCAGTCGAGGCGGCGGCTCACCGCCGACGTTGTCGCGAAAAAGACGTGCGGCCGCTTCGGCCCGTTCAGCCAGCGGCCGATACTTGAGCGCCTGCAATAATTGCATCGCGAAGGCTGCTTTGTGATTGTCCGCGACGGGCTCGTCAACGGCCGCGCGTAGCGATTCATCGGCGACCACGAACGTCCCTCGGCAACGGGCGACCGCTTCCAGGACCAGATCGTTCCACATGACGCCTTCGTCGACCGCGCCGGTCGTGACG
>CAZFJU010000304.1:0-4363 GCA_964518995.1 uncultured Gammaproteobacteria bacterium
CGCAGCAGAAAATTGGGGTCAGAGCCCTTTTAGCTAGCTAATTGGGCTCTGACCCCAATTTTCTTGTCCTCCGCTACCGGTCCTTCGGATCGAGCGCATCGCGCAGGCCGTCGCCGAGGAAGTTGAAGCAGAAGAGGGTGGTCGCAAGGAACACCGCGGGGAACAGCAGCATCCAGATCGCGCTTTCCATCTCTTCCGCCCCTTCCTTCACGAGCGCGCCCCACGACGTCATCGGCTCTTGCACGCCGAGCCCGAGGAAGCTCAGGAAGGATTCGACCAGAATCACCTGTGGGATGGTCAATGTGACATAGACGGCCACGACGCCCAAAAGGTTCGGCACGATGTGGCGGCGAATCAGCGTGAACGTCGAGACGCCGAGGGCCTCCGCCGCTTCGACGAACTCCTTGTGCTTCAGGCTCAAGGTCTGGCCACGCACGATACGGGCCATGTCGAGCCAGTTGATCGCGCCGATCGCAACGAAAATCAGCACGATGTTTCGGCCGAAGAACACCATCAGCAGGATCACGAAGAACATGAACGGCATCGCATAGAGCACATCGACGATGCGCATCATCACGTTGTCGACGCGGCCGCCGAAGTACCCTGCGGTGGCGCCGTAAGCGACGCCGATCACGAGGCTCACCACCGTCGCGACCAGGCCGACGAGCAGCGAGATCCGGCCGCCGTACATCGTCCGCACGAAGAGATCGCGGCCGAGCGTGTCGGTGCCGAACAGGTGCCAGGTCGACAGGCTCGGGCCGATCGAGGTGTTCGCCCAATCCGTGAAGTCATAGGCGTACGGCGACAGCCACGGCCCGACGATGACCAGCACCGTCATCACGATGATGATCGCGCCGGCGGCCACCGCCGCCCGGTTCTTGCGCAACGTGCGCCACGCGTCAACCCACAGGCTGCGGCCCGCGAATTCGTCCGCCAGCGGCGTCCGCGCGGCCACATCGGCGCTCATGAGTACTTCACCTTCGGATCGAGCCACGCATAGGCGAGGTCGACGAGGAAGTTGAAGGCGATGATCAGCATGCCGTAGAACACCACGACGCCCATCACGAGCGTGTAGTCGCGATTCAACGCCCCTTGCACGAAGAAGCGGCCGATCCCCGGCACGCCGAAAATTTGCTCGATGACAACCGAGCCCGTGATGACGGCCGCCGTGGCCGGGCCGAGATACGAGATCACCGGGAGCAGCGCCGGCTTGAGCGCATGCTTCAAGACGATAGTCCGTGTCGACAGCCCCTGTGCCTTCGCGGTACGGATGAAGTTGCTGCGCAGCACCTCGATCATGCTGCCGCGCGTCAGGCGCGAGACATACGCAATCTGCGGCAAAGCGAGCGCGATCACCGGCAGCACGCGATAGCGCAGATCGCCGCCGCCCCAGCCGCCCGCAGGCAGCCAGCCGAGATAGACGGCGAAGACGAGAATCAGGATCGGCGCCATCACGAAGTTCGGGATCGAGATACCGGTCATCGCGGCCGTCATCACCGCATGGTCCGTGGCGCGATTCTGGCGGATGGCGGCGATGCAGCCGATCGTCACGCCCACCAGAAGTGCAAGCAGAATGGCGCTGCCGCCGAGCCGCAACGAGACCGGGAAGCCGGTCGCGATCAGCTCCGTAACGGTGAAATCGCGATACTGAAATGATGGACCGAAATCCCCGCGCAGCAGCCCGCCCAGATAGCGCATGAACTGCATCGGCAGCGGCTCGTCGAGATGGTACGCGGCGCGCAGGTTGGCCTCGATCTCCGGCGGCAGCGACCGCTCCTGATCGAACGGCCCGCCGGGCGCCATCCGCATCATGAAGAATGCGAGCGCGATCAGGACCAGGAGCGTCGGAATAGCGGCGAGCAGGCGGTGAAGTGAATAGCGAAGCACAGTGAGTCTCCCGGCGGCGGCGCGGCGACTAGTGCTTCAAGATTTTCAAATCCTGGGTACGGAAGTGATCCATGATGTTCGCTTCATACCCGCTCACCCACGGCTGCACCATCTTCGTTGTGACGTAGAAGTACAGGGGGATCAGCGGCATGTCGTCGAGCAGCACGCGCTCGGCCTCCTGCAAGTGCTCGGCGCGCTTGTCGAGATCGGTCTCCGCGGACGCGAGCGCGAGCAACCGATCATAATCGGCACTCGCATAGCCCGTATTGTTGAGGTCGCTTCTCGAATGCTGAATTTCGGCGAAGCTGAACGCATCGTTGTAGTCGCCGATCCAGCCCGCCCGATACGCCTGCGTGTTGAACTGGTTGCGGGTGTCGAGATAGACCTTCCATTCCTGGTTCACGATGCTCGTCTCGACCCCGAGCACGCTCCGCCACATCGACGCGATCGCGACGGCAATACGCCGATGGTCGTCCTGAGTGTTGTAGAGCAGCTCTATCCGCAGCGGCGTCTCCGCCGAGTAGCCGGCCTGGGCGTAAAGCCGCTTGGCCTCGGTCTCGCGCTCCTGCTGCGTCCACGCGGCTTCCGGCATCTGCTGGCCGTCGTAATTCGCGACCTCCGGCGGAATCCAGCCGTACGCGGGGATTTCGCCGGCGGCCGTGATCTGGCGCGTGATGATCTCGCGGTCGATCGCGAGCGAGAGTGCACGCCGCAGCGCGACATTGTCCTTGAACGGCTCCTTCGTCAGGTTCAGGCCGTAGTAATAGCTGCCGAGATACGGCGCGATCTTGAGGCGGTCCGGCATGTTCTCGCGGATCCAACCGAGCTGCGACTTGGGGATCGTGTTGGTCAGATCGAGCTCACCCGCGCGGAAGCGCTTCAGCTCCGCATTGATGTCCTCGGTCACGTGCCAGTACACCTCGTCGATCGTGACCTCGTCGGCCTTCCAATAGTGCGGGTTCCGGACCAGCTTGACGTGCGACTGCACGACCCACTCCGCGAGTTGATACGCGCCATTCGAAACGAGATTGCCGGGGCGCGTGTAACTGTCGCCGAGCGCCTCGACGCTCGCCCGATGCACCGCGTAGCTCGCCGAGTGGGTGAGCAGGCCGAGGAAGTACGGCGTCGAGTTCGCGAGCCGAATCTCGAGAGTGCGCTCGTCGAGCGCGACGACACCGAGCTCGGCGGGCGGAAGATCACCGGCGATGACGGCCTCCGCGTTCTCGATCGGCGCGAGAATGAATGAATAGACAGACAAAGTTGCCGGATCGGCGCTGCGCCGCATGCCGAAGGCGAAATCATCCGCCGTTACGGGATCGCCGTTCGACCAGCGGGCGTCCTCGCGCAGCTGGAACGTGTAGATCTTGCCGTCCTCGCTGATCTCCCACGATTCGGCCACGCCGGGGATCAGATCCCCATTCGGCGCTTCCGAGATCAGCCCCTCGAAGAGGTCGCGGCCGATATTCGACTCCGGCACGCCCTGCGCGCGATGCGGATCGAGCGTGTGCGGATCGGCGCCGTTGCCGATGTGAATCACCTGACGCTCGGCGAGCTCGGTGCCGCTTTCCCCGCCGATCGGCCCGGACGGCTGGTAATCGCCGCTGCACCCCGAAAGCACCAACAGTACCGCAAACAATGAGGCTAGTTTGTTCATGCTCGTCTCCGTTCGTTCCGTGACGTTCGCGGTAACGCGCGTTCGTCCATTCCGCGCTGCTAGGCGCTCTGCCGCTGGCGCTTTTTCAGGTGAATCAGCAATAGCGAGATGGCAGCCGGCGTCATGCCGGCGATCCGTGCGGCTTGACCGATATCCGTCGGCCGGATCCGCTCGAGCTTCTCGCGGATCTCGTTGGAGAGCCCGCGGACCGCGTGGTAGTCGAAGTCCTCCGGCAGCGGCGTTGCCGTCTCCCGCCGCTGCCGCTCGATCTCGCGCCGCTGGCGCTCGACATAGCCCGCATAGCGGGCATGCGTCTCGAGCGCCAGCTCGAGCTGCTCGCGGCGCTCGGGCTCGAGCGCATCGACATCGCTGGAGGCGCCGACGCGCGGCAATGACACGACATCCGCATAGCGGATCTCGGGACGCTTCAGCAGGTCCAGCGCTTTCGTCTCGCGCCCGACCGGCGCCAGCGCATGCCCGGCCGGCGCATCCGCCGGCCGCACGACGATCGCGCCGAGACGCTGCGTCTCGCGCTCGAGCAGGTCGTGCTTGGCTTCGAAGTCTCGCCACTGCGCATCGCCGACGACGCCGAGCCGGCGGCCGATCGGCGTGAGGCGCTGATCCGCGTTGTCCTCGCGCAAGGTCAGGCGATATTCGGCGCGGCTCGTAAACATCCGGTACGGCTCCGGCGCGCCGCGCGTGATCAGATCGTCGATCAGCACGCCGATATATGCTTCGTCCCGGCGCGGCCACCAGGGCTCCCGCCCTTGCAGCGCCAGCGCCGCATTGATGCCTGCGACGAGGCCCTGCGCCGCCGCCTCC
>CAZFJU010000305.1:0-4348 GCA_964518995.1 uncultured Gammaproteobacteria bacterium
CTCGACGAGTTGGTAAACGCTATCCTCGCGATACGAGGCGCCGAACGCTAGCATGACCGGCCCCGCACCCCAGCCTTCCCAAGCTTCGCCGTAGATCGAGAAGTCGAACATCCGCTGGGTATAGAGTGAGCGCGGCACCTTGTCCTTGCCGGCCCAGTATGTAGCCGTGATGCCACGGTCGTAGCCGTCGTCGCTCAAGCCCTCGGACGAGATGAACAGCGGCGTCGTGACGAGCTGCGCCGGCTGATTCTGGCCAGTGACGTAGTTGATTGCTTCCGGAGTCGCAACGCCCGCACCGAGCAGGTTGATTGGTACGCAGTTCTGGTAATCCGCATGGCCCGCGAGCGCCGCGCGGCACACGATCTCGCCGTTCGGGGCCCGAACTGCGTCCAGCGCCTGGAACAAGAGATCGGTACGTGTCCAGTTGGACTGTCGAATGATTCGCGTGTTCTCGCCATACTGGCCGTAAGCGGAGACCGACCACCCGTTGAAGAAGCCGTTGCCCTCTAGCTCGAGATCGAAGCCGACCGTCGCGGAGCGCATGTCGTTGGTGATGGTGACGCGGTTAGTTGCTAGATCCGCCGAGCCCGCGTAGCGTGAGAAGCCGAAAGACTCGAGATTCTCGTCGATCATTATCTGCCGGAGATCCTCCGGAAGAAACGCGTTGTCCTGATAGATCGTCGCCTGCCAAACCGGGGGGAACAGTACGTTCGGCGTGTTCGCTTGTTGAAGCTCGTTCTGGCCGACGAGCCCTTGGAAGTACACGTTCAACCGATCACTGACTTCCCAGTCGAAGTAGGAGAAGAAGCTTTGCCGTGAGCTTTCCGTCGCAAGCTGCGCGACGTACGGGTCAGCGGCCGGGTTGTATCCGCCACCACCGTTAGTGATCGATTGCGAATTCGTGCCCCCATTGATTGCCGCGAGATCGCTTTCAACGAACGGCGTGACGCTGCCGTCCGGCAGGAACATGAGCCGATCCAGCGCCGAGCCGGGCTGGTTAATGAGGCCACCGTCCGTGAACTTGGTAGACACCACGTTCGGTGCGATGAGATCCCTCGGGCCATTCGGGTCCGGGTTTCTTACGAGGCCCCAGCCTTGGTACCAGTCCCGGTCCTCGTAGCCGCGCGCCCCGTCCTGGTCGTAGTAGTCGCCGGCGAGCAACAAGTGCATCCGCTCGCCGATCGGCGTGCCGAACGCGACGGAAACCTCGTAGTTCTCGTTGTCGCCGCGGTCCGTCTGGCCAGCTTGCGCGTGCATCTCGAGACCTTCGAACTCGGTATCGAGTATGAAGTTGACCACTCCGGCAACGGCGTCTGTGCCGTACGCGGCCGATGCGCCCCCCGTGACGATCTCGATATTGCGGATCAACGGTTCCGGGAACACATTGATGTCAGTCGAGCCGAGCCGGCTCGACGGCACGACTCGCCGCCCGTTCAAGAGCGTAAGCGTCCGGTTCGGGCCAAGGCCGCGGAGGTCAAGATTGCCGGCGCCGGGTGAGGAGTTAAAAAAGCCTGGCTGGTCGGGATTTGTGTTGCCGTAGAACTGCGGCAGCTGACTTAGCGAGTGGATGATGTTGCCCGGCGCCATTCGCGCGAGTTCCACGTCTGTTACCGTGGTCACCGGCGTCGGCGTGTTCATTCCACTCCGGCTCGTGATGCGCGAGCCGGTGACAGTGACCTCCTCAATCTCCCCCTGCTGCGCCTGTGCGTGAGCAAGCCCCGAGACGCCGAGAAGCGATGCAAGCGAGCACCCAAATACGATGCGATTCCGTGTGTAACCGGACATTCGAACTCCCTCTTCTATCGATCGTCTCGCCGGCCCCTGGTCCGGAACGGAAGACGGCCTAGTTCCCGTCAAGTCGCGTAGTGCTCCTCGTAGTTCCCGCCGGTAGTCATCCATTGCTCACCGCAGGCCGCGAGAACGACTACGGCCGCGATCACGAGAGAAGAACCGCGCTGCGATCTGTGCACGGCGGACTCTTTCAGCGCGCCGAACCGGTAGGCTGCCGGCCAGATACGGGATTTGCGTAATGAAACGGCACGGTCTTGATCTTCGGGAACGGAGGGATGCTACTCCGCTGCGGTGGCTCGTCGGGAGGCCACTCGCTCGCGGCCGGCGGCGGCGCGAACCGTGCGTCGTGATCCCCCTCGCGCACGCGGGCCCAGCCGCCGCTGTGGCTCGCTGCCCAAATATAGTTGAGGTCTAAGGCTGCGATTAGGAAGCCGTCTTCCTCCTTCCTAACGACGCCCTCGTAGACACCCGCGATGTAGAGATCGTCCGCGCTGTCCCACGCGTCTATCTGCGCGAGCCGCGACCGGATCTGGGCGGTATCGCCGTCCGCTGACACGTGGATAACCGGCTGCACTACTTGATGGAACTCGAACAAGCCTTCGTCGCGGTCGCCGTAGAGCGCATTTAGCGCATTGCGCAAACGTTCGCGGCCAACGTAGATACCCACAGCCGGCACGGCCACGCGGCCGTCCCTCGCGAACAGCTCGGCGGCCTCATCCCACAGCCGCTCGTCGAGGTAGTAACTCAACGCGTTCAGCAGGTTCTCCGCAGTCTCATAGGCCGCAGCCGCCTCGAGCTGGCGCTCCACGGCAGCGAGCCGTGCCTCGAGCTCGCCATCTGTCGACGGTGGTCGCCTCAGCGTGGCCTCGCCCTCCCTCCTCGGCCCACTGCCCCCTTGGCCCTGCGGATACTGCGGTGCCCGTCCCGTAACCGGGTGCAGGAAATGGACCGGCGGGATATGGAACGTCGGATAACTTTCGTAGACTTCCGTGGCCGGTCGGTCCGGCGGGAACGACTCGCTCGGCTCACTCATTGGTCGCGCGCTGCGTGCCCAGCCCTCGTCGTAGTCGGTGACGAGCCGCGGGTATACGTGCACCGCCCCGATCTTCCAAACGCCGTTTTCCTTGATGTACTCGTTCTCGTAAATTCCTTCCCGCCACTCGGCGCCCTCGCCGTTGCGGCCCGTCATGCCGAGGTATACGCCCCGAGCTCTCGCCGCAAGCCCATCGGCGGCCACCGTCACAACCGGCTGAAGCTGCAGGTAATCGTTGATCTCCCCTTCGCGGAGGCCCGCAGGACCGAACCGCTCGAGCCCGCGGCGGATGCTCGCCCTGCCGACGTACACGCCGCCCTGCCCAATCTCGAGCGTGCCGTCTTCGACGAACAAATCCGCGACGTCGTCCCAGAGGTTCTGGTCGAAGTAGTAGCCGTACGCGTGCTGCAGGTTAAGCACGGCACCTTCATCGGCCAGCCGCGTTGTGCGCGGTTCGAGCTCGCCGAGGCGTGCGCCGAGCACCCCGAGGGATGGCTGCTCGGCGTCGCTGGCTTCCGATGACGTGCGGGACGCCTGGCGCGGCAGCACGCCGACTTGCTCCGGCGAGTAGTGAAACGGCACTGTCGGCTGCTCCAACGGGCCGCCTACCGTCGGCTGCAAACTCTCGCCGTAGCGCCCGGATATTTGGTTGTGGAAGGTAATCTCCTGCACCTTCCACACCCCGCGCTCCTTCACGTAGCTGTTCTCGTACACACCTCGCGCCCAGGTCGCATTGCCGCCGTAGCCGCCGAGCATCGCGACGATGCGCCAGCGTCCCCGCGCGCTCTGTCCGTCCGGTGAGAGCGTCACTACCGGAGTCATTACGATGTGCGGATACAACCGACCTTCAGCGAGACCGAGCATTCCCTGCCCGACCTCCTCCACGAACAGCCGGCGGATCTCTTCGCGACCGAGGTCTCCGTGCGGGTAATGGCCGATGGCGTCGTCCGAGAACAAGTCGGCGAAGTCGTGCCAGAGGCCGAACTCGGAGTAGTGACCGTAGGCGTGCTGCACGCGCTTTACGGCTCGAATCGCCTCGAGCCGCTCGGCGCTCGCGGCCGCCGCAGCGATGCGGGCCTCGACGGCGGCGAGATCGGAGCGTTCAACACTCTTATTTATTGCGACATCGGGACTGTTGCTGCAGGCTCCGAGGGAGAAGAGGCTGGCCGCTAACAGCAGCAAGCGGTGCGGCGTTTGCATCGGAATCGGAATCCTCGTTAGTTCGTCGCGTTCGCTTCACAGCGGGAGAAAACATCGCAGCCGCGCCCCCGCAACGCCCCGTCAAGGCGTAGAGGTGCCGCCACGCAGCGCCATCAGCGCGCGCAGCGCGGCCGCCGAGTCCGCGTGCACGGGTGAATCGCCGACGAGGCGGCCCCCGCGCATCCGGCCGAGTGCAGCGTCCACGGGCAGCATCCCGTCTTCGTCCTCTGCAAACGGATCGGCGCCGTTGTCGACTAGGAACCTCGCGACCTCGGTCCAGCCCCACGACGCCGCCGCGTGCAATGCCGTGCGCCCATGATCGTC
>CAZFJU010000306.1:0-4294 GCA_964518995.1 uncultured Gammaproteobacteria bacterium
GCGGTCTCACCAGGAACCGGGCCCGCCCCCCATGGGCTGAGGTCTTATGAAACGAATGTTGGTGAACGCAACTCAGCAAGAGGAGTTGCGCGTGGCCATGGTCGATGGCCAGAAGTTGTACGATCTTGATATAGAGGTCCCTTCAAGAGAGCAACGCAAGGCAAACATTTACAAAGGACGGATCACGCGCGTCGAGCCCAGTCTCGAAGCCGCTTTCGTCGACTATGGCGCCCAGCGCCATGGCTTCCTGCCGCTGAAAGAAATCTCGCCGGAGTATTTCGTCCGCCAGCCCGCGCCGGGCGAGCGGGTGCAAATCAAAGAGGTGCTCCGGGAGAACCAGGAGATCGTCGTCCAGGTCGAGAAAGAGGAGCGCGGCACGAAGGGTGCGGCGTTGACGACCTACGTCAGCCTCGCCGGCCGCTTCCTGGTGCTGATGCCGAACAACCCGGGAGCCGGCGGCGTTTCGCGCCGCATTACCGGCGAAGATCGGGATATCGTTCGCCAGTCGCTCGAGGAGCTGGGCCCGCCCGAGGGCATGGGCTGCATCGTGCGCACCGCAGGCGTCGGTCGAAATACCGAGGAGCTCAAGTGGGACCTCGACTATCTGCTGCGGGTCTGGGAATCGATTCTGCAAGTGGTCGTGACCCGGCCCGCGCCGTTCCTGATTTACCAAGAAGGTAACGCGATCGTCCGCGCATTGCGCGACTACTATTCGAGCGAAATCGGCGAAATTCTGATTGACGATCCGAAGGTCTATCAGGAGGCGCTCGACTTCATGGAGCGCGTGCTGCCCCAGAGCATGCGCAAGCTCAAGCTCTACGACGATCCGACGGTCCCGCTGTTCACTCGCTTTCAGATCGAAAGCCAGATCGAATCGGCATTTGCCCACAAGGTGCAGCTGCCGTCCGGCGGCAGCATCGTGATCGATCACACCGAGGCGCTGACTGCGATCGACATCAACTCGGCCCGCTCGACCAAGGGCGAGGACATCGAGGACACCGCGCTCAACACCAATCTCGAGGCGGCCGACGAGGTCGCGCGCCAGCTGCGGATACGCGACCTCGGCGGCCTCGTGGTCGTCGACTTCATCGACATGGGTCCGCATCGCAATCAGCGGGAGGTCGAGAACCGCCTGCGCGATGCGGTCAAGCAGGACCGTGCACGCATCCAGATCGGGCGCATCTCGCGCTTCGGGCTGCTCGAGCTTTCCCGCCAGCGGCTGCGGCCCTCGCTCGAGGAATCGACCCAGTCCGTCTGCCCACGCTGCAACGGCACCGGCAACGTGCGCAGCGTAGAGTCGCTGGCGCTTGCGATTCTGCGGCTGCTCGGCGAGGAGGCGCGCAAGGAGCGCACGGCGAAGGTCGTCGCCCAGCTTCCGGTCGAGGTCAGCAATTATCTGCTGAACGAAAAGCGCGAGTGGGTGCAAACGATCCAGGATCGCAACAACGTCGCGATCATCCTGATCGGCAACGCGGACATGGACACGCCGAACTACTCGATCAAGCGAGTACGCGACGACGAGGCGAGCCTCGCGGAGAATAACGCGGCAAGCTACAAGCTCATCGACCCGAAGGAAGACCCGTCGCTTGCTTACGAGGAGATCAAGCGCGTCGTCAAGGCCGAAGAGGCCGCCGTATCGAAGGTTTTGCCCGCGACTCCTGCGCCACAGCCCACCGCGCCGCAGCCGCCGAAGCGTCCCGAGACGAGCCTTTGGCAGCGGATGTTCGGTTGGTTGAACGGCGGCGGCAGCGCCGCCGAGCCCGAGGAAGCGAAGCCGGCGGCGCGCGAGCGGCGCAAACCGTCCGCAGCGCGGGGGCGCGATACCCGCAGCGGCGCGCAGGAGCGGCGCGGGCGCGGTGAGCGCGGCGGCGACCGGGAGCGCGGCGGAGATCGGGAGCGTAGTGGCGAGCGCAGCAACTCTCGTCGCACGCGCGGCGGCCAGAGCGGCCAGAGCAGGCAGCAAGGTCAAGGTCAGCACCAGAACCAGGGTCAGAACCAGGGCCAGGGCCAGGGCCGCGACGGCAACAACTCGTCGAAGCAGCAGGCGCGGGACGGCGGCCAGGCCGCGAGGTCCGCCCGCGATTCGGCCAATGGCAACAAACCTCGCGAGCCGTCTGGCGCCGGCGCGAACGGCTCCAGCCGCGAGTCGCCGCGCGATTCGGCGAACGTCCACGCGGCGCAGGACGCGCGTCAAGCACACGGCGCTCCGCAAGACAGCCCGGCGGCCGAGGGCCAGAGCAGCGGGAGCCAGGGTAGCTCGCGACGGCGCTCGCGTGGGCGTCGGCGCGGCGGCGGCGGTGGCGGTGGCGGCAGCCAGGAAGAACGCAATGTTCGCCAGAATGAGTCGACTCAGGTCGAGTCGGCGCAGAGGGGCGAATCGGCTCACGTCGAATCGGCGCAGCGGGCGGAATCGGGCCCACGGAGCGAGCTCAGTGGAAGCGAACCGACTCGGAGCGAGCCTGCCCGGAGCGAACCGACTCCGAGCGAGCCCGTCCCGAGCGAGCCCGGTCGAAGCGAGCGGACCCGAAGCGAGCCCAGCCCGAGCGAACCGACCGGGGGCGAAGCGATCCGCGGCGAACCCACCCGCAGCGAACCAAGCAGGAGCGAAGCCGCCAGGAGCGAATCCGCCCCGAGCGAACCGGGCAGGAGCGAACCTTCGAGCAGCGCAGCGGCAAAAAGCGAATCGCCGCCGAGCCCGGTGAGCGAGAACGCATCGAGCGTCAGGGAAGCTTCAACGAGCGCTTCGGCACCGAGCGAGGTGACCACCGCGCCGGCTACCGGCGCCGCCAAGCGGACCTCGGAGGTTCGTTCCGAGGCCTCGCCGGCGGAACAGTCGACGCCCGTCGGCGAATCGGCGCAGCCGGACGCATCGCGGCCTGACGACCAGGCTGCGGGCGGCAGCGCCCCGTCTCGCCGTCGCCGTCGCGGCGGCGGCGGCCGCAGCGAGGATCGCGGCGAGAGCCGCGCGGTCGCCCGGGACGCTGAAGGGGATACGGGCGAGCCCGGTAGCCCCGAGCCCCGCCGTGAGGGTGGCCATGGCGCACCGCGGGCCGATCACGCGGACGAAGCCCGGCCGCCGGCGGACGACCGAGCCAGCCCGCGCCGAGGCGAGCGATCGGAAGCAGAGGCGTCGACGGATGCGCCGCCGCGGGCCCCGCGCGCCGACACGTCGGCAAGCGACCCGGCAGCCACGCGGACCGAGAAAACATCGAGCGATTCGGCGCCGGCGCGTAGCGAGAAAGCGTCGAGCGATTCGGCACCGGCGAGTAGCGACGCCGCCCCAAACCCTGAGCCGGGGAAGGAAGCTTCGGCCTAGCCGGCCGTCGGGTGAGCACCGGCCGGCTCGCGGGGCCCCCTTTCAAAGAGGGGTCCCGCGGGAACCGGCCGAACCGCTATCCGGAGGGCTCGATTCTGCGCGTGGGCTCGCGGCCGACCAGCTCGCGCACATGCTCGAGCAGACCGATCGACGACTCTTCGACCAAGTCCAGCACGTGCTCGAAACCGTTGGCGCCGCCATAGTACGGATCCGGCACCTCGGTTCGCCCGAGGTGCGGAGCAAACTCCATCATCAGCCGGATTCGCGGATGATGCGCGGGAGGCGCAATCTCGCGCATAAGCTCGAGGTTGAGAAGGTCCATCGCCAGCACGAGATCGAACCGCTCGAAATCGGGCGCGTGCACGCGCCGCGCACGCTGACCGCTCAAATCCACCCCGCGCCGCGCGGCGGCGCGCTGTGCCCGGGGATCCGGCGGCTCGCCGATGTGATAGGCGTGCGTGCCGGCCGAGTCGATGCGCAGCTTCAGCTCCGGCGCCCGCTCCAGCCATACCTTGCGGAATACACCCTCCGCCGTCGGCGAGCGGCAGATATTCCCCATGCAGACGAACAAAAGGCCGAAGCCCTCCGTTTCAACCACCGTCTCGGGCGCGGCTTCCGTTCCGCCGCGTCTCAACCTGTCGAGAATCGCTTTCACTGTTGTCTTCGAGCGACGACGCCCCCTCGAGTTGCCACTATTTCTCGAATTGTACCGCAGCCGCTGTCGCCCGCAGGCCGAAGCGCCGACAGAAGCGGCCGGCACAGAGGGGCGCACGGCTAACTGCTAGGCTAACGGCAACGGCAACGGCAACGGCAGACGGCTAGCGACGCTAACGGCGATCGACTCGCGTCCGTTGCGCCAGCGCGGCGGCCCGGATCGCATCGAGCTCGGCGGGCGTATCGACCCCGCGCGCCGGCGGCACGAGCACGTCCTCGACCACGATCTGCATGCCGAGCCATAGCGCCCGGAGCTGCTCGAGC
>CAZFJU010000307.1:0-4294 GCA_964518995.1 uncultured Gammaproteobacteria bacterium
GTCGTGGCGACCGAGGGCATCCCGTTCGAGTACATCCCGTCGAGCGGCGCGCTGGGCGCCCCAGCTCGAGCTTGGAACGACTACTTCACCGATCGTCTCGGACATGTGCTCGACAGGGACAAGCCTGACTGCGTCGTGTTTGACGGCACTGTGCCCTACGGGGGTTTGATACAGGCGCTCGAGAGTCGCGACATCCTCCGTGTCTGGATGCGTCGGGGGATGTGGAAGGAGTCGATAGCCGGGACGCAGCTCGCGCGCGGGTCCTTCTTCGACCTGATTATCGAGCCGGGCGAGCTCGCCAGTGCGAAGGACCGCGGAGCGACCAGCACTGCGTCCGACGCGAGGAGGGTCGGCCCCATCACTCTCCTCGGCTCCGAGGAGATGCTGTCGAGGGAGGCAGCCCGTGCGGAGCTCGGCATCGTCGGCCCGAAGGCAGCACTAGTCACTCTCGGCGCCGGGAACATCAACGCGATCGGTGATCTTCAGCAGGCAGCGCTGGACGTGCTGACGGCTGCGGAGGACTGGGAGGTCGTGGTCACCCGGCCCCCTATCGCGGATGCCTCGATAATGGGTGCGTATAAGACGCTGTCGGTCTATCCACTTGCTCGATACGCACGCGCTTTCGATCTGATGGTTTCTGCGGCGGGCTACAACTCCTTCCATGAATGGCATCTGGCGGGTGTGCCGTCGGTGTGGGTGCCTAACACCCGAACGATGACTGACGACCAGGAAGCGCGGGCCCAGTGGGCAGTGGAAGAGCAGTACGGGCTCAGCAGCAAGGAGACGGCCGACGGAGTCAAACAAGCGCTGCAGACAATCATTCAGCCATCCGTACTGATGCCGATGGCTGAGCGTCTCTCGTCTCTCCGTGTTGCGGACGGCGGCGCTGAGGCGGCGCTGGCGATCGAGCAACTCTTGCGGGAGAGGAGCCTGCGGTGAGGGACCCGCGTTACACCGGTACGAGTGACGACGTCGCGCGCCTGATCCGACAGGCTGCTGACACGTGGGTGCGTGGCCGTCCTGCCGTCGTCGAGGCGCCGTCAGGGGTTGGCCCCTCCGCGGGGTATAAGGCCAAGGGCCCCGTCGTTCTGGTGGCACTGTTCGGGTGGGATCGTGACACGGTCAAGTCATTCATGGCACTTCTGCGTGCGGTGGACGAGATCTCGGGCGGCTTCAGAGCGGTGCTCTTCACGGACAGCCCGGACTTCGACCTCATGCGTAAGAGCGGATGGGCGATCGAGCACCACATGGACGAATTCGGCTTCGTGCGGAACGGCGGGCGGCAGGTGTGGCACGAGAGCGTCATCGACCGTGCGAGATGGCTTGCCGGAACCTATGGAGCCGAGACTGTCGTAGCGTTCGGCGGCGCCAAGGAGTCTCGCCACGCCGCCATGGCCCTTGCCAACCACGTCAAGCTGGACGCCAATGTTGTGACGGCGTTGGCCCGGCAGACGGGATGGGTGGTCCGCGACCGATCCGAGGGGTACTCCACGTGGCGCGGGTGGCTGTCGTCAGTCGGGGAAGGTCGGGTCTCCGAGACGGTCCAACTGCCAGGAACCGGCGGTTCCGTGACCGTCGAGGGTATGGTCGGCGCCTCTGACCGAATCTTCACGATCGTCCACGGTGACTCGATGTCGGCCTCCACGCCTGGAGTGGTGCTCGGGTCCGCGCTGGGCGGGTGGAGCAGCCTCACCCTCCGTGCCGAGGGACCGGTCTCCATCCCGGAGATGCATCTCGCCGTCGCCGCGGTGCAGGACGGCCTGTGCCGACGAGGCTTTTCGGCCGTTGTGGCTTCACCACAATGGGCCGTGCACCCAGGGCTGTCCGACATCGTGTTCGTTGAGCACGATCGAAGGCTGCATCATCGGGGCACCTTCGGCGAGCGGCCGCTCCAGGGCGATCCGGATGCCAGGTGGCTTGAGGACCTCGCTGTTGCGCACCGGGCAGCGCTCGCCCTCGGCGGCATGACCACGGATGCGGCCCTCGGACGAGGCTGAAGTAGATCCGTCGTCTTCTACGAGCAAGAACACAGGGATGGCCTCACGATGAATGGCATCGTCGCTCACGTCGTGGGCGCTCGACCAAACTTCCCGAAGATGGCACCCGTGTTTCGGGCGCTACGCGAGAACGGGGTGCAGCAACGGCTTGTACACACCGGCCAGCACTCGGACCCGGCGATGTCCGACGTCTTCTTCCGCGACCTTGAGCTGCCTCAACCTGACGTGAACCTCGGAGTGCGCGCTGCAGGCCATGCCGAGCAGACCGCGCGCACGATGCTCGCGTTAGACGACTACCTCACGACGCAGCCACTTGGAGCGGTCGTCGTCTATGGCGACGTGAACTCGACAGTCGCCGCGGCGCTCGTCGCCGTGAAACGGGGACTGCCGGTGGTTCACGTAGAGTCCGGATTGCGAAGCCGAGACCGAGCCATGCCTGAAGAAATTAACAGGCTGGCGGTGGATGCCGTAGCGGATCTCCTCCTTGCCACGAGCGCCGATGCCGTGGAAAACCTACTGGCAGAGGGGCATGACGAGGCGACGGTTCGGTTCGTAGGCAATACGATGATTGATTCCATGTTCCGAGTGAGGCACCTTCTTGCTGATCGGTTCAGGAGCATGAAGGTGGATGGCGAGTTCGCGCTTGCGACATTCCATCGTCCGTCGAACGTCGACGCTCTGGAAGATCTCGGGCGCGTCGTCCGCGCGCTCGAGCAGGTCGGAGATCGGCTTCCCGTGCTCATGCCCGTCCACCCCCGAAGCCGTGCGGCGTTCGAGTCGTACCGCGCCTCTGTCGTATCCAACGTCACATTCATGCCCCCCTTGGGATACGTCGACTTCCTAGCACTCTTGGCACATTGCCGAGTGGTCCTAACTGATTCGGGCGGAGTGCAGGAAGAGTGCACTGCGCTCAAAGTGCCCTGCCTGACATTCCGCACTTCCACGGAACGGCCAGTGACAATCGAGCTAGGTACAAACATGCTTGTCAGCACTGCGACGCTTCAAAGTGGGCTTGAACGTGCTCTCCGCGGTGCTTTGACGCAATCTTCCCAGATGCCGCCGCTCTGGGATGGCCAAGCGGGCCCTCGCGCAGCAGCGGCGATCCAGAAACTACTCGGAGGGAAGTAACTGAATATGCGAGCTGTCGACTTGGATCGTTATGACGCGCCACTGCGTAGGTTCGACGGATCGGACGCGCTCCAGTTGGGTCGTTATGTGGGTGCGACCCCGATCGACGCTGAGCGCGACCTGTACTTCTTTGCCAACATGCGCCGCTCTGACGTCCTCCGAGTGCATCTGCACGGCGCCCTCCAGAAGGGCGACAGCTACCCTCGTTTCGATCGAATTTCGACCGGCGATAAGAGTGGCGACGCCTACATTTCTTTCGCTGACCCTTCACTTACTGCCGACGGTAGTTTGCTGCTCGCGTGGTACCTCGGGGGCCCAGATTGGGACCCGAACGAAGCGATGGCGGGCGTTGTGCGAAGTGCGGCGGCAGCGTCGGGGGCGAAACGAGTCATTATCATAGGTGGGTCTGGCGGTGGCTTCGCCGCTCTGCGACTCGGGCTGCTCCTTCCTGAATCGTTGGTGTACTGCTTCAATCCGCAAACCATAATCCTCAACTACATTCGGTCGCACGTCGTCAACTACTTCCGAGCGCTCTTTGGACGAAACGCCATCCTCGAGGAGCTGATTGCGAAGGCGCCCTCGCGCTTTGACCTCACGCATGCGTACGCGTCTTCGAACCTCCAGCCGACCGTGTTCTATGCGCAAAGCCTTCGGGACGCGTCACACGTAGAGCGGCACTATGTACCGTTCAAGCGAGCCGCAGGGGTTGACGGTGCGCTTGGAACAGGCGGCGCGAATGGCAACATATGCTTTCATCTCTACGACGGACAGCGGGAGGGCCACGGCCCCCCTTTTCCACACGAATTCGACGAGCAGTTATCGCTGGCACTAGAGTGGCAAACGAATCGGACGAGCCGAATCAGCGCCAGCAACGTCCTGCCAGCCAAGACATCGGCAAACCGTCCGAGCGGTGCAGGAGAGGATTGGGCGCAGCTATTCGCGGAACTGCGTCGTGTGCGCCGGGACATTGCCGCCGTGCAGTCGGGAGAACACTCAACATCGCTTCGGCGGCGGATCGTTGGGGACGTCACCTCGATCCTGGCGCTTGCTAGCGAGCAGGTTGATCGCCGGCCACCCCTCTTGGGTTGGTCAATGTCTCCTGCTGTGCTGCGCGATGTGCTTCGCCGTGTCGAGGATGCGCCTTCAGGATCAACGATCGTAGAACTTGG
>CAZFJU010000308.1:0-4258 GCA_964518995.1 uncultured Gammaproteobacteria bacterium
CGCTCGCATCCGAGGCGCGTTATCAGCGGCTGCTGGATGCGTTCAGCGAAAGCTTTCCGTGCGATGCCATTGCATTGCTCGAGCTCGATGGCGCGGTGCTCGTGCCGCGCGCCGTGCGCGGCTTCAGTCCCGATACGTTAGGGCGCCGATTCGTCGTTACGGAGCACCCGCGCCTTGCGCAGGTGCTACACAGCCGCGCGCCGGTGCGCTTTCCGGCCGATTCCGCGCTGCCGGATCCCTACGATGGGCTCGTCGACGGGCCCGACGGTCATCTCTATGTGCACGATTGCATGGGCGTTACCCTCTGGATCGACGATCAACCATGGGGCGTGTTGACGCTCGATGCGCTAGCGCCCGGCCGCTTCGACGACATCGACGGCGAAGTTTTCGACGCGTTCACCGCGGTTGCAGCCGCTAGTGTGCAGGCCGCGGACTGGATACTCCGCCTCGAGCAACAGCTCGAGAGACACCACCGGGTGAACATCTCGACGACCCAGGACGGCGCGACGGACGAGCTGATCGGCGAAAGTCCGCCGATCGTCCAGCTGCAGCGCGAGGCACAGACTGTCGCACCTTCCGATCTACCGGTGCTGATCCTCGGCGAGACAGGCGTCGGCAAGGAACTCATCGCACGCATGATCCACCGTCACTCGAGCCGTGCGGCGGAGCCGATGGTGCAGATCAACTGTGCCGCGCTGCCGGAGTCACTCGCCGAGAGCGAGCTGTTCGGCCACGTGCGCGGTGCGTTCTCCGGTGCGGCCGATGACCGAGTCGGGAAGTTCGAGCTCGCGCACGAGGGGACGCTATTCCTCGACGAGGTCGGCGAGTTGCCGCTGTCCGTTCAGGCCAAATTGCTGCGCGCGCTGCAGAGCGGCGAGATTCAGCGCCTCGGCTGCGATCGCGGCCGCCGAGTCGACGTCCGGGTTGTGGCCGCGACGAATCGTGATCTGAAGGAAGAGGTGCTCGCCGGACGCTTCCGCCCGGATCTATACCATCGGTTGAGCGTTTATCCGCTGTGGGTGCCGCCCCTCCGAGAACGGAGTGACGACGTGCTGCTCCTGGCCGGCTATTTTCTCGAGCGCAGCAAGCGCCGGCTCGGCGTGCGCACAGTAAGGCTCGGCACGACGGCGCGGCGCTGGCTCAAGCGATACTCCTGGCCCGGTAACGTCCGCGAGCTCGAGCACGCGCTGTCGCGCGGGATCGTGCGTGCGCTCGCGGACGGGCAAACCCGCAGCCATGTGATCGAGCTGACGACGAAACATCTCGGTGCGGAGGAATTCCCGGATCTCGACCGGAACAGCCCGGTCCAAGCCGGCGCCGTGCCGCCCATTCCGACCGAGCTGTCGATGAAGGAGTCCGTCGAGGATTTTCGCCGGGATCTGATCGAGCAGCGGCTGGCCGTCCACGGCGGCAACTATGCGGCGGCCGCACGCTCGCTTGGGATGGACCGCTCAAACTTTCATCGCCTGGCCAAGAAGCTCGGCGTCGAGCCGGACCCTACCCGCCCCTAGCAGGCCAGCGGCCGGCGGCACGGTTCTTGTATTTCGGCCTCGACAGCCGGACCTCGGGAGAGAGTCGTGAGCATCGAGATCGTGCCGCTTGCTCTATACGCAGGGCTCGCCTTGCTGATCGTGCTCGGTATCTTCTTCGGCGCCGCTCGGCTGGTGAACGCGGCCAGGAAAGGCAATATGCGCTTCAAGTGGCGAGCGCGGCAGTATCGAGACCCGCGTTGAAGGCTGCCCTGTCGGACCGTTCGCCGGGTCGCCCAGTCGGCGCCGCCATCCGGCCCCGATCACAGCTGCGCGGCAATCGCCCGCGCATCCGTCGCCGGCCCAGTCGGCACCGCAGGCACGAAAGATTTCAGCGTCTGCTCGAGCAGCGCGATCAGTGCGATGCAGCGCAGCACGTCGACGCGGCTGCGCGCAGTGTAAGCACCCTTCATGCTCGAGCTTCCGGGGTACCATCCGCTCGCCCGGACCCGCTGGCGCAGCCGCAGCGGCAGCCGGCCAGTGATCGTCCGGGCCCGCACGCTCTGGCGTCGCTTGAACGCCGGCTCTGCGAAGAAGGAGTCGCGCAGCTGCACGAACGCCCCCGCATCGAGCACTTCCCCCAGCACCCCATCGAGCCGGCGCTCATCGAGCAGATCGAGCATGAAACCGCGCAGCGCGGGCTTCACGCGAATGTCCCGCGACCAATCGGGTAAGCTTCTTGCGGCTCTCACCGGGATTGCAGCGAGCGCCGGAAAATATCGGCCGAGCATCGAGATGTAGAGGTTCTTCTCGGCCCGAAAGCGCGGCGGCAGACCCGCAACGACGTCGAGCACTCCCGCGAGCAGAAATGGCCGCCGCACCTCGACGGCGAGCTCTTTGTAATAGCCGAGCGCAAAGATGAATCGCGCCACGCGGCCATGCAGATAGAGGAAATCGCGCCGATCGCTCGGGTGATCGTTCTCGCACCTCGCCAACACGTGGTCGATCTCCGCCTCGTAGCGCGCTCCATAGGCTTCGGCGGCCTCCTCGATCATGCAGCCGGCCAGCGCAGCGGTCAGCGTAGCCGGCAGGTTCGCATCGCGCACGGCGCGCGCGTCGCGCGGATGCCCATGCCATCCCCACGCTTCGTCGCCCACCAACGCGAAATCCGCGTCGGTGCGATAGCTCTGCGCGAGCACACTCGCCCCTTCCGCATACCAGCCCATGTTGTCATTCGCGAGCTCGGAAAGGCGGCACCAGGACGCGGCGTTGTCCAAGAGCTGATCCGAGTCATAGCGAACGAAGTCGAAGGGCACATTGAAACGCGCAGCAAGCTGAGCCGCGATGTACGGATCCGACAACGGCACGTCGTGCGTGCGACCCCACGCCAGCGCCCGCCGAGGCAGCGCCCCGATCGCATCAAGAAACGCGAGAATGCCGCGGGAGTCCCAGCCGCCCGAGAGCATGAGGTCGAAGCCGTTGCGGCTGTCTGCGATGCTGTGCTCATGTGCGCTGCGCGTGGCATCGTAGAGCGCGCTTTCGGCCGCGCGCCGCGTCCTGAGCTCTGGCGCCACAGCGTAAACGATCTTCCAATATCGGCGCACGTCGAAAGACGCGGAGCCCGTGTCGATGGTCAGGGCGGAGCCCGGCTCGAGATAATGTATGCTCTCGAACAGGGTCGTCTTCCCGAGACAATAGCCGCAGTTCAGGAACGATACGGTGCCGAGCGTCGAGAGCTTCGGCACCAACCCTCCGCAGGCGTAGAGCGCCTTCGCTTCCGGAGCAAACGCGACGGTGTGGTCGTCGAGCGTGCAATAGTACAGCGGCAGCGTGCCAAGCCGATCATTGCACACCAGCACGGAATGCCTGCGCGGATCGGCGATCACGACCACGAACGATCCATCGAGGCTTTGCGGATCGAGCGCTCCGTCCGCGAGGTAGCGCTCGAGCACCGCACGTGCGTCGAGACGCCGCGCGCGAACACCAGTGGTCAGCACTTGCCCTGTGATCAGCGCTGCCGCGCCACTCTCTCTATCAAGATGGCGGTCGCGGTCAGCGTGATCGCCGTCTCGCCATACTTGCCCGAGCTCCACATGCGCGTCGGCGCGGGCGCTCGATGCTTCGCGAACGGCGCTCGATGCATACGCAGGGAAATGCATCAACGCGCGCAGCGCAGAATCGAGCCGGGCGCTATGAGCCGAACGGCCGACGATGCCGACGATGCCGGGCAGGACCCCCTCCTCGAGCCGGGCGAATTGTTATCGCTCGCGTCTAGCTTCGCCCTCGCCGACACGATTTTCTTTTTACTGGCACCGCCTATACTCGAATGTCTGCATCGACAAAGCAAGACCAAAGAAGAGCACGCATGACGACGCGTATCGAGTACCGGTTGAACCGGCAGCTGCCGAAGCTCGCGTGGTTCGCGCGCATCGACCTCCCAGCCGGCCACGTATCGGTCGAGCATGGCGAAGCCGTCGAATGCCGCGACGACTGGATGGTCGAAGGTGTGTGGGATGGAGATTTCGCCGCCGGCGGCTTCCATCGCGACTGCCATGTGTTCGGCAGCGGAATCCGCGTAGAGGATCGCCGCGTGCATATCGTATCGTCCTGCGCGCTGGTCGACCGCCTGGTCTACTGCCGCGACGAGGAGCAGCTTCTCGTCGCCAACAGCTTGCTGCTGCTCCTGGCGAGGACCGGCGCGCGCCTCGCCCCGCACCACGACTATCGCGCCGAGGCTCGTTCGATCATGGACGGCCTGTACCGTCATGACCCCGCGCTGCGAGTGGATC
>CAZFJU010000309.1:0-4254 GCA_964518995.1 uncultured Gammaproteobacteria bacterium
AGGGCGTGAGCGCAGATCCAGCGTTCCCGGGGGAGCTTTGCAACCCCACCGTCAACCGCGTCGACTACGGCCGCTGGCTGTCGAGTCCGCGCGATGCTTACAACATGCTCGGCCGTGCGACCTTCGATTTCAGCGATCGGCTGGAAGCGTTCGCCAACTTCCACTTCGCGAACTCAAATACGTCGACGCGCCGGGAGCCCGCGCCATTCCTCGGCGGCTTCGGCGTTATCATTCCGTACCATTCGGAAGCCGTTTATCTGCCCTCGGTGATCACTAACCCGGCGCCCGGGCAAACGCTGGGGCAGACCCGGAGCGAATATCTCCCCGGCGGAACCCGCGGGACCGAATGCGCACCGATGGGCGGCTGCCTGGTGTCGGAAGCGTTCCCGGTGCCGGACGAGCTGGCCGTGCTGCTCGCGTCACGCCCGGACACGGCGGTTATCGGCAGCACGGGCCTGAATGCGAATAACCCGTTCCGAGGCTTGTCCGCCTGCAACAACTACATCCTTGCCGCCAACCCAGGCGCACCCGGGGTGCTCACCAATCCCGCAAGCGGGGCCGACTACATCATCGAGATCGATCCGAATACAGGGCTGCCTCTGAACACCTGCGGGCCGAACTCGAATTGGCAGATCAACCAGCAGCTCGCCTATCTGCCGCCGCGCGGCACGAACAATACGGGGCAGCTGTATCAATTGGCCGTCGGCCTGCGCGGGGATCTCGGCCTCTCGGATTGGACTTGGGAGTTCTACACCTCGCACGGCCGGTCGGACACGCAAACGGAGTACGTCGGCTTTACGTCGCTCAATACCTATCAACGTATCCTGTCTGCGCCGAACTATGGCAAAGGGTACACAGAGACGGGCCTGAGCTCGAAATATCTGACCTGTACCAGTGGTCTGGGCCCGTTCGAGCCCAATCACGTCGTCTCGCAAGACTGTATCGATGCGCTGCTGTCCAACCAGATGGACCGCAACTCGATGAAGCAGAAAATCTTCGAGTTGAACGCTCAGGGCCATGTGGCGAATCTGCCGGCCGGCGAAGTGCGCGGGGCGGTAGGCGTCAGCTACCGGGATAACCAATATAAGTACACGCCGGATTCCTTGCGTGAGCGAGACTACATCACGGATACGTCGGCAGGCCAGTTCGGCGCCGGGCATATCGATGAGTCGGTAGACGCGAAGGAGGTGTATGGCGAACTGCTGATTCCGCTGGTGAGCGGCTGGCGCATTATTCAGGAGCTGGAGCTCGAGCTGGGCGCTCGCTATTCGGAGTACAGCACGGGCCAGGAGGTTAGCACCTACAAGGTGCTCGGCAGCTGGAGCCCGGCGCAGTGGCTGCGTGTTCGAGGCGGCTACAACCGTGCCGAACGCGCCCCCAACATGTCCGAGCTGTTCGCCACACCGAGCGCCAGCGCGCAGTTCGGCGCCATTCCGACCGATCCGTGCCGGAATAACCCCGCCTTCGCCAACGCGTTCCCGGGCCCGACGCCGGGTTCCACGCTCAACAATAGCGACACCACCGACCCGGCCATCCGTGCCCAGCTGCAAGCGCTGTGCAGCGCGATGATCAACGCCTGGGGCGGCAACAACGCGTCCGAGTTCCACGTGAACCAGAACGAGTGGGACGTCGGCGGCGGCGCGGCGCTCGTGGTCGGAAATCCGAACCTCGAGAACGAACGGGGCGATACCTGGACTCTCGGTGTCGCCTTCCGTTCTCCGTTCCAGCGTCCGCAGCTGCAAGGGATCACCGGCACGATCGATTGGTACAAGGCCAAGGTGTCCGATCCGATCGAGGTGCAGTCGTCCGGCACGATCATGAACAGCTGCTTCAACATCAACGGCCTGAACCCGACCTACTCGCTGGATGACCCGCGCGGATTCTGCCAGTACATCGAGCGCGATCCGGTCAGCGGCAACCTCGTGCGCGTTTACAACTCATTCGCGAACGAGGGCAAGCTGGAGATCAGCGGTGTGGACGTCAGCATGCGCTGGAGCTCCGCGCCGGGCACGTTGCCGGGCACGCTGTTCGTCAACACCAACCTGAACTTCCTGATCGATCAGATCCAGCGTTACGGTGCCGATGAGCTGGCAGACTATGCCGGGTTCGGCGGTGCGGCGAAGTTCCGTTCCAACACGGGCGTCACCTATAGCTGGGGTCGGGGTCATCGGATCACGTTGACCTGGAACTACCGGGATGCCACCGACACCGGAACGAACTTCGCGACGGTGGTCAACGCAACGGGCTCGGCCGCGCCGACACTGCGAACCAGCCTGCAGCACGCCGGCTACAAAGCGGTCAACCTGTTCAACTTGACGGCAGGAACGCAATTCGGCCCGGTGAACGCGTCGATCAGCGTCAGCAATCTGTTCGACAAGAAGCCGCGGCCGGGCGGATACGATCTGCGCGATCCACGTGCCGGCTACGGAAGCTTCAGCCCGTTCGACGATCTGGTGGGCCGTCGCTACTCCTTCAACATGGGCATGGATTTCTGACGGGGTAGCCCTTTAGCTCGGAGGCCTTCGCGCCCCTGGCGGTGACGCCAGGGGCGCCCCGGGGTAGCCCACGAGTCCCCACGGGTCACGCGATCAGGAAGGGCCGCATCCGTGCGCGGCGCTCCATCCAGTAGCCCGCCGGGGCCCGCCCCTCTCCGCCGCACCTCGTCGGCGCCAAGCCTCGCCGGCCACGCACCGGCACGAGATCGTTTACGCGATCCGGGCCCAGCTCGATGCGCTGCGGCCAGCTCGATGCGCTGCGGCCAGCTCAATGCGGGCGATACTCGCCGCCTTCCATCGCGGGACTCGGTACGCCATCGGCAGAGCAGATTGTTCTATTGCTATCGACGCGCCTTGTCGGCACGCTATTAAAGCTCCGCGCGGGGGCTCTGCGCCCCGGTGTTGCGGTCAGTTCGACGTGGCTCGTCCCGGAGGTGGCCCGTGTCTAGCACGATTGAGAATGGCGACTACCCGGCGACGAACCGCGTGCGCGCCCCCTGGGGGTGGTGGGTGGCGATCGGTGCGGTGGTGCTTGTCGCCGGAATCATCGGTCTCGCCAATCTGTTTCTCGCTACCGCGGTCTCGGTGCTGTTCATCGGCGCGATGATGATCGTCGGCGGCATCGCACAGATCATCTTTGCCTTCCCGATCCGCGGTCAATGGGGGCGATTAGCGCTCTGGCTGTTGCTCGGCGTGCTCTACGTGATCGCAGGCATCGTCACGTTCCGAAATCCGGTGCTCGCGACGTCCGCGTTGACCCTCCTGCTCGCCGCCGCGCTGATCGTCGCAGGCATCGTCCGCACGATAGCGGGGTTCGGTCTACGGCCGATCAAGGGGTGGGGCTGGGTGCTCGCCTCGGGCGCGCTCACCTTGATCATCGGCGTCATCATCGCCGCCGGCTGGCCCGTGAACAGCGTATGGGTTCTCGGCCTTTTTCTCAGCATCGACCTGATCTTTGCCGGCATCGCGTACATCGTTTTCGGCATCGACATCAAGCGGCGATTTCGTCCCACGGAAGGAAGGGAGAATCATGTCCGATAGTTTCAGCACGCGCTCGACGCTGCGCGTCGGCGGTCAGGAGTACGAGTTTTATCGCCTGAGCGCACTCGAGAACAGCGGCATCGATGTCAAGCGCATGCCGTTCTCGCTGCGCGTTCTGCTCGAGAGCCTGTTGCGCACCGAGAACGGCGTCTCGGTCACGCGCGACGATATCCTGGCGCTTGCGCGCTGGGATCCCAAGAAGAAGCCGCGCAAGGAGATCGCCTTCTCGCCCGCACGCGTGCTGCTGCAGGACTTCACCGGCGTGCCGGCGATCGTCGACCTCGCCGCAATGCGCGATGCGATGGCAGCGCTCGGCGGGGATCCGGCCAAGATCAGCCCGCTGCAGCCGGTGGAGCTCGTCGTGGATCACTCGGTGCAAGTGGACGCGTTCGGCTCCCCCGACGCGTTCCGCATCAATCTGGACCGCGACTATGAGCGGAATCGCGAGCGCTATGCGTTCTTGAAGTGGGGTCAGCGGGCGTTCCGAAACTTCAAAGTCGTGCCGCCGAACACCGGCATCGTCCACCAGGTCAACCTCGAGTATCTCGCGCGGGTGGTGTTCACGACGGACGAAAACGGCGGGTCCGGCGAACGTCCGCAGGCCTATCCGGACACCCTGGTCGGCACGGACTCGCACACGCCGATGGTGAACGGTCTCGGCGTGCTCGGCTGGGGAGTCGGCGGCATCGAGGCGGAAGCAGCGATGCTCGGCCAGCCC
>CAZFJU010000310.1:0-4232 GCA_964518995.1 uncultured Gammaproteobacteria bacterium
TGGGCAGAGCAGCATGCGCTGCCCGGCATGACTGTCGAGATCGTGCGCCTGCCGAACCTCACGCCGGTGCTGCTGATCGAGGTGCCCGGCCGCGGGCCGGACACCGTGCTGATGTACGGTCATCTGGACAAGCAGCCCGAGTTTACCGGCTGGAGCGAGGGACTCGCGCCGTGGACGCCGGTGATCCGCGACGGCAAGCTCTACGGCCGCGGCGGCGCGGACGACGGCTATGCGATGTTCGGCTCGCTGACCGCGCTGCGCGCGCTCGCCGATCAGGGCATCGAGCACGCGCGCTGCGTCATATTGATCGAGGCCAGCGAGGAAAGCGGCAGCCCGGACCTGCCGGCCTACGTCGACGCGCTCGCGGATCGGCTCGGCCAACCGTCGCTCGTCGTGTGCCTCGACGCCGAATGCGGCAACTACGACCAGCTCTGGATCACGAACGCGCTGCGCGGCAACGTGACCGGCACCCTGCGCGTCGACGTGCTGCGCGAAGGCGTGCACTCCGGCATGGCCGGCGGCATCGTCGCGTCGAGCTTCAGAGTGCTGCGCGAGCGGCTGGACCGCGTCGAGGATGTCGCGACGGGCCGCATTCTGCTCGACGATCTTTGGGGCGAAATTCCGCCCGAGCGGCGCGAGCAGGCGAGCGCCGCGGCCGCGGTGCTCGGCGCGAGCGTGCACGCCAAGCTGCCGCTCGTATCCGGCATGCGCCCGGTCGCCGAGGATCCTGCCGAGCTGCTGCTGAACAGCACGTGGCGCCCGGCGCTCGCCGTCACCGGCGCCGAAGGCTTGCCGGATCTCGCGGACGCGGGCAACGTGCTGCGGCCGTTCACGAGCGTAAAGTTGTCGTTCCGTCTGCCCCCCGGCGTCGATCCGCAAGCAGCCGCCCGCTGCGTGCAGACTGTGCTCGAGGCGGAACCGCCGTACGGCGCGCAGGTCACTTTCGCGATCGACTCCAGCATGGCCGGCTGGAATGCACCGTCGACCGCGCCGTGGCTCGAGCAGGCGCTGCAAGCCGCGTCCCGCCGGCATTTCGGCCATGCCGCAATGTATATGGGCACGGGCGGCACCATCCCGTTCATGAGCATGCTCGGGGAACGCTTCCCGGAGGCTCAGTTCTTGGTGACGGGCGTGCTCGGCCCGCAGTCGAATGCCCACGGTCCGAACGAGTTCCTGCACATCGAGACGGGGAAGCGGGTGACGGCATGCGTGGCGGAAGTCGTGGCGGCCCACGCTGCCCGCCGCTCGCCGACCGGCTGAGCGAGCGGCTGCGTACGGAAATCATCCTTGCTGTCGTATTATCCGGCAAGTGGCGACGACGCTGTCACGAAACGAGGCGGGCAGGCCCGGGGGAGATCGTTCGCCATCGGCAATTGCCGAGGAGGGCCGGCCAGAGCGCGCCCGCGTGACGTAGAGGAGCGGATGAGAATGACCATTCAACGACAAGGTCTCCGGGCCGCTGCGGCGCTGCTTGCCGCGTCCGTGTCCTCGGCGCTGGCCCAGCCGCCGCCGGCGGATATCGAGCTGCCGGAGGACCGGCGGACCCCGGCGGAGGAGACGACCGCAGCCTTTCGGGATTCGAGCTGGACCGGGCCGACGACGTCGTGGGGCGCCCCAAGCCTCGAGGGCACGTGGAGCACCGACGACATGCGCGGCATCGGCCGCGACCGGCAACCGCAGCACGGCACGGCCCAGTCCCTGCCGCCGGAGGAGTTCCTTCGGCGGGCTGCGCAGCAGCACTCCGGGCGGGACCGGGCCGTGAACCAAGAAACGTTCCTGCGCAACGAATGGGGCACGCGCACGTTCGGGTACACGTCGCTCGTCATCGACCCGCCGGACGGCCGCACGCCGCCGCTCAACGATCTCGGCCGCGCGCGCGCCGAAGAGGTGCGCGGCCAGGGGACATTTGGCCCCGGGCCGTTCGACAGCTTCGACGACTTCTCGTTGTATGACCGCTGCATCACGCTCGGCCTCAACCGCGGAATGGGTGCTGCGATCTATGGCAACGGCATCCGCATTGCGCAGAGCCCGGATACGATCACGATCATCTACGAGATGATTCACGATACGCGCGTGATTCCGCTCGACGGCCGCCCGCATCTCGACGACGCGATCAAGCAGTATCCGGGCAACAGCCGCGGCTATTGGGACGGCGACACGCTGGTCATCGAAGGTCAAGGCTACACCGACAAGACCAGCGTCGGCGGCGGCCCGCACAGCACGAAGCTGCGCACCACCGAGCGTCTGCGGCGCGTCGATCCGGAGATGATCGAGTACCAGATCACCGTGAACGACCCCGACACCTACACGGCGCCGTTCACGGTGCGCACGATGTGGACGACCCAGCCGGACTACTACATGTACGAGTACTCCTGCCATGAAGGGAACGGCGCGGTCGGCCATGCTTTGAGCGGCGAGCGCGCATATGAGCAGCAAGTGGCCGAAGCGATCGCCGCCGGGCTGCCGATCCCGCCGCGCTCGAGCGGCATGAGCATATATGGTCAGCCGCCGCCGGACGCCGCGATCTTCGACATCAACGCCGGGGAGTAGACCGGCCGCTCGTAACCGTCGGTTTGGCGCCGGTGTGACCTACGCCGGCGCCGTTCGACCGCTATCCTCCTCGCCGTCCCGAACGCATGTAATATCCGCGCCTCAAATTGGGACGCGTAACCGTGCGCGCCGCGCGCAAGTGGTTACACTCTGCGCCTCCCACCGCAACGAGGACCCCGGCGGAATGAGCTTCAGCATGCACATGGACGCGCTGCGGACCGTGTGGTTATCCGATGTGCACCTCGGATCGCGGTCGTGCCGGGCGACGCTGGTGCTCGATTTTCTGCGCCGCACGCGTTGCGAGGTGCTCTACCTCGTCGGCGACATCATCGATCTGGAAAGCCTGCGTCAGGATTTCTACTGGCCGGACAGTCACAGTGAAGTGCTGCGCACGATTCTGCAGAAGAGCTTCGACGGCACACGGGTCATCTACATCCCCGGCAACCACGACGAAGAGCTGCGCAGATTCGTCGGCAGGACGTTCGGCAATATCGAGGTGGTGGCCGAAAGCGTGCACACGACGGCCGCCGGCAAGCGCTTGCTGGTGCTGCATGGAGATCGGTTCGACAACGTCGTACGCGGCCGCGGCCTCGGTGTCGCGATCGGCGCGCAGGCGTGCCGCACGCTGCTCGACCTGAATCGCTTCGTGCATTGGCTACACGAAGTGAGCGGCCGCCCGTATTGGTCGCTCGCGCAGCGTGTGAAATCGAGCTTCGGTTTCGTTCACCGCTACGTCGAGCGCTTCCGCCGGGCGACCGTGCAGGCGGCACGCGAAGCGGGCCTCGACGGCGTCATCTGCGGACACATTCACCGCGCCGAGCTCGCCGATGTAGACGGGCTCATCTACTGCAACGACGGCGATTGGGTCGAGAGCTGCACGGCGCTCGTCGAGGACCGCGCCGGCAACTTGTCGCTGATTACGTGGCGGCCCACCGTTCGCGCGGTGGCGGCGTCGATCCGGGTGTCGACGGTGACTGCGCATCGAAAACCGGCCGGCGCGCGGCTTCGGCGGCTGCCCGCGTCCCCGCGCCTGTTCCGCGTGCGCCGACTGCGGCGCACCGAGGCGCGCGGCGCCGGCGCAAAGGCCGGACCGCCGCACGCCTGATCTCGGCGCCGCCTTCGTGCGGCCCTTAGTGGGCCAGCGGATCCGGACGGAACTGGAACTTCACCATCTTGGTTTTCGTTCCGAGCCCGCCTTCGATGTGCCACGCGAGATGCGTGCCGTAGTTGGCCCAGATGCCGCGTCCCTTCCAGCCCGCATCCGGATCGTCGATGCGGCCATCCATCAGGCGCTGGAAGAAGCCGAGCGGATACGGCACGCGGAACGTTAGCCACTCGCCGCTTTCCGGATCCAGCATCAGCAGCGCATCGGAGTTACCGCCGGGCGCCCAGGGCATGTTCTCGCCGAACCCTGCCACGTTCCATAGGTCCACCCAGTTGTAGTACTGGAAGTCTGCCGGCACGTCGGTGCCCGTGAAGGTGGGACCGTCGGTGCGGTAGAGCGACCAGCCCTCGTCGCAGTGACCGCCGTCGCGAACGCCTTCGCCGTTCAGCACGCTGCATTGGTTGCGGTCGAAGCTCGCCATGTGGCTGCTGCCCGCGAGCGACGTCCAGACGACCCCGTTGCGGTCGACGTCGAGCCCGCGCGGCCCGAAGCCCGGCTCCGGCACGCGATAGAGCTC
>CAZFJU010000311.1:0-4206 GCA_964518995.1 uncultured Gammaproteobacteria bacterium
ACGGTCACGTTCATGTTCTGCCCGTTGCGCGACGGTCGGCCCGGCGGCGCGATCGGCTGGGCACAGCTCGAGGACGGCACGTTCGTCAATCCGGCGGACGGCGGTTGCGCCGGCGGAGACGCCAGCATCACACGCTGGCAGGGCTGGCTCGAGCAGGGCTTCACGTCGAGCGTCGACGCGCGCGCCGAGTAGCCCCTGCTAACGATGCGGCCCCATGCATCGCGCCAAGGATGCATGCGGCCGCACAGACCGGCGACGCGCCGGCTACTCGAAGCTGAAGATATCCTCTTCTTCGGCGCGCTCCATGCCCTCCTCGTGGTACTTCTCCCACATCTGCGCCCACGGGCGGCCGTACATATCCGGCACCTCGTATTCGATAACGGTGCCCGGTGAAACCGGCGTGCTCGTGCCCTTGACCGGGAAGATGGTCTGCACGCACTCGATGAAGACGTACGGGCTGCCCTCGTTGTAGTCGCTCGTCTTCACGTAGTTGCGAACGATACGGACCGGTTCGACCAGCGCCTCGGGATCATAGAAGATCGCTTCGTGATTCAAGCCTAGGAAATTGCCGTCTTCGTCACGATTCGGCGTATAGATCTCGATCGTCTGCATCATGTTCGAGTGCTCGAACGCCGCGTGAGTCATCCAGCCCTGGATGTTGGACGTCCACGTGATCAAGGTGTCTTCGTCCCAGAAGCCGATCGTCTCGCCGTACCAGCGCGGCACCTGCTCGCTGAGGTACGGCACCACGCCGTCCATTTTGAATTCGGCATCGATATGGATGTTGGTGATGAAGTTGCGCGCGACGCCGGCCAGAATTTGCACGACCTGCGGCGTCACCATGATGTAGTGATCCCATACGGCGGCCTCGTGCCAACGGCGCATGAAGCCTTCCGGCCAACAATACTGCGACGGCCACTGCGGCTGGTTCGAGTTGGCGTGGTGATAGGCTTCCTGCACCATTCGCTTTTTATACTCGGGCGTCAGCAGCGACAAGATCGTCGGCGTCTGCACATGCCGCATACGGAACCAATATTGGTTGTTCGGCGTGCGGCCCGGATGCATGTAGATCCCCGTCCACTCGCCCGGCACCGTGGCGTACGTGTGCTCGGTCGGACCGCCGCGCTGCTTCGTCTCCTCGCGCAGCGCCTGGTAGTGCGCCTCCGCGGTTTCGAACGGATACGGGCTGACGATAGCTTCGCGCGGGTAGTCGCGATCGCATACGCCCCACGCTGCGGACGCCGGCGGATCGTCGCCGATGAGACCAACGCGATTGCCGCCCCATAGATCCTCGAGCGCAGCCGGGCTATTGCAGCGGAAGTAGCGAGGATCGTCCCACAGCGCCTCGTCCGCGTAAAAATCGGCAGTGGTGAAGATATCGATCTCGAGCGGCTCGATGCCTTCAGGCGTCTCGCCGGCGCGTGCCGAGCCCACGAAGCCATCCTCGGCGCGAAGCGGATCGTTGTCGACTCTACGCATCGTCGCGCCGGTCATCTGATAGTCGTTCAGATCCGCGCTCAATGGAGCGCCTCGGCCGACGCTCTGGAAGCCGATATCGGCGACCTGCTGGGCAACGGCGACAGAACCGATCAACGACACTGCGGCCAACGCGGGCACGCGAAACGCGCCGTTTTTCATAGATGTTTCCCCTCGGTTGTCTTATGGCGGCGGGTCGCGAAAAGCTGCGACGCGCTCATCGATACTAAGGGGAAATCGAACGCGGCGCGAGCCCGCGAGAAGGCCGCGTTCAGGCCGCCGGAGCCGCTATTTTTGCCGCCAGCGGCCGGCCGCATCCATGAAATACTGACCGGCGGGCAGACGCTCGATGATCTGCCGCCCAGCGCGTGCCTGCACCGCTTCGAGCGGCACGTCGGTGTCCTCGGCGATCTGCCGATACTCCGCCATGCGCTCGGCGTTGACCTCGGCGACGATCGCTTCGAGCGCGGGCGATGACGTCGCGACGACTGCGATCAGGCCGTCCGGCCGTTCGCCGATCTCTCCTTGCGCCTTCGCGCCGGCGAGATCGCCCTGCGCAAGCACTGCGAAGCTCACGGTTAGCATCGTGAGCATGATCCAAATTCTCTTTATGAGCGCCATGTCGGTTCCCTGCTCTAATTGGAAGACTCGGCGAGGTCACTCGCCGTCAAGCCGAACAGCTCTGGATTGCGGCGAATCAGCGCGAGCAGCTCCTGGTCGATTTCGAGCCGCTTCTGCTCCGTGATATTCACATTGACGTCGAAGCGAATCGGCTCGGCCGGCGCCTGCAGTTTCACGGCGCAGCCTGTCACGAGCACTGTCACGAGCACCGGCGCGATGGCCCATGCCATGACGGCGGCGGGCAGGCCTCGGGCAGTACGGCTTGCGATCATTGGGGGTTCTCCTCGTTCTCGGTATCCTGCTGCTCGAACAGCTGCTCGAGCTCCGCCGCGCCCGAAAGATCGACGGCGCTTTGCACGGCACCGAGCAATGGCCCTGCAAAATTGAACGCAAGCTCGATCGGGTGGCCGTCCAGAAAATCAGGATTGGCGCCCCGTGCGCTCAACGTCAGCTGCTGCTGCGCGCCCGGTCCGGACTCACCAGACACGGATAGCGACAACTCCTCATACTCGAACCGCGTCAGCACCTCGCGCAGCATAGTCGATCGTACATCGTCTCCGCGCAAGAACTCGGGCAGATTGTTCGGCGTATAGCGCAGCACGCCGCTCGTCTCTGCGGCGAGAAGGCCTTCGTCGAGCCGGATCCGGCCGTCGACGAGCCGCACCGGGATGCGTCCCGAAAGCTCCCCAGTGCCGGCCAACCCTTCGATGCCGCTCAATGCAAGAAACTGCGCCAACTCGATGTCCTCGGCTCGAAGCACGACTGCAATATCGTCCGCCGCGCCTGAATCGACGATGAACGGCTCCGCGAACAGCCGTCCGCCGGCGAGCTGGAACTCGAGGCCCTGCATCGCGAGCACGCCGTCGGCATCGAGCTCGAGCACGGCGATCCCGTTCTCGAGCGGCATGCCGAGCTCGAGCCGCGCGATCGTCACGGTCTGCTCCGGCGCTGTGACCGGCGGCACGAGGCTCGTCAGGTGCAGCTCGGTGCTGAGCCCCGCAATCCGGACGCCGGCGATCGGCACGCTCAGCTCGTCGACGCTGAGCGTGCCACTGCCGCCAAGCTCGCTGCCCGCCCAAGTGACCCTGCCGTCAAACGCGATCACACCCGATGCTTGCGGGACGTACCCGGCCAGCCAAGGCGAGACGTCGCCGAGCTCGACCGCGCCCGTCACCAGCCGCAGCGGATACAGCTCGACCGCGGCCGTCGCGGCGCCGTCCTGATATCGGCCGTCGGCCTCGAGCACGAAATCGCCGAGATCGTTCGACACGATCGCATTGAAATCGAGGGACTCGCCGCGCCGCTCCGCGGCGAGCTCGAGACCGACCGGCACGAGCGGCGCCGGCGTCGTGAGGCTTTGCACCCGCGCAATCTGCAGGGCGAGAGAGGTCAACACACCGTCGCGCAGCGCCGCGGAGCCGTCGATACCGTTGAGCGCGAACGCCGCGTGCGGCACCGTCAGCGCACCGCCCGCGAAGCGCGCGGACCATTCTGCGTGGCCCGCGTCGGTCACGGCGCCATCCACGACGACGGCCGGCCAGCGGCCCTCGACCTCGTGCTCCGCGTCCGGCCGACGAAGCCGCATGGCGAACGGCGCCTCGTCGAGCGCGAACGAAAAAGTGGTCTGCCCGGTGCTCCGCTCCCGAACGAGGATGACACCGTCCTCGCCCGGCGACACGCACACGGGCGCGAGCCCGGTAACGCTTGTGACGCCGCTCGTCAGCGCCGCCACGCTCGCGGCGATACAGTCGGCCGCGCCGAGCACGAGCCGCTCAGCGTCCCCTGCGGCCGTGCCGGCCCAATCCACGCGCAAGTCGTCGAAACGGATCGACGCGAGCTCCCCGCTCGCGGCCATCGTGCCGCGGCCTTCGACGCGCCACGCGTCGCCGGCCACGTCGACGGTACCGACGAAAAGTTCGAGGTCGGCAGTAACGTCCCGCCACCTCACCTGTCTCGCAACGAGCTCCGTGACGTCGACGCGCAGCGCCTCGGCCGTGCCGTCCACCGCGGCATCCAAAACCAGCGACTCGGCGGCAATGTCGCGCAGCGCGAGCTCGCCGCCGTCGAGACGGATACGCCCATGCACGAAGCCCGCCGCGGATCGCTCGA
>CAZFJU010000312.1:0-4194 GCA_964518995.1 uncultured Gammaproteobacteria bacterium
GGTACTTGTTGTCGCGCACCTCCGCGCGCAACGAGATGCGGCTTTCGTCCCCGTAGAACGACCGCTCGGTCGTCAGGTTGACTCGCCGCGGCGCGGCCCCGGACAGCGTCTGCAGCAGCTGCCGCCAGAACGTCTCGTGCCGCTGGTCCTCGTGCGGCAGCAACATTTGCCAGCGCCACGTTCCACCGGTCGCAAGAATGTACGCGTTGCCGAGACCGTAATGCTGTTGGATCAGCAACGGCTCGCGCCCGCCCTGCACGTCGGCTTCGAGAAGAGTGACCGCGCCCGGCTTCAGCTCGTCGAGATACTGAAAATCGGCAATGTCCGGCATCTCGGACCAGCTGGTGCGATTGGCCTGATCGTCGCGCTCGAGCCGCGCCAGCAGGGAGCGTTCGCCGTCGCGGGTCAGATGCGCCTTCGCGGGATAACGAATGAAGCTTGCCGCCTCGAGCGTCGGCAGCCGCGCCGGCAACACATCGGCCAGAGCCGTCGCGCCCCAGCCGCCGTCGGCAAGACCACGGCGCCCCCCAAGCATCAGCAGCCCGCCGCCGCGGCGGCTGACGAAATCGACGATCATCTGCTGCTGCTCGGGCGTCAACGATGCGGCTTCGTAGCTGCCGATCACGAGCGCGTCGTAGTGGAACAGCGCCTCTTCGTCAGTCGGGAAGCCATCGGCAAGCTCGTCCCCGGACTCGACGCCCTGGCGGTAGAATTTGTTGGCCGTGGTGCGCAGCAGGCTGGCCAAGCGCACCGACGTGTTCTTGTCGAGCGCGCGACGGATAAACTTGTACTCCCAGCGCGGCTCGCCTTCGATGTAGAGCACGTGGCGGCGCTCGCGCGGTACCTCCATCGGCCGCAGCTGCGTGTTGTTGATGAGGTTCCGCTCGCCCGGCAGTGCGTCGAGCGCAAAGCGCAAATCGCGAATACCCGGCTCGCCGACGTCGATATCGACTGAGCGGGTCGTGACGCCCGGACGCGCCGGCAGACGGATCGTCTCGGACGCGATGATGGCGTCGCCGTCGTACACCTTGAGCGCGACATCCGCCGCGCGCGCATGGCGGATGCTGACTTCGGCGCTGACCGTCGAGCCGGCGAGCCCGCGCGCCGGCACGATCACATCCGCGAGCTCCACGTCCTCGGGGAGCCGCTCGCGGCCGACCCCTACCGTATGGACCGGAATGCCATGGCTCGCGATCTCCGCGATGCGCGCCGTATCGAGCTCGTTGGAGTTATCCGCGCCGTCGCTGACCAGCACGACCGCGCCGAGCGTGCCGGATTGCGCCGCGCGTAGAACCGACAGCAGCGCGTCGCCGATACGGGTTTGCGCGCCTGGCGCCGGAACCTCGTTGACGGACGGCAAATCGACGAGCGCGGTATCGAATGCGAACAGATCGACCGCGAAATCGGCGGACAGCGCCGGCAGCGTATCGCTGCCGAGCGCGGCGACGGCCTGCTGCAAACGTGAGCGCTCGCCCTCGCCATAGCTCATGCTCGCGGACGTATCCAGCAGCACGGCGACGGAATTCTCTTGCGGCCGCAGCGTTTGCGTGACGAGCGCAGGGCGCCAGATCAGCACGAGCACGATGATCACCAGCACCGCCTGCAGCCCGCCGATGGTCGCCGCTTTTGGCCACGACAGATCCTGCCGCATCCGCGCGATGCTTACCCCGACGATCGCCGTGCCCGCCGCGGCGAGCAGCACGAGCCAGATCATCGACAGATCGCTCGCAAAGACGAATTCGGAGCGCGAGAAGGTCTCGGGTGAATACTTGAATAACAGCTCGAACACGACTTGTCCTATCGGAACCTCGTCTGCACACCTCGAGCGCCGGATCCAGCGGGCGGGATCTTTCGACCGGCACTCCGCGAAGCAGGGGCGGCGCGCATGCCCCCGCGCCATCCGAGCTTACCTGCTGACTATCCTTCCGCATAGCCCGGTCGAGAACGCGGTCGCCGCAACGGCCCCGCTATCATCGACGGTGCGCACGGTGCGGCACCGAGCCCATCGAGGCCCCATCGACAACAACGAAAGCGGAGACCCTGCAATGACGCTGGACGACAAGAAGGCCCTGGTCACGAAATTCCTTGAGCACTGCAACGACTACGCGGGCGGGCAGCTCGCCGGCTATCGCGCCCAGCTCGAGCATGCGCGCGGCACGCAGGCGCTCGAAGTGGCGGACAAGATCGCCCACTGGTCGGCCTACCGCGCCTTCAACGAGCACGCGATCGCGGAGCTCGCGACGCCGCGCCTCGACGCCTGGCTCGAGTGAGCCGCTCCCCGGGCGCCTTTGTCCGCGCCGCGATGTGGTAACTTCAGCGGCCTTTCCCGGAAACAGCTTCAGGAATCTTCATGCAGGGCGCAAAACAGGATCAGATCTCGGTTGCGGAAGCATTCTTGCGGGCGCTGCGCCGCCGCGGCATTGAATATGTATTCGCCAACGCGGGCACCGATTTTGCGCCGATCATCGAAGCGCTCGCCAAGCTCGGCGCTCGCCCGGAGGAGATTCCCCGCTTCATCACGGTGCCGCACGAGAACCTGGCCGTCGCGATGGCGCACGGCTATTACCTGGTCAAGGGCCGGCCGGCCGCTGTCATGGTGCACGTCACGGTCGGTACCGCGAACACTGTCTGCGGGCTGATGAATGCGTATCGGGACAACGTACCGTTGCTGCTGATGGCCGGGCGCACGCCGATCACGCAGCGCGGCCATATCGCCTCCCGCTCGGCGCCGATCCATTGGGGTCAGGAGAATTTCGACCAGGCCGGCATCGTGCGCGAGTACACCAAGTGGGACTTCGAGCTGCGCGCCGGGCAGCCGGTCGACGAGGTCGTGGGGCGGGCGCTGGATGTCGCGTTGACCGAGCCGCGCGGCCCTGTGTATCTCACGCTGCCCCGCGAGGTGCTCGCGAACCCGAACGTCGTGGACGCCGACGCCGCGGCGCCCGGCGCACCGGTCCTGGCCGAGCCGCAGCCGAGTCCGAGCCACATCGAGACGGTCGCCGAATGGATCGCCGCCGCGGATTGGCCGCTGATCGTGACCAGCCACGTCGGCCGGGATCTCGCCGCCGCCGCCGCCCTTGCAGAGCTGGCCGAGACTTTTGCGGTGCCGGTCGCCGAGCCGGGCGCAACCTGCGTGAACCTGCCCGCAAGTCACCCGATGAGCCTCGGGCAGGCCGGCGGCACGCTGTTGTCGGAGGCCGATCTAATCGTCGTCGTCGACGCCGAGGTGCCGTGGTTTCCACGCGCTTTCTCGCCGGCGCCGCACGTCAAGGTGGCCCATCTCGGCGTCGACCCGCTGTGGGCCCGATATCCGATTCGCTCGTTTCCGGCGGACGTCGCCATTCCGGGCAGCACCCGCACGGCCCTGCGCCTGCTCGTCAACGCGCTGGCGGCGCAGCCGGGCGACCCGGCGAAGATCGCCGCCCGCCGCGAGCAGATGGCCACGCATCGCGCGGAGCTGAATGCCCGCCGCGAGCAGACGCTGGCCGAAGCACAAACCGCGAAGCCGATTCGCTACGACTGGCTCGGCGAGTGCGTGCGCGCCGCACTGCCTGAGGATGGGCTGGTCATCACCGAGCTCGGCGCATGGCCGCATCAGCTTGCGCTCGACATGCCCGGCAGCCTGGTGGGTGTCGGCATCGGCGGCGGGCTCGGCTTCGGGCTCGGTGCGTCGCTAGGCGCGAAGCTTGCGGCCCCCGAGCGCACCGTGATCACGACGGTCGGCGACGGCAGCTACATGTTCGGCAACCCCACCCCGTTTCATCTCGTGGCGCGCGCGGCTCAGCTGCCCGTGCTGACGATCGTCTGCAATAACGGCCGCTGGCAGGCCGTCGACTCCGCGACCCGGGTCGTCTATCCGGACGGCGTGGCAGCCGCCGCGCAGCCGATGCCGCTGGTCGAGCTCGCACCGTCGCCCGAATTCACGAAGATCGCGGAAGCGTCCGACGCCTTTGCGCTGCGCGTCGACGAACCGGCCGATCTGCCCGGCGCGCTGCGCGCCGCGCTCGAGGCGGTGCGCGGTGGGCGGCAGGCGTTGTTGGATGTACGCATGGAGCACGGCGTCCGCTAGCCTCCGGCCCGGAAAAGCCTCTGGCGGCGCGCTGCGGCGTTGAAAACTGGCTCGAAATGCTCACGTACTCCTGTGTACGCTGCGCTTTCGAGCCAGTTTTCGCCTTGCATCGCATCCACCAGAGG
>CAZFJU010000313.1:0-4192 GCA_964518995.1 uncultured Gammaproteobacteria bacterium
CGTTCGCGCTCGAGATCCATCGAGTCGAGCACCTGCGCGGCCATTTCGCGGTTCGTCAGGCCGCCGCACAGTTGAATCAGCCGGTCGGCTAGAGTGGACTTGCCGTGATCGACGTGGGCGATGATCGAAAAATTGCGGATCCGTTCCATGGTATCCCGGTGCGGGCGGGGTGACGGTGCATTATAGCGGCGACCACGCCCGACGCTTCTATCAGCTGCTCACCGAGCTTTCGGCGAGCCACGCCATGACCCGCGCGCGGTCGAGCGGGTATTCGGAAAGCTCCGTTGCGCCGTCCGCCAGCACGGGAATCCGAATGAAGTACTCGCGTTCGAGATCCGGATCCTCTGTGATATCGACGAGCCGGAGCTCGACCGGCCGACCGCTCAGCATCTCGAGCAGCTCGATCTCGACCTGCTCGCACAGGTGGCAACCGGGGCGGCTGTACAGCGTCAGCACGCGGGTCATCGGCGCAGCGCCAACGACGCCCGCGCGAGCGTCGTCTCCTCCGCCCGCCGGCGCAGTTGGCGCGTGCCGAGCACCGCAGCCGCGAGCGCGACGAGCGCCCCGGCCAGCGTGCCCGCGTCCGAGCCGGTGAGCAGCGCGCCGCCTGCGCCGCCGATCAGCACCGCCGCGAGCGGCGAGCCGTGCAGCAACAGCGCGCTCGACAAGATGCGGTCGGCCGGAAGCGTGACCGTCACCCGGGCTCCGGGCGCGAGCGCGAGGCTCGAGCGCAGCCGGATGCGCGCCGGCGCCGCATCCGCCCGCCGCCACGCGCACATCCCGGCGCAACCGGCACAGCGCGACGCCGGATCGAATTCGAGCTCGAATTCGCCGTCCGCGTCGACCGATCGAACGATCGCGTCCGCAGACAGGCAACTTTGCGAGAGGCTCACTCCGGGGAGAGCGACAGGGCGATCGAACGCACCACCTGCGGCGGCACCTCGCCGATCACCGTCGCGGAGCGCCCGTTCAACTTCCGCGAGTAGGCGTTCATCGGACCGACGCTCGAGAAGCCTTCGCCCATGTCGGCGTCGGTTTGCGGATCTTCGATAAACACGGAAACCGTGGCGAGGCAGTCGGAATACACCAAATGCGAAACGGGATAGTCGGAGCCGGCAATGGCGCTCTGCGTCGCGGCCGACAACCGGAACCCCGGCGGCAGCATCGACGCGCGCCAGGAAGGCGAGACATTCGAGACGTCATCCTGGGCCGGCGCCTCCGCGCGGAGGAACTGAAAGCCCTCCGTGTCGATCTCCGGATGCAAGGCCGATGCCGGGATGAAGTCGGAAATTTGAATTTGAGTAAAGACGATCTGCTCGATCACCTCACCGTGCTCGTTCAGCAGCAGGGACTTCAACGGCATCGCCGTCTCGCGATCGAGGTACAACGCGTAGCCGTATCGATACTCGTCTTTCGGCTTGATGGCGATGACGTTGACCGGCCGATTCGCGACGCGCGTGCCGGCACCGAGCGTGAACTCGTAATGCGGCTCGAGCTCCGCGCAGTAACTCGGTAGCGCAGACACGAGTTCACTGGCATCCCGGCGCGGCTCGATCAGCACCATTCGTTGCTCGGGCAGAATGACCCGAACGACATCCTCTTCGCGGATGATCTCCCGTCCCGCGCCGTCACGCGACCGCAGGCGCTCGCTGATCTGGCCATGATGGTTGCGATGCACGATGTTCATCGTCTCGGACTTGTTGCCGTAGACGTGCACGAACGTGCCTTCGTAGTTCACCTCGACCACCGCGCGGTTCATGCGGGCCAACCACTCGCGGGCATCTTGCGCGCCCGCTGCGGCCGTCACGAACATCAGGCAAGCGCAGGATAGCCGCGCCCACGCATGTCCGCCCGACATCATCGGAGTTCACGCTCGGCTTGCGACTGCGCGTCATCGACCATGACGGCATCGATTACGAAGGGCTGCTCCATCGAGCCGACTACCGTCGAATGCACGGAGGTGCGGCTTAGCCGGGCGTACTCGCCATGATGAAGCATATAGTTCGTGAGGCGAATCGGCGGCACGGGTGTGCTGACTTGCACCGGCTGCGCGGAATCCGCGGGCACGATCGAAGAGAACACGGTATCGGGCGCAGATCCGGCGACTTCGGGTTGATTCAGATTGCGCACCACCAGCACAGATACGACCGCTACGCTCGCCGCCACCCCGAGCCCGATAGCCGGCCGCGTCCAGCGCGCGTGGCCCGCGCGCTGCGGAGGCAGCGGCGTCGCGGCCGGCTGCCTCGCCGCCGCCGGCGCACCATTCAGCGCATCTTGGACGCGGCGGCGCAGCAAATCCGGATGGGGCTGATGGAGCTCGCCGCGAAGCGCGGAGCCGATGAGCGAATACCGTACTAGCCGGGTGCGCGATTCTGGATCACGTTCGAAGCGGCGAACCAAGAAAGCACACTCTTCAGCTGACAATTCGTCGTCGATGAAGGCCGACACTTGATCGTGTATCTGTTCGCTCATAGTCATCGCTAATGAAGCAGAGGACCGATACGTTTATCTATGGCTTCCCGCGCGCGGAAAATTCTTGACCTTACTGTGCCGACGGGACATTCCATTGTCTGCGCGATTTCTTCGTAGCTCATGCCTTCGATTTCGCGCAACAGTATCGCCGTCCGCAGGTCTTCAGGCAGATCGGCGATCGCGCCGTTGACTGCCTCCCGAATTTCGTCCGAGAGCGCTAACCCTTCGGGTGTATCGAGATCTCTAAGCTTGCCAAACGCTTCGTACTGCTCCGGATCCTGCAGATCCACCTCGAACTGCGTAGGACGTCGCCCTGCAGCGACAAGATAGTTCTTGGCGGTGTTGATCGCAATACGATACAGCCAGGTATAAAACGCGCTGTCTCCGCGAAACGAAGGGGCCGCTCGGTAGGCCTTCAAAAAGGCTTCCTGCGCCACGTCCATCGCTTCGGACGGATCTCTGACGTACCGCATGATCAACTTCAGGATCCGGTGTTGGTACTTGACCACCAACAAGTCGAACGCCGACTTGTCACCTTGCTGCACGCGCTTGACCAAAGCAAGGTCGGATGCCCCGCTCCCCGACTTCTGTTCTGTGCCGGGTTCCATCAAACGCCTTTCTGTAGACCGCATACCTCACCAAAAAGTTCGCTCGCCGGGAAGAGCGACTGACCGGTAGCGGAGACTCGACTCCGTCGCTTCATCAAGACTCATTCTAAGTGAAACCTTCTGCTCTGTCCTGCTCAAACCGTGCCAGCCTGCGCTGCGCCGCGCAGCGCTGCCTGTAATCGCCTCCAGCTTTCCCGGTCGAGCTGATCGACGAGCATCAGGACGGTTATGGATCGGCTGCCGGCAGAGCCTAGCGTCAGGCGCGCCCAGAACGGACCGACAGCCGTGCCCGGCCGCAGCGTCAGCCGCGCGAGACCGAGGGACGGCAAGGACCAATAGCCTTCGGAATCGCGCGCGATCGACATCGGCGCGGGCACCCGGCGCAGCGCCGCATGCGCCAGCAGCGCCGCGATAGCCGCAAGCTTGAACGGCCAAGCGAGACCGCAAAGAACGACGGAGACGATGGCAAGCGCGTGCACGACGCCGCGCCACGCCGTGAGCAGCCGTGATGGCGCGGGATGGAGCTCCCAGGCGGCGTGCTTGGCGCGCTGCTCAGAGTGCGGCGTCGCCGCGAATGAGACTGATGAGCCGCGCGAGCTCTGGATCTTCCGGCTCATAGCGCCGGACAAGATAGTCGTACAGCTCAGGGTCCGGCAGATTCAAAAGTGCGTCATAGCGCGCTTTATCCGCATCGCTCAGACTTTCGAACGAATGATCGAGAAACGCGCGCAGCACGGCATCGAGCTCGCGCATGCCGCGCCGCGATCGCCATTTCAGCCTGCCGACATCGATGGTCATGAGTCGAGTCTTGATCGCGGCGGACGCCGAAGCGTCACGCTCATACGACACTCAGTGCTGGCGCTCGACCATCAGCTTTTTGATCTCGGCGATGGCCTTGCCCGGGTTCAGATCCTTGGGGCAATCCTTCGTGCAATTGAGAATCGTGTGGCAGCGGTACAAGCGGAACGGATCTTCGAGCGCATCCAGCCTCTCGCCGGTTGCTTCGTCGCGGCTGTCCACGATCCACCGATACGCCTGCAGCAGCACGGCCGGGCCAAGATAGCGATCGGAGTTCCACCAGTAGCTCGGGCAGGCCGCCGAGCAGCACGCAC
>CAZFJU010000314.1:0-4164 GCA_964518995.1 uncultured Gammaproteobacteria bacterium
CTTGGTGTATCCGAATGACCGATGGCCGGTCTTGCCCAGCGACGGTAAGTAGCGGGTGAAAATCTGCGTCGAGAGTGCAGCTGGTGCGATCGTCCTTGCGGGCATGCGCGATGATCTTGATATCGCTCGCTCGGCTCATGCCGATCTCGAATACATGCCTGCATACACCCCGCGAATCGAAGGAAGGTCGCCGTCGACCGGCACAGTCCTTGATCGAGGAGGATCCGCGTCAAGCCGCTTCCACCGGCAGAACCGCATCGTCTAGATTACGCGCCGCAAAACTCTAGTGCTTGCTGTATATCTTCGTCTTCGAGCTCCGGATACTCCGCCTTCAGTTCGCCCCGACAAATGCTCTCCGGATGCCGGCACGCAGTGCATCTGCCGGCGCAGTGGCGGCCGCGCCGGGATCAGCACTACTTCAACTCCAGGGTCATGAACGCGCTGTTAGGATCGTCGGTGTAGTCCGCGAACGGCGGGCACTCCTTGAATCCAAACTTTCGATACAAGCTTCTGGCCGGCTCGAAGTAAGCCATCGATCCCGTTTCAAGGCTCAATCTCCTGTAGCCGCGCCGCTTCGCTTCTTCGAGTATGTGCCGAAGTAGCGCGCTGGCGACGCCTTGCCTTTGCCGAGACGCGACGGTTCGCATGAACTTGATTTCGCCGTGCGTCGCATCGAGCTCCTTCAGAGCGCCGCAGCCCGCCAGCTCGGTTCCGTTCCAAGCGCTCCAGAGCGTGACGTTCGGCTTGCTCAGCTCATCGGCGGCCAGCGCGTGTATGCTCTCCGGAGGAGAGGTCTCGGACATCGCGCGCAGGTGCTCGGCCAGCAAGTCGGTCATCGGGCGGCTGTCGAGCACATCGAGGCGAATACTGAGCTCGCGGGTGCAGTTGCCGTTCGCGGTACGCTCGTAAGCTCTTTCTACCTTCGCGACACGAACGTTGTAGTGCGAGTACCATCGGCGAATGCCTTCCTGCTGCGCTGCCTTGTGCTCCAAGTGCGCTTTCCATGCCGCGATGGCTTCATTGCTAGCCCAGTAACTGACGGTGATACCCCGCCCGTCGACACCACGTACGCTATCGACCCCGAGAAATCCCGGCTGCTGGGCGGCCAGCTCGACCATACGCTCCGCCATGTGATCGTAGCCGTCGCCATCGGCTCGTTGCGACGTGAAGATTACCGCGTAATAGGGCGGCTCCAACGCAGCTGCTGGTGAAGATTCCGTAGGCATGCCGATAACACTCGCTATGGTCGGGCGCCGTTCGCCGACGTGGGCAACACATCGTCCGAGAAGCCGGATGAATGTGTCAATGCGCACCGGGGTTCTTCAACCCGATCCCGCCGCGTCCCGATACTGGGACGCGCGCCCCAGTGCCGGCACCGTTCGGCTATCGAGATCTCGTGCCCGCCGCTGAAAATGCTGACGCTCGCGATCGGCCTCGGCGCGACGATCGCAATCTTCGCCGTCGTCAACGGCGTCCTCCTTAAGCCGCTGCCCTTCGCGGACGTAGAACGGCTCGTGTCGCTGACGCATCGGTCCCAGCAGCTCGGCGCGACGGAGAATCTGCCGGCTTCCTCGGCGATCTATTTCACGTATCGTGACCACAACCGCGCGTTCGAATCGGTCGCGCTGTGGCAGTCGCGGAAACCTTCCTGCCGGTGCCCGGGATGGACCCGCAGGCGCTGCGCAACCTGCGGCTGCTTCCGGACGCGAAGCCGCTCAAGGAAACGTTCGTCGGCCATCTCGAGGATGTGCTCTGGGTGCTGCTCGGCACAATCGTCATGCTGCTCGCCATCGCCTGCGTGAACGTCGCTAACCTGCATCTCGTACGCACCGAGGGACGCGCGCGCGAGCTCGCCATTCAAGCGGCGCTCGGCGCATCGCGTGCCGGGCTCGCGCTCGGCGTGGTGCGCGAAAGCACGCTGCTCTGGCTCGCGGCCGGTGCGCTCGGGTTTGCATTCGCGATGCTTGCGCTCCCGGCGCTGCTCGCAACCGCTGCGGACGAGTTGCCAAGCTTCATCACGATCACGATCGACGGTACGGTGCTCGCTTTCTCGCTCGCGATCTCGCTCGCGTCGGGCGCGTTCTTCGGCATCGCGCCCGCCGTGCGGTATTCGGGTTCTCGGCTGGCCGGGATGCTGGCCTCCGCCGGCCGCGGTCACAGCACGAGCCGCGATCGCCACCGTGTGCATCATGGCTTGATCGCGGCGCAAGTCGCGTTCGCGCTAATCCTGCTGATCGCGTCAGGTCTCGTGGCGCGGACATTCCAGTCGCTCCTCGACGTCGAGCCCGGATTCGTCGCGCCCTATGAAGTGCAGACCGTGCGCCTCGCTGCCCGAAGGGGCCGTTCCCGACTTTCCTCGTGCCGTCCGCATGTTCCAGCGGATGCAGGACGCCATCGGGACGCTGGCCGGAGTCGAGTCGGTCGGCTTCGCATCGCGTGTACCGCTTGGCGGCCAGGGACCGAGCAGCGGGTTCTTCGTCGAGGGTTCCGATTCGCCGGCGGGCATCGCGCCGCCGCAGAGCGAGTTTCGGTATACGTCGCCGCATTTCTTCGAAACGCTCGGCACCCCGCTCCTGGCCGGCAGAACGTTCGACTGGGAGGATCATCACGAGGCGCGACAGGTCGTGCTCGTATCCGAGAGCTTCGCGCGCAGGGAGTGGGGCACGGCGGCCAACGCCATCGGAAAGCGGCTGCGCATGACGCCCGCGGAGTTTTGGCGCGAGGTCGTCGGCGTCGTGGGGGACGTGCATCACGAGAACCTGGATAGAGCCGCGCCCGATTCCGTCTATCTGACGCTCGGCGAGACGCTCGCTCAGTTCATGAGCCGGACGGTGACGTTCGCGATTCGCAGCGGGCGGGTCCGCACCGCCGGCTTCCTGGAGCAGATTCAACGTGCGGTCTGGTCGGTCGATCGCAGTGTGCCGCTCGCGAACGTGCAAACTCTCGGCGAGATCGGGATACCGCCGCGCTCGGCGCGCGCAACGCGGTGCTGAAGCGCATGCTGCTCAAGCGGATGGTCCTGCCGGTGCTCGCAGGCGTCGTGCTCGGCTTGAGCGGCGCGGCGGCGCTCTCGCGGCTCATCGCGTCGTTGCTGTTCGGCTTGGATACGCTCGATCCGCAAACGTACATCGTCGCGACGCTCGTACTCGTGACTGCGGCGACCGTGGCGACCGATCTTCCGGCGAGGCGCATCGCACGCGTGGACCCGATGCGGGCGTTGCGGGCGGAGTAGCGGCGGCGGCGAGCCGAGCTCGGACATTTTGACTTCGACTCTGACGCAGACAGATATCGACGTCGATGGCTACTCGCTGCACGCGGGCAAGTACATCGGCGGCTCGACGTCACTGGAGCTCGGATGGGATTCGACCGAATCGAAATCCAAGTCCGCCTTGCTGGGATGTCTCCCCTATTCCATCTGCGGTCCACTCGGCGGCCCCTCGGTGATCAGCGAGACGGAAACCAAAGAAGCTTCGTTCCGCATCTTCCATGTGGGTGAGATCGCTCGGCTCGCTTACTCGGTTTCCGGAAGAGCCGCTTCGAGCCGGACGCATCGGAACTTGCAGGTCGTCGGCCCTGCGCCGCCCAGCGGATATCGGCCTCCTAGTCTACTGGTGAGGCGGGGGCTGGACTTGCCCCCGGGCATCGTCCTCGATGACCCACCGCGCGTCTACATCGCGCCGGGTGCAGTCGTAGCGGCTACCGTACGGAATCCCCCGTCGTTACGATCTCAAACGTACGAGGCCGCCGTGCAGATATTTCCGACAGCGAGGCTCGGTGTCGGCGTGGGCTACTCGCACTGGGACGGCGATGCGCTGGATGACGACGCTTACGATGTGTCCGTGGACTGGTTCTTCCTGCGAAACGTCGCCGCGGGGCTTCGCTTTTCGCGCATAAATCGGGTGGCCCGATCGGCACCGACGTTGACGAGTTACGGTGCCGCTTGAGCGTGATTACGACGGCCTTGCCGGCGCAAGCGGCGGCCAGTGCGAGCGCCACCGCTCCGGCGGCGCCGGCGCCGGGCGAGATCTCTTCCGAGGCCACGGACTCGATCACCTCTCCGAGCGGTCGATCGGCCAACAATGCGCCGCCATGCGCTGACGGTGCATGCGTTGCGCTAGCCGATGCGGAGAATAAGCCGCAGAATATCCGCAGAAAACGCGGAGA
>CAZFJU010000315.1:0-4087 GCA_964518995.1 uncultured Gammaproteobacteria bacterium
AATCGAACGACGTGACGACGCCGAAGTTGCCGCCGCCGCCGCGCAGGCCCCAGAACAGCTCGGGATGCTCCTCGGCGCTCGCGCGGCGGATCTCGCCGTCGGCCGTGACGATATCGACGGCGCGCACATTGTCGAGCGAGAGCCCGAAGCGGCGCCCCACGCGGCCGAAGCCGCCGCCGAGCGTCAGCCCGCCGACGCCGGTATGCGATACGGTGCCGGCCGTCGTGACGAGGCCGAACGCCATGCTCTCGTGATCGAGGTCGCCGAGCAGGCTGCCGCCGGCGACGCGCGCGATCTGCGCGGTTGGGTCGACGCGCACGCCGCGCAGCAGCGACAGGTCGATCAGCAGGCCGTCGTCGCAGGTCGAGTTGCCGGACGGGCTGTGGCCGCCGCATTTCACGGCGACGAGCAGATTCGAAGCGCGCGCGAAGTCGACCGCCAGCTTCACATCTGCCGCGCCGCGCGGCTGCACGACCAAGGCCGGATGCCGGTCCATCTGGCGGTTCAAAACGCGGCGCGCGGTGTCGTAGACCGCGTGGCCCGGCAGCACGAGATTGCCGCGGAGCGCCTCGCCGAGGGCCTGCACGTCGGCGCGGGCGAGCATGACTTCGGCGCCGTCGCCGGTGACGGCACGGAGGTCTTCGTCGATACGGGTCGTGGGGCTCAGGATCGCCGACCAGCCGCGACTGGCCGGCACCGAAGCGGCGACCGCGGCGGCGAGGCTATGGCGGATGAAGCGACGTCGACTCAGCATGACGGGTCTCCCTGTAAGACCGCCAGGCGGGGACGGAGCCTGAAGGCGCCGCCGTAATGGGCTCGTTGTTGTGACTGCGTGCGAAGGATCATCCGCCTGCCGTGGCCGCGGCGTCAATGGAACGAGCTGCTCTTGCCCTATCCGCCAACCGCTTGCGGGACCGCCGGCCAGTGATCGAAATGACCACATGAAAAGGAACGTCGTCGAATCGCGCGAGTTGAAGGAGCGCCTCGGCGCGTACCTTCGGTGCGTTCGTCAAGGTCAGACGCTGATCGTCACGGATCGCGCCACTACGCGAAGTGTTGCATACGGTTAGCGAAATCCCGCCCCGATGTTGTGGGAGGGAGCGGCCTGCCGTCTCTCTCGTAGAGCTCGATTGTTTCCTCAACGATCTGACAAAGCTCCTGAAAGACCGCGAGCTCGTCATCCCCGTGGCAGCCGCCGAAAATCAAGCCCGGGGCGCTTCCGACATAGCACTGGTCCTCGTGGCACCACTCCACAATCTTTGTGTACTTGGCACTGGCCTTCATTTCTCGAGTTCCGCGATTGCGCTTCTGACGGCGCGGACCTGGTACTGCTTGGCGTCGTCGCCAAGTTTGCCCGAGATCGTAATTGGTTTCGACACTCGGGGGTGGACATAATTCCTATGCGCTCCTTTCCCTCCGCGGTTCACGAACCCCGCTCTCTCAAGGTCCGCAATCAAGTCGCGTATTTTGGGTGGCATCGGGGCGGCCAAGCTCGTACACGCCAACGCTGGCACGCCGAAGCGCGCTCCGCCAGCGCATAAAGACGGTCGTTCTCGCCGGAATTGCTAAAGGACGGCGCGCCCGCCCGCCAATCGAGGAAATGTACGGCTAACGTGCGGATTCGAGCGCGACGTCGCGCGCTTCGGCCACGCCCTGCGCCGCGCGGCGGACGGCCACGCCGATTCGGTGTTGGAAGCGAAGACCCGCGTCGAGCACACGCTCCGCGGGATCATCGCCCGCACCGAGCGCGTCGGCGCGACCGAGGACCAGGATGCGATGGTCGAGGAGCCGCGCGTGCGGCTCGAGCTCGCGCCGAGCGACGTCGAGCAGTACATCGCGGCCGATGCGCTCTTCAAAGCGGTCGGCGATCAGGACCCGATGCAGTACTGGAAGTCCGCGCCCTATCTGCCGCACTTCATGCAGGGGTACAAGGTCAACGAGCGCCTGACGGAAACGCTCGCGCGCTCGCCGGAGAAGATCACGAAGATACTCGAAGGGCATGCCGATGCGTTCCTGAAGGCGGCCGCACTCGAACGCTGGAGCGTGCTCGACCCCGCGCACGCGAAGCTGCGCGAGCTCGTGCACGAGCTGCTCGACACCGGGCTCTGGAAGCTGCTCTGGCTACCGCCCACCGTCCCCTACTGGCCGCTCGCCGGCGCGTTCGACGGGCAGGACGGGCGAACGAAGTCGCTGCTCTTCTCCGCGTGGAACGTCGTGCCCGACGTCGTCAGTGCCGTGATCAGCTACGAGGCCGAGCGGCGCATGGTCGGCGGGCAGATGGCGTCGTATCTCGATCCGGACCAGCAGCAGCGCCCGCTGCTTCGGCTGACCCGAGCCGCGGACGCCTCGCTCTCCCGTCACCGGCTGCTGCTCCTGCTGTTGCCGTGCCTCACGCTCGCCGATGCCGCGCATCCGCTCGCCGCGTCGGCCGGCACCGATCGGCGCGTTTGGGTATGCGGGCAGATTGAGAAGCTTCTCGCCGACCCGCGCTTGCCCAACGTGCAGGACGGCCCGGTCGACGAGCGTTGGGAGTGGGCGATCCCGCTGCTGCTCGACCCCGCGATGCGCGCGTTCCTCGAGACGTGGCGCGACGCCGATCCGGAGCAGATGGACAAGCCGAACGCGGAAGTCCTGCCCGCCTATATAGATGAGTACCTCGCGCTGGACCCGGCCCGGCTCGGGCGCCGCCCCGACGCCCTCGCGGATCTCGTCACGGACGTCGCGCTCGGCGCGCCCGGCGTGCTGGCAGCGCGGATGCTGCAGCCCGCGGGACTCGATCCCGAAACGCGGCGCGCCCATGCCGCGCAGCTCGCCAACGCGTTCTGGAAGCTCTTCAACCGGCCGGCGGTCATCAAGCTGCTGCTTCAGCTCGACGGGGGCGGAGGATCCGGCCGCGACGACGGCGCGTACTGGCGCCAGGTGCTGCGCTACTGCGCCGACGGCAACCTCCAGGCCGTGCTCGACGAGGCTTGGCATCTCGCGTGGGAGCAGCATGAGTGGTCGGACAAGGATTCCGTCGAAGAGATCAGCGCGCGGTGCGTCGCTGACGTCGCGCATGCAGTGGAACCGCGCCCGTCGCGCGTGCATGCGCGGCTGTATCGTGCAAACGGATCAGGCGCCGTCGAGACCGATGAGATACGGATGCGCACGGTCCTCGCGCTGCGCTTCGGACACCAGCGCTCCGACGAAGAGACGCTGACGCAGGACGTCGTGCGCGCGGCGTTCAACAGCCCGTTCAGGCCGTTCGTGCTCGCGAGCACGTCGATCGGCCAGGAGGGGCTCGACTTTCATCCGTGGTGCCATCGGCTGGTGCACTGGAATTTGCCCGGGAATCCGGTGGATCTCGAGCAGCGGAAAGGACGCGGTCATCGGTACAAGGGGCATGCGGTGCGCAAGAACGTGGCGGCGAAATATCGGGACACGGCGTTCGATATGTGGTTGCCCGGCAAGAGTCTTTGGGGACTCATGTTCGCGGGAGCCGATGAGGATGCGCGGCGCAACGGCGAGAGCGATCTCGTGCCGTATTGGATTGCGCCGGGGCCGTGCCGCGTGCAACGGCGAGTCCCGATGCTGCCGTACACGAGCGAGGTCGAGGCGTTCGCGCGGTTGAAGCGGCAGCTTGCCGCGTATCGCGTCGTGTTCGGGCAGCCGCGGCAGGAGGAGCTGATCGCGCTGTTGGAGAGGGCGGAGATCGGCGTTGACGCGCTGCGGGGGTGGGCTGTTGATTTGTCGCCTCCGGCGTGCCCACTGAGCGACTTGGAGGAAGATCTACGGCTCGATTTCACGAGCCGGCCCTGCCGCACGAAGCCCATCACATGCCTCGAAGCCTCCCTAGAGGGCAACGAGTTGAAGTTCGTCGATCTGAAGGGCCTGCCGAGCTTCGAAGCGTTCGAAGGCGTCCTTCGAAAGCCCGGCCCATGGATCGCCGGTATCGATTTCCCGTTCGGCTTGTCGCGGCGATTCATCGAGAACATCGGCTGGCCGACGACATGGCAGGACTACGTTTCGGTTGCGAGCGCGTTAGGGCGAAAAGGCTTCCGGAAGGCGCTGGATGACTATCGTATGAGCCGCACCCTCGGCGACCGCG
>CAZFJU010000316.1:0-4082 GCA_964518995.1 uncultured Gammaproteobacteria bacterium
TTTCAGATTTCACCACCGATGAACTCGGCCGGCTGAGCAACCACGGAGGGTTCAACGTCATAATAAATTCTAGACACCATTGGCACTTCCATCCTTTCGTAGACGCGTCCTTCTATGATGGCGGTGGAAGGGCATCCTACTTCGAGTCGCGCATCAGCACGCCGGGCATCCTCCTCAACACGGTTTCGGAACCCTTTACTCTTACGCTCCTCGGCATAGGTCTCGCAGGCATGGGATTGACCCGCGGCAGACGCGCCGCCAGGCGAGCGATGGCAAACTGACAACGGAGTCTCTACGAATAGCTGCGGCGGCTCGGCGCGGCTCGAGCGCCGACTATAACCCGGACGCTTCGAGGCCTTCCTTCATGAACACCACTCCCCGGACGCGCGCTGCGCCTATCTGAAAACCTGCTATGCGCCCTTCAGCGCGATCGAAGCGCAGCTCGCCGCTCGGACTTACGAATCGATCTGGAGCGATCTGTTGAAGTTGCTCCCACGCTTGGTATCGTCGCCGCAATTCGAGCGCGCCCGTCGCGCGAACCTGGAACCACGTATCGAGCTCCGCGCTGGTATAGCGGCCGGCGTATTCCGCGAGGTCATCGTCGGACAGCGCCGCCATCGGCGGTAACCTCGGCGCGGGTTGGCTTTGGCCTATTCCCTCGATCAGCATCGACGGTTCGCCTTGGGCGTTGATCGAGAAGCGAACCGCATCGGGCAAGGCGGGCGTCGAGAAGGTGGTATTCGACGTGGCAGTGAGTGTCAGGGCCGGGCCGCCGAGCGGTTGCAACGCCAGCGCGTCTCCGAGCATGACCACATCGATAATGAGGCCAGGCTGCGGAGCGTAACGTCCGAGGAAAAGCTCGAGATCCTCACGATTCACATCGGCCGGCGTTCCCGCCTCCGAGGGTGCCGAGGGACCGGGCAGCGGATCGAGACGATCGGCCAGATACAGAGCCGCGACCTGCAGCGCTAACCCTTCCGCGTTCGCGCTCGCATCGTTACACAGCACGGCTACGGAAAAGTGCTCCGTCGGAAAACGCAAGAGCTGAGCACTATAGCCGATGAAACCTCCGCCATGCTGGACGATCGGCAGGCCTCGGTGCGTCCCCGGCATCAGTCCGAACGCATACGAGACGGGCTCACCGTTATCCAAGTGGCCGGGCGTCGTCAGCGTGTCTACCAGTGGCCGTCCACCCACCGGCTCAATCTGGTAGAAGTTTTCGTCCCACTTCAATAAATCTGCGACTGTGGTAAGAAGCCCGCCGTCACCGACGAGCGCGTAGCTCGTACGAAAGAGCCGATATCCGCCATCGCCGTCCGGCTGATAGCCGTTGGCGCGATTGACTACAATCTCGGCGTTGTCGTCATAGAAGAGCGTCGACTCCATGCCGAGCGGCGCGAACGCCTCGTCGTCCATGAATTGCCGGAGCGATGAACCCGTGACACGCCCGACGATCTCAGCCAACAGCACGTATCCCGAATTCGAGTAGGACCACTCGCTTCCCGGAACAAAGTTCAAGCCGCGTTGTTGAGCGATGAGGTCGATTGCATGCTCGAGCGGAATCTCATCGGCGAACGACCTGCCTGACATGCTCCATAGCCCCAAATAGTCGCGGAGTCCGCTCGTGTGATGGATCAGGTGCTCGATACTGATCGACTCCCCCCACTCGGGTAACTCGGGGATGTACTTCCGCACAGAATCGGTGAGTGAGAGTGAGCCGCGTTCGGCGAGCATCGCCACCGCGAATGCCGTGAATTGCTTGGCCGTCGACCCGATGTAAAAGACCGTCGTCGGCGATATCGGAACACCGTGGCCGAGATCCGCCATACCGTAGCCGCGCTCGTACGCCATCTGGCCGTTCAGGTAGACGCCTAGCGCGCAGCCGGGCGTCGAGCCCTGGTCATACCGAGCGAAAATCGCATCGACGTCCGCCGATGGCGGCAACGGCGGCTGTCCATATGCCGTGGCTACCGTGAGCGCCCAGAATCCGAGCCCGAAGAAAGCTCTCGAGCGCGACATCGCACCTCGGTGAACCTTAGTGCCTGCCGTGCTCTTTTCGAGATGACGAGGATCGCGCTGAGCCTTCATGAGCATCACCCGGAGCTATGGATGTTTGGTGGGGATCGGCTTCCGCCGACGAAGAGCGATTGTGCCCGAGTCGCCGGCCTCACACACTCTGCACTGGTCGATACGTACCGCGCAATCGCTACCACACGAGCCGACGCGCCCAGCCGCGCGCCTCCACATAGCGGCCGAAGTTGTCGAGAATGGCCTGACAGCCTTCGCGCTGCAGCTCAGGAGAGTTCTCGGCCTCGTGTCTCGGCATCTATCGCGGCTTTCCGTTCGGGCGTGAACATCATCGCGACGATGAGGCAATCTCGTACCAGACGCCCTGCCCGCACCGCACTTGTCCACAAGGCGTTGTTCCACCAGGGCTCGGAAATGCTGTTTCAGTGTGTTGCGATTGCCGCTCGTCAGCCAGATCGCTTCCGCCATCGTGATACGGCCGTGCTCGCGCACGAACTCGATGTCGTAGCATGCGTTGGCTCAAAGTTCGCGCGCCACCGCGCCGAGCGGCAGATCCGCCTGCGGCGCGTGGCTATTGCGTCGAAGGCACCCTAAACAATATCTTACCGGTATCTTACCTATGATAACGGCGCGATGGCGGATACCGAAAAACTGACCACAGTCATCTCAACGAAAGGGCAGGTCATCCTACCCAAGTCTATCCGGCGCCGTCGCCGTTGGGATACGGGAACCCGGCTTCTCGTTGAGGAAACACCTGAGGGCGTGCTGCTTAAATCAGCTCCGGTTTTTTCCCGGACTCGGCCGGAAGATGTATTTGCATCGCTACCTCACAGCGGAGCACCGAAAACGATTGAGGACATGGAGGCCGGGATAGCCGCCGAAGCGAAGCGCCGCCATGCTCGCGATTGATACCAACTTGGTCGTTCGTTATCTGACAGGCGATCACCCGAAGCAATCGATCCGGGCCCGCAAGCTCATAGACGCAGGCGGCATATACGTCAGTGTCACCGTCATGCTTGAAACTGAATGGGTATTGCGTAGCGTTTACGAATTTCACCCTGGGAACGTGTGCAGAGCATTGCGCGCTTTCGCTGGCCTGCCCGGCACGACCATCGAAGATGAGGCGTTAGTAGCGACGGCACTCGACCGTGCTGAGCGCGGCGTGGACTTCGCGGACGCCCTACACCTCGGGAAAGCCAGTCACTGCGAGGCGATGGTCACGTTCGACCGCGAGTTCATCAGGGCGGCCAAAGCCGTTGGCGTTGAGACGGTGCGGGAGGCCTAAAGGTAGTCAACAAGTCACGCTCATCGAAGCGGAGCGCTTCGAAAGCTTCGTCGCACAAACGGGTATTGCCATGGAGGCGCATGAGCCGAGGCGCAAACTTGTCACTCGGGGTATCGACTCGAACGCACTGGTAGGCAAGCGGTTGAATGTCATCCTCTTTCGGTGACCGGCCTTACACGACGAAAGCTACTTCACGTGCTCGGCCGCGCGGCGGTTCTCGTCGAGGTTCACCGCTTGAATTACGGCGAAGGCGCGGCCGAGGGTTCGGGCGGCCGTTACGTCGCTCGTCACGGCCCGATCGATCCGCGCCTCTATCTCGCCGAGGACGTCGTCCAGCTCGGCCGCGAGGTGCCTTAGCCGTTCGCCCGCACCGATCAGTCGTTCGGCCGTCTCGGCGTCTTTCGCGTGCACGAAGTCCTTAAAGCGGCTCGCGTCGTCCTCGGCACCGCGCAGCGCGCGGTGACTGATGCTGGCGAGTCGGTCGCGCGCACGCAGAAGGGAGGCGTCGTTACGGTGCCGCTTGAGCGTGATTACGACGGCCTTGCCGGCGCAAGCGGCGGCCAGTGCGAGCGCCACCGCTCCGGCGGCGCCGGCGCCGGGCGAGATCTCTTCCGAGGCCACGGACTCGATCACCTCTCCGAGCGGTCGATCGGCCAACAATGCGCCGCCATGCGCTGACGGTGCATGCGTGTTCTTTCGAACGGGCTTCGGCGGTTTCTCCATTCCGACAGCGTACGCTTGCCGGCTCTCGTGCAGAAGCTGTGGCCCT
>CAZFJU010000317.1:0-4064 GCA_964518995.1 uncultured Gammaproteobacteria bacterium
CATCCCGAACAGCGCAATCTATCGCCACCCCCGCGACGGGCGCACCGGCGTCTATGCCGCCTCGGCGGCCAACATGAGCCGGCCGAGCACTTCCGAGGGCGCGCCGATCGAGGCGATGGGCCCTCTGCAGCCGGTCGGCCCCGTGGCCATCGACTTCGTGCCCGTCGAGCTGGTCGCGCGCGGCCGGCTGACGAGCGCCGTGAGCGGCGTCGAGCCCGGCGACTGGGTCGTCACGCTCGGCCACCACCTGCTCGAGTCGAGCGAATCAGGCCAAGCGCTGATTCAGCCGACGCCTTGGGATCACATCATTCGTCTGCAGCAGATGCAGACGCGCGATCTGCTCGAGGTGATTCGCCGGCGCCAGGATGCGCTGGCGAGTGGGGTGCCGATCGAGTCCCTGAACTAGCCGGCAGGGAGGCAGCACACCATGGCCATTGCGTCAGTTTCGATCAATCGCCCCGTCGCGACGACGATGGTATTTCTCATCGTCATCACGCTCGGTCTGCTCAGCTTCCGTTTCCTGCCCGTCGACCTGCTCCCGCCGATCGAGTTCCCGCAGCTCAGCATCCGGATCAACTACGGCAACGTCGGTCCGGAAGAGATGGAGCAGATCATCACGGAGCGGATCGAGAACGCGGTCGCCGGCGTGCCGAACGTCGAGCAGCTCAACTCGCGCTCGAGCGAAGGCAGCTCGGAGGTGCAGTTGCGCTTCGCGCAGGGCACGAACCTCGACGAAGCCGCCAACGACGTTCGCTCCGCGCTCGATCGCGTGCGCCAGTCGCTGCCGCCCGAGGCCGATGCGCCCGAGATCCGCAAGTTCGATCCGAATCAGAACGCGATCGTCACGATCGGCGCGCGCTCGATGATGCCCCTCGAGGAACTGACCCGCATCCTCGAGAACGATCTGATGCAGCGCTTTCAGCAAATTCCGGGCGTCGGCGCGGTCGACGTCTGGGGCGGCGTGCATCGCGAGGTCAATGTCGAGCTGTCACGCGACCGTCTCACGGCGATGGGGCTGACGCCCAATGACGTCGTCAACGCGATCGGCCGCGAGAACGTTACGATGCCCGGCGGCAATGTCCGGGAGGGGCTGAAGGACCTTTACGTGCGCACGCTCGGCGAGTTCACGAGCGTCAATGAGATCGCCGATACTGTCGTCACGGTCGTCGACGGCACGCCCATCCGAGTCAAGGACGTCGCAGACGTCCAGTTCGCGTTCCGCGACATCGGCCGCTACGTCGAGATTGGCGGGGTTCCGACGATCCGCATGGGTCTGCGCAAACAGACCGGCGCGAATACCGTGGCCGTCGCCGATGCGATCCGCGCCGAGGTCGAGCGGATCAACCTGAACCGCCAGGATCTGGACCTGCAGGTGATTTCCGATCAGAGCGCGTTCATTCAGAGCTCGATCGATAGCGTCGCCAACTCGGCAATCTGGGGCGGCGTGCTGTCCGTCATCATGCTGCTGGCTTTTTTGCGCAACGGCTCCGCGACGCTGATCATCGCCGTCGCAATTCCAATTTCAATCATCGCCACGTTTGGCCTCATTTATTTCGGTGGTCTGACACTGAACCAAATGAGCTTCGGCGGCATTGCGCTCGGTGTCGGCCTGATCGTCGACAACTCGATCGTCGTGCTCGAGAACATCGTTCGGCAACGGCAGCGCGGCGCGACCCAGAAGGCAAGCACGCTGATCGGCGCGCAGCAGGTCACCGGGGCGATCATTGCGGCCACGCTGACGACCTGCGTAATCTTCCTGCCGGTCACCTTCATGCGCACGACCACCGGCGCGCTGTTCCAGGAGCTCGCGCTGGTCGTCGCATTCGCCCTGGTCTGCTCGCTCGCGATCGCGATGACCCTCGTGCCCATGCTCGCGAGCCGCTTTCTGACGATTCAGCCGGACGCCGACCGGCGCCTCGGCCGCTTTGCGGCGTTCGAGCGCGGCTATGCCCGTCTCGTCGACCGCGCGCTCGACCGGCGCGGGCTCGTCGTCGGCGGTGCGCTGGTCCTGGTGGCGGCCAGCGTCGCGCTGGTGCCGCTGATCCCATTCGAGCTCGCCCCGGAGACCGACGGCGACCAAGTCCGCGTTCGGATGCGCATGGACGACGGCACCAACATCGCGGTGATGTACGAGTACGTGAAGGTGCTCGACGAAGCGGTCCGCGCGGTCGCGCCGCTCGACCAAGTCAAGTTCATCACGAATGACACGCGCAACAACTGGGCGAACATCGAGCTCTCCTTGAACGATCCGTCCGAGCGCAGCATGACGGCGACCGAAATCGCAGACCTGATCCGCAACTCGGTTCGGGATACGATTCCCGGTGCCGATATCCAGGTCTCGGCCGAGACCGGCCTGCAGGTGCTGAGATTCTTGTTCCGCAGCGGCGGCGGCAACGAAGGCGGCGGCTCGTCGCTCGAGCTGCAGTTGCGCGGGCACGATATCGATACGGCCGAGGAGCTGGCGCAGCAAATCATCAACCGCATCCAGACTGTGCCAGGCGTGGTCGATGCGGATTCGAGCAATCGGGATCGCCGTCCGCAACAGAACATCAGTCTCGATCGCGCGCGCATGGCGCAGCTCGGCGTCAGCGTGCAGGACATCGCATCCGCCATGCAGACCAGCATCGGCGGCCGCCGCGCCGGCGTGTACCGGCTGAGCGGAGACGAGATCGACATCAACGTCCGTTTACGCCCCGAGGACCGCCTGAGCGTCGTCGACATCGACAACATCTCGGTGCGCACGTCCGAAGGGATCGTGCCGATCTCGGCATTCGTCACGCAGGAGGCCGGGCGCGGTCCAACTACCATCAACCGGGTCGACCGGCAGCGCATCAGCTACGTCTACGCCAATCTCGAGGCCGGCGTTCCGCTCAGCGACGCGGTCGAGCGCATCCGCGCAGCTCTCGTCGACGTGCCGATGCCCGAAGGGTTCAGCATCTACTTTGGCGGCGAGTACGAGGAGCAGCAGCGAGCGCAACGCGACTTCGTGCTCGCCATCCTGATGGCCATCGCGCTCATCTACATGGTCATGGCCGCGCAGTTCGAACGCTTTATCGACCCGCTGATCGTGATGTGCAGCGTGCCGGTCGCGATCATCGGCGTCGTGCCCACCCTGCTGCTGACCGGCACGTCGTTGAACCTGCAGAGCTTTATGGGCTTGGTGATGCTTACCGGCATCGTGGTCAATAATGCGATCGTGCTGGTCGACTACATCAATCTACTGCGGCGCCAGGAGAATATGAATACCCGTGAGGCCGTCGTCGAGGCGGGCCGGCTGCGTTTGCGGCCGATCCTGATGACGACATCGACCACGACCCTGGGCCTTCTGCCGCTGGCGATCGGCATCGGCACCGGCGCCGAGATGCAGGCCGCGCTCGCACGCGTCGTCATCGGCGGTCTGGCGGCGTCGACGCTGGTCACGCTGCTGCTGATCCCGGTGGTCTATCTGTCGGTGGCCAACGGTGTCGAGCGTCTCGCGGCCCGCCGCCGCGACGCGCACGACGGCGCGGTCCCACTGCAAACGGGATAAGACACCCGCTCGACGGCGACTTCGGCGCATTCCGTGTCTCCCCCGCATCCGCTCCGGCCGATTCCGGGTATGATTCGAGCACGCGAGCCCACGGAGACACCGTCATGAGTCACGCCTTCCGTTCGTCGATCGCCGCAGCGGCAGCCCTCGTGCTGCTCGGCGCGGGGCTGTCGATGACCCCGCCGTCGCACGCTCAAACCAGCGCGCGGGAATCGTCCGGCCCGCCGGACCTGAATCTGACCTACGAGCGCTTCACTCTCGACAACGGCTTGCGCGTGATCGTGCACGAAGACCGGAAGGCGCCCGTCGTCGCGGTCAGCATCTGGTATCACGTCGGCTCGAAGAACGAGCCTCAGGGCAAGACCGGCTTCGCGCATCTGTTCGAGCACTTGATGTTCAACGGCACGGAGCACTACGACGACGAATGGTTCCTGCCGATGCAGCAGGTCGGCGCCACGGACATGAACGGCACCACCTGGCTCGACCGCACGAACTACTTCCAGACGGTGCCGACGCCTGCGGTCGATCTTGCGCT
>CAZFJU010000318.1:0-4058 GCA_964518995.1 uncultured Gammaproteobacteria bacterium
CCCCCGTTGGCCGCTTGGGTACCCCTCCGCGGACATAAGCGGAGTATTTTCTGGTGTCGAGGGAGTAGTGTCAACTCGCGGACGATGCCGAACGCTCGTCGCGTGGCCCGCGCGAGCGGTTTCCTTGCAATAAGCTGACGAGCGCGGCTTCGCCCTCGGTCAGTCCGAAATAGGATACTAGACGGTCGGCGCGCTCGCCACGGGCCGCAAAGCTGATCGCCTACTCGTAGCCGCGCGCGTCGCTGAGCAGCTCCAGATGGCCGAGCCGATCCATGAACCGCGCAAGCTGCTCGCGGCTGGCGCGCTCGGCGACGCGCACGCCGCCCGCGACGCTCGCCGTATCCGCGGGCGCAGACCGCAGCGCCCCCGCAGATGATACGCAATGCGCTTGACGAGCTCCGCGTGCGCGAGCACGCGCTCGTCGGACAGCGTGCTTGCGTCGCCGAGGCGAACGTCCTCATAGCGGACACTCATCGCGCCGCATGCCCGGCCGGGCGCGATCCGCGCAGCAGCCGCTCGACGAAAAACTCGAGCCCGCCGCTCGGCAGATCGGGCGCCCGCCAGCCGTCGACCGTCTGCGCGAGCTTCATGAACGCGCGCGCGGACGCACTGCCCGGGAAGCCGTCGACTACCGCGACCTGCCGCTGCACCGCACGGCGCACTCGTCGCGCGGAATCGCTCCCCGATAGGCCGGCACGAAGCCCAGGAAGCGCCCCGGTGACGCGGGCGAGCTAGGCATGCAGCGCGCGACCGTGCGCCTCGTCGTCGACCATGTTTGCGATTGCGTCGATGCGCCCGGTCCGGCGGCGCCGGCACGCTCCGCAAGCATCGCGCTGCTCGGCAGCAGCAGCCGCCGCGTCAAAGTCGGCATCGCCGCGCCGCCGGAATTATCGCTTGGCCGCAAGGATCGCTGACCCCAAACGATGCGCGCTAACGGATGACATAATTCAACGGTCGCTCGAGCGGGTTCGCGCGGTGCGCAGATGCACGCAGCGCATTACGGCTGCAACCTTGTCTGCGCCTGCGTTTAAAGGGGTTATCGAGTGTCGCCGTAAGACCATGAAGCATCGTCGAAAGCAAGCCTTGATTTCGCCCTGACCCCCGGGGAATGCTTCGATCGATCCCTTCTCCGCCAACTGGCGAGGGCTTTGATGGAACGTCGATTACTAACAAGAAGCAAAGTTTCGACCACGGTCTATCTCTCGGTCGCGGGCGGCCGACTGCACCGGTGTCGAGCAAGAAATCTTTCGGCGATGGGGGTATTTCTGGAAATCGAGTCGCTGGGGCTGCCAGCCGGCACGGTGGTCAACCTGGTCTTCGCCGTCAATCTCGGCGGGGTCGTGCGTCTGCATCGCCGCAGGGCGATCGTCGCGCATATCAGCGAGCATGGCGCAGGGCTGATGATGCAGGCACGCGCCCGTCCGCAGCAGCCCGAAGGGCCGACCCGGCGCGCGACGAGCTGAGCCGGCCGCACGGGCGGTCGCTGAGCCGTTCGAGGCGCCGTCTAGCCAGCCCGTCGGGCCTCGGGCAGCCGCTAGAAATCGTCCTTCAGCGCCCGCGTACGGGCGAATACGTCGACATCGCCGGCCTCGGGCAGGCCGATCGTCGCCCGCAGATTGCGGCTCGACGGCCGCAGGAACGGGTTCGTCGCGCGCTCCTGACCGACCGTCGTCGGCACGGTCGGCAAACCCGCCGCACGCAACCGGTCGACCTCCGCGGCCCGCGCCCGGAGCGCCGCGTTACCCGGCTCCACCGTGAGCGCGAAGCGCGCATTCGCCTGGGTGTACTCGTGCGCACAGTACAGACGCGTATCGTCCGGCCATGCGAGCAGCTTGCCGAGGGAGCTCCACATCTGCGCGGGGCTGCCCTCGAACAGCCGACCGCAACCCATCGCAAACAGCGTATCGCCGACAAAGGCGAGCCGGTCGTCCGGAAAGTGATAGACGATGTGGCCGCGCGTATGCCCGGGCGTCTCGTGCACCACGGCGCGGCGCGAGCCAAGCTCGAGCTCGTCGCCGTCCCCGACTTCGATATCGATGCCCGGGATGCGCGCCCGGTCGGCGCGCGGGCCGACGATGCGGCAGCCCGTGGCGGCCTTCAGCTCGAGGTTTCCGCCCGCATGGTCGGCATGATGGTGCGTATTCCAGATATACGTGAGTGCCCAGCCGCGCTCGTCGAGCGCGTGCAGGATCGGCGCGACTTCCGGCGTGTCGACGCATGCCGTCATGCCCGTTTCGGGGTCGTGAATCAGGAACCCGTAGTTGTCATTGAGACACGGGAACATGTGCACTTCGATTTCGCTCATTGGCGTGCCTTCCTCGCTGCTCCTGCCAACCGCCCCGTTAAAAGGGCTCCGCCCCGTTAAAAGGGCTCTGACCCCATTTTCCAAATGGGCTCTGACCCCATTTTTCTCGGGGCGCGACGCTTATCGTACAATGCGGGTTCTTTCCTCGAGCGTATGGCGGGCGATGCCGGTAATCACTCTACCCGATGGGTCCACCCGAGCTTTCGACGGTCCGGTCGACGGGCTCACGATCGCGCGCAGCATCGGCGCACGGCTGGAACGCGATGCCGTGTCGATGCGCGTCGATGGGGTGCCCAAGGATCTTGCGGCTCCGATCGAGCAAGATGCCCGCGTCGAGATCATCACGCGTAACTCGCCCGACGGGCTCGAGCTGCTCCGCCATGACGCGGCGCACGTGATGGCCGAGGCGGTGAAAGAGCTGTATCCGGAGACGCAGGTCACGATCGGGCCCGCGATCGAGGACGGTTTCTACTACGATTTCGCGCGCGAAACGCCGTTCAGCCCCGAGGATCTCGAGCGGATCGAGGAGCGGATGCGCGAGATCGTCGCGCGCGACGAGCCGATCATCCGCGAAGTTTGGGAGCGCGACCGCGCCGTGGAGTTCTTTCGCGACATCGGCGAGCACTACAAGGCGGAGATCATCGCCGGCATCCCGGGAGACGAGCCGATCAGCCTGTATCGGCAGGGCGAGTTCATCGATCTTTGCCGGGGCCCGCATCTGCCGTCGACGGGCCGTCTCGGCGACGCGTTCAAGCTGACCAAGCTCGCCGGCGCTTATTGGCGCGGCGATTCACGGAACGAGATGCTGCAGCGCATCTACGGCACGGCCTGGGCAGAGCCCAAGCAGCTCAAGGCCTATCTCGAGCGGCTCGAGGAAGCGGAGCGTCGCGACCATCGCAAGCTCGGCCGGCAGATGGATCTTTTCCATTTCCAGGACGAGGCCGTGGGCGCCCCGTTCTGGCATCCGAAAGGCTGGACACTGTTCCAGACCCTCGTGCAGTTTCTGCGCGATCGTCAGACCGCGGTCGGCTATCGCGAGATCAATACGCCGGATCTGATGGACCTGAAGCTCTGGGAGGCTTCCGGCCACTGGGAAGCGTTTGGCGAGAACATGTTCACCAGCGAGATCGAGGAGGACCGGATCCTCGCGGTCAAGCCGATGAACTGCCCAGGGCATGTTCAGGTCTTCAAGAGCGACTTGCACAGCTACCGCGATCTGCCGCTGCGGCTCGCCGAGTTCGGCAAAGTCCATCGCTACGAGCCATCCGGTGCGCTGCACGGCCTGATGCGCGTGCGAGCGTTCACGCAGGACGACGCGCACGTGTTCTGCACCGAGGACCAGGTCAGCGCCGAGACCGGCGCGGTGTGCAATCTGCTGCTCGGCATCTATCGGGCGTTCGGCTTCGACGACGTCCTCATCAAGTTTGCCGATCGCCCCGAGCGGCGGGTGGGCGACGACGCGGTCTGGGATCGCGCCGAGGCCGCGCTGAAGGCGGCGATGGACGACCTCGGGCTCGAGTACGAGCACAACCGCGGTGAGGGCGCCTTCTACGGCCCGAAGATCGAGTTCGTGCTGCGCGACGCGATCGGCCGCGATTGGCAATGCGGCACGCTGCAGGTCGACCTGAATCTGCCGGCCCGGCTCGGCGCGAGCTATATCGGCGTGGACGGCGACAAGCACGTGCCAGTGATGCTGCATCGCGCGATCTTCGGCTCGCTCGAGCGGTTCATCGGCGTGTTGCTCGAGCACTAC
>CAZFJU010000319.1:0-3990 GCA_964518995.1 uncultured Gammaproteobacteria bacterium
ATCTACCTTCGCTACCTGATGAAGCCCTACGGCATGATCCTCGTGACCGGCCCCACAGGCAGCGGCAAAACAGTGTCTCTGTACACCGGCCTCAACATTCTGAACTCGGCCGACCGAAACATCTCGACGGCTGAAGATCCGGCGGAGATCAACGTGCCGGGCATCAATCAAGTTAACGTCAACCCCAAGGTAGGGCTGACTTTCGCCTCCGCGCTTCGTGCATTTTTACGCCAAGACCCAGACGTCATCATGGTCGGTGAGATTCGCGACCTCGAGACCGCGGAGATCGCGATCAAGGCGGCACAGACAGGCCATCTTGTTTTGTCGACGCTACACACCAACGATGCACCCAAGACGATGACTCGCCTCGTCGATATGGGCGTCAAGCCCTACGCGATTGCAAGCTCGGTGAGCTTGATCATTGCTCAGCGGCTTGCTCGCCGCCTGTGTGATCACTGCAAAGAACCGGTGGATATTCCGGCAGAAGCCCTGTTGAAAGAGGGTTTCACTCAGGCGCAGCTCGAGCGCGGCGTCAACGTCTATCACGCTAAGGGCTGCAACAAGTGCAACGGCGGCTACAAGGGGCGCGTCGGTATCTATCAGGTAATGCCCGTCAGCGAGACGCTCGGTCGCCTCATCATGGAGGGCGGAAACGCGATTCAGATTGCGGACCAGTCACGTGCCGAAGGCGTACCGGATCTTAGGATGTCTGGCCTTAAGAAAGTCAAGGACGGCGTTACCAGCCTTGAGGAAATCAATCGAGTTACGATTGATTAGCCGCATTGTCGATCATTCTTCGTAACTGACCTCCGCTGAAAGAGGGTGCCATGGCCCAAACCGCTGTAATTCGGCAGACCCCGTTTAACTGGGAGGGAACCGATCGTTCCGGAAAACGGGTCAAGGGCAAACAGGTCGCGGCAAGCGAGGCGGCCCTACGCCAAGAACTGCGCCGACAGGGCGTCGTAGCGACGAGGGTAAGAAAGCAAAGCACGCTGTTTCAGAATAAGGGACGGGTGACGCCCGCGGACATCGCGATCTTCTCTCGCCAACTGGCCACGATGATGACGGCCGGTATTCCGCTCGTTCAGTCCTTCGATATTATCGGCGCCGGCCACGAGAACCCGGCGATGCAGAAGCTCATTCTGGCTGTCAAAGCCGACGTCGAGGCCGGAACGTCCTTGGCCCAAGCTCTGGGCAAGCACCCGCTCCACTTCGACGACCTTTACGTCAACTTGGTTGAGGCCGGCGAGCAGGCGGGCGCCCTGGAAACGTTGCTCGACAAGGTAGCCACCTATAAGGAAAAAACGGAGGCCATCAAGAAGAAGATCAAGAAGGCACTCTTCTACCCTGCAGCGGTCGTCGTTGTCGCGATCGTAGTGACTACGATCCTGCTGATTTACGTGATCCCGCAGTTCGAGAGCCTGTTCCAAGGTTTTGGCGCCGACCTCCCAGCGTTTACCCGCATGGTCATCGATCTCTCGAACTTTGTGCAAACCCGCGGCTGGTTGCTGCTTATCGGCGCTGTCCTCGCCGTCGTCGGCTTTATCCAAGCGAAAAAGCGGTATCGGAGCGTTCAGCATTTCATTGACCGCGCGAGTCTGCGAATACCGATCATCGGCCCGATTCTGCAGAAGTCGGCAATCGCACGCTTCGCCCGAACGCTGGCGACCACCTTCGCGGCCGGCGTCCCTCTCGTCGAAGCGCTCGAGTCCGTGTCCGGCGCCACGGGTAACATCGTCTACGAAACCGGCGTGCTCCGGATGCGCGACGAGGTCGCGACAGGCCAGCGCCTGCAGCGCGCCATGGAGAACACCGATCTCTTCCCAAACATGGTCAATCAGATGATTGCGGTCGGCGAAGAGTCCGGGTCGCTGGACGACATGTCAGGCAAAGTAGCCGACTTCTATGAAGAAGAGGTGGACAACGCGGTCGACAGCATGTCGAGCCTGCTCGAGCCTCTGATCATGGCTATTCTCGGCATACTCGTGGGCGGTCTCGTCGTGGCGATGTACTTGCCAATCTTCAAAATGGGCCAGGTGGTCTAACGCCGGTTCAGTGTCTAAAGCTGCATCAACCCTGCGCGGTCTCGAGAGCGCTGCCGCAACGAGCAAGGCATAGTGGAACTTTTCGACGTTTGGCCGGCGACGCTTTTCATCGCAGCCGCGATATTCGGGCTGCTGGTCGGGAGCTTCCTGAACGTCGTCGCCTATCGTGTCCCTTTGATGATGGAGCGGGCCTGGCGCGAGCAATGCGCAGAGCTTGCCGATAATCAGCCGGGCCCACAGCGCGCGACGAACGATCAGGCACTCACGCTGTGGTGGCCGCCGTCCTCTTGTCGCAGCTGCAGCCAACGGATTGCGCCTTGGCACAACATTCCGATCGTGAGCTACTTGCTACTTCGCGGTCGCTGCGCCAAGTGCGGCGCGGCCATCTCGCGGCGTTACCCTATCGTCGAGGCCTTTGCTGCGCTGCTCAGCGTTATCGCCGCAATAGTACTCGGCCCGTCATGGACCCTTGTCGCCGCCCTCGCCTTCACGTGGACGTTGCTCGCGCTCGCACTGATAGACATCGATACCCAATACCTACCGGATTCGATCACGCAGCCGCTGCTGTGGGCAGGGCTTCTCATTAGCCTTGTATCGATAGACGGCGAGCCCCTGTTCACAGACGTGCGCTCGAGCCTGATCGGCGCGACGGCAGGGTACTTGAGTCTTTGGAGCGTCTTCCATCTGTTCAAACTGGTGACTGGCAAGGAAGGTATGGGCTATGGAGACTTCAAGCTGCTCGCCGCAATCGGCGCGTGGCTCGGCTGGCAGATGTTGCCACTGGTGATCTTGCTCTCGGCTGCGGTCGGTGCGGTGATCGGCTCAATCATGCTGTTCGCGGCAGGCAAGTCGCGGCAGACGCCGATTCCGTTCGGCCCTTACCTCGCTGCGGCGGGTTGGATCGCGATGATGTGGGGGAACGAACTGGTGAACTGGTACGCGCAGTTTCTACGCTAGCCCAGCCGTTCGGTGCTTGGAGCTATTTATCACCGCGGGATCGTCGTCAACTCCGCCATGTCGGCAGGCTTCGTCGGTACGTTCCGCAGCATCCGTTAGATTCGCAATGAACACCGGCAGCGTACCGTCGGTCACGCCGACCGGGCCGAGGCGCTCGAGGAACTGGTCGACGCGCAATGCCGGTACGAGCAGCGAGATGGATGCGAGGTCGAACGGCCGGTCCGCTCCCTTCTGCTCGCCAAGCCAACGCGTCGCGCTTCGAGGTCGTCGTCCTTCGTGCGGAAGCGGCCGCGCTGGCTGAGGCGGCCCTCATTCTCCATGTTGATGACGAATGGCGAGAGCTCGTGACTCGCGAGGGTTTCGTTGCTCGAGATGACGGCGCGGCCCGCGGGGCCGAGCCGGATGGTCGGCTCGGTGGCGACGTCCTCGTGCTCGACCGTGGCAACGCCGAGCTGCATGACCCAGCAATCCATCGCATTCTGCAGCCAGTCTGAATACGGCAGCACGGCGAGGCCGGCGCACCCCCACCGCGCTCCCCATGAGTTCTCCACGACGAAGCCTTTCGGGGTATAGGCGACGATAGCGAACGCGTGGCCCTGGCCCGCGTCGCCGCGCGCCGCTTCGATCACGAGTAGATGGTCGGCGGATGTCGGCGACAGCGATTCCTCATTGGCTAGTAAAGCGTCCCAGCCCTCGTGAGTGAACGCGCTCGCAAGCACGGCGCCCGCCTCGGCGAGCGCGACGTGGATGTCGCGGATGTTCGCGGGATCGATGCGGTAGTACGCGCCCATCGGACGCTTCACCGCATCGAGCCACCAGTCGTTCTGCCACCAATCGTCGCGGCCGTTCTTCGGCTTTTTCGGCTTCGGCATCCTCAACGAGCCCCATAGGGCGTCGATGCTCGCGCCATGACGCGACCACGCTTTGAGCGCGCCGCGCAGCGAGAAACCCGTGTCGTCGTCTTCGCCGAGCTCCGACCATTCGTCGT
>CAZFJU010000320.1:0-3973 GCA_964518995.1 uncultured Gammaproteobacteria bacterium
TTGCGCTAGCCGATGCGGAGAATAAGCCGCAGAATATCCGCAGAAAACGCGGAGAATCGTGTTGTACCTTTGGGAACGAGCGGACTGGCCTGCCTTCACCTGGGACGGCGAGAGTCTCACCCGGCTGCTCGCCCATGTATCGCGGGAACAGGGCCGGCTGCTCGGCAAGATGGAAGGGCTCGGCTTCGAGCTTCGCAGTGAAGCCCATCTCCGGACGCTGACCGAAGACGTCATCAAATCCAGCGAGATCGAAGGCGAGAAGCTGGAACGCGACCAGGTTCGCTCCTCGATCGCCCGACGCCTCGGCATGGATAGCGGCGGACTCGTCCCTTCCGACCGGCAAGTCGATGGCGTCGTCGAGATGATGCTCGACGCCACCGGCAACTACGACGAACCGCTCACGACCGAGCGCCTGTTCGACTGGCACGCGGCTCTGTTCCCGACGGGGCGCAGCAGCACGCAGAAGATCACGGTCGGCAACTGGCGCGACGACAGCGGCGGACCGATGCAGGTGGTATCCGGCCCCTCGGGCCGCGAGAAAGTCCATTACAAGGCGCCGCCTGCCGCACGCCTGCCCGAGGAGATCAACCGCTTCCTCGACTGGTTTGAGAGCCCCGGCCAGGCAGACCCCCTCCTCGTCGCCGGCCTCGCGCACTTATGGTTCGTAACGATCCACCCGTTTGATGACGGCAACGGCCGGATCGCCCGGGCCATCGCCGACATGGCCCTCGCCCGCTCGGAGCGAACGGATCAGCGCTTCTACAGCATGGCGGCGCAGATCCGTCAGGTACGCAACGACTACTACACGACGCTCGAGTGGACGCAGAAAGGCGAGCTCAATGTCACGCGCTGGCAGACGTGGTTTCTGGAATGCCTGCTGCGCGCCATCGAGGGCGCACAGGGCACGCTCGGCGGCGTGCTCGATAAGGCAAAGTTCTGGGAGCGTTTTGCCAAGGAACCGCTCAACGAACGCCAGATCAAGGTTCTGAACCGCCTGCTCGACGGCTTCGAAGGCAAGCTCACCACATCAAAATGGGCCAAGATCGCCAAGTGCTCTCAGGACACCGCCTACCGCGACATCCTTGATCTCATCGAACGCGGCGCACTTAGAAAGGCCCCCGCCGGAGGACGGAGCACGAGCTATTCTCTCACTTCCAGCGCAGATATCTGACGAGCAGCTGTGAGCGGACATTCAACTCGGTAAGGGTTCTTTGAACGTTCGAGCGTCGTTGGATACGACAACGAAGCCGGCAAGGAGATCATCGACACTATCGTGACAGTGAAGAACCGTATCGATTCACAACCTACCAGAATCTTCTTGCTGAATTTTGGCGGGACGTGAGGAAGGAGATTGAACGTGAGAAGTTAGATTACATGTCGATACGCTGGATCGCTTTATCGGCGAAACGATGGCGATGGCCGAAAGGCTCGATCGCGGCGAACGTGAGCGGCAGGCGGCGCACATCGCGTTCGAGAGCATGGAGACGTTCTTGAAGGTGCTCGTCGCGCCGGCGATCAACAAGAGGCCGCAGCGGGCCGACAAGCAGGTGACCTTCTTCAGAGGATTATCCATCTATCAGATCCACTGACGTGTCACGAGACGTGCCTCGACCAGATAGATCAGTGCGGATCCGAACAGGGTACGAACAAAGCTTGCTGCGCAAGCTGTTGTCATGCGAAGGTTCGGTCCGGCCGACGGCCGTGGTGGGAACGAGCGGCTGCCGCGCAGTCCTTGCACAGAGCAACGTTGGGGGAAAGCATCGATAACCATGTCGGGGAGGCCACGCTCGCGTCGCCTCCAGCCGAACGCCGCCGCCGCGTGATCGGCCTCGCAGTCGGCATCGCCGCCTTCCTCGTCATGCTGTGGCTGCCGCCGCCGGCAGATCTCGACGTGATGCCTTGGCGAGTAGCGGCGGTCGCCGCATTGCTCGCGATCTTCTGGCTGACCGAAGCGGCGCCGATCCCCGTGACCGCTCTGTTGCCGATTGTGCTGTTTCCGACACTCGGCGTCGTGCCCGTCGCCGCGGCGACAGCGCCTTACGCCGATCCGATCATTTTCCTGTTCCTCGGCGGTTTCCTGCTCGCGCTCGCGATCGAGCGCTGGAATCTGCATCGGCGCATCGCGTTGACGGTGCTGTCACAGATCGGCGCGCGGGAGGATCGGCAAGTCGCCGGCTTCATGCTCGCGACGGCCGCACTCAGCATGTGGGTCAGCAACACGGCCACGACGGCGCTGATGCTACCCGTCGCCTTGTCGGTACTGCCGCGTTCACCGCAAGGCGACATCGATCCGGCGAAGCGATCATTCGCCACCGCGCTGATGCTCGCCGTCGCCTACGGCGCGATCATCGGAGGCCTCTCCACGCTGATCGGCACGCCGCCGAATGCGTTGCTCGTCGGTTTCATGCGGACGACTTACGACATCGATATCGGCTTCGGGCAATGGATGCTGCTCGGTGTGCCGATATCGGTTGTGATGCTTTTCGCGTGCTGGCTGCTGCTGACGCGCGGGCTGTTCAAGCTCCGCCGCGACGAGGTACCAGGCGCGCGAGCCGCCGTGCGAGAGCAACTCCGGGAGATGGGCCCTGCTTCGGTAGCCGAGAAGCGCGTTGCTGTCGTGTTTGCGATCACGGCGCTGCTGTGGATCACACGACCGCTGCTCTCGAGCGCGTTGCCGATGCTGCAGCTGTCGGATACGACGATCGCCGTCGCGGCCGGGGTGTCGTTGTTCTTCATTCCGAACGGCCGAGAGCCCGGCGGCTTTCTGCTGAGCTGGAAGCAGGCCGAGAGCGTGCCATGGGGTGTGTTGCTGCTCTTCGGCGGCGGCCTCAGCCTCGCGAACGCCGTGGCCGACTCCGGGCTCGCCGCGTGGATCGGCACCGAGCTCGAAGGTCTCGGCGGACTACCGCCGATCGTGCTCGTGGTCGCCGTGGCGGTCGTGCTGATCTTTCTGACCGAGCTGACGAGCAATACCGCTACTGCGGCGACGTTCTTGCCGGTCGTCGCTGCGCTCGCCGTCAGCCTCGATCAGCCGCCGCTCGCGCTCGCGATTCCCGCCGTGCTCGCCGCCAGCTGCGCGTTCATGCTGCCGGTTGCGACGCCGCCGAACGCGATCGTGTTCGCGAGTGGTCATATCACGATTCCGCAGATGGTACGGGCCGGGTTTTGGTTGAACGTGATTGGGATCGTCGTGATCGTGGCGGCGGTGTATTTGCTCGTCGGACCGGTGTTTGGCGTGTAGGTGGTGGCTGATTGATCTCGGCTCGCCGTGTCTCGTCTGACTGCACGGATCCGATTCCGCCGCTGACATAAGGCGGCTTATACGCGGCTTTGGCAACAGCGGCCCGCGTCCCGGGCACCCGCGTCCCGGGCACGATCCGGGACCGATCCGGGCTCGCCGGAGCGCCCGCCCCACCGGCGTAGATTCTCAACGTCTCGCCTCTCGTTATCCGCACTTCGCTCGCCGTGTTTCGTGTGAGGAGAGTATCGCCGTATTCCCTAGCGAACTTCTGCAGCATCTCGTCGCGCTTGAGAAGCAGCTGCACGATCGGGCGGTGCGTCGCAGTCCGCAGCGTCTTCGCGAATTGCTGCACGCCGACTTCGAAGAAATCGGCAGTTCCGGGCAGCGATATAGTCGAGAAGACGTGCTCGCCGGGCTCCGGCAGACCGAAGATTTCCAGCGCATACACGCCAAGAATTTCTCTCTCGCCGTTCCGCTCGCCGGCGTCGCGCTCCTTACGTATCAGACCGCCCACGTCGGTGAGCCGGGCGGCCTGCAGCGTTGGACGCTGCGCACGTCGACGTGGGTCCGCACGAGCGACCGGTGGAGGATCCGCTTCCACCAAGGGACGCCGATCGAAGGGGCGCCCGATCAAAAGGTCACCGGCGCGCGTGTAGTGCGTGCAGTGTTACATCCTGAAATGGAGGGTGGCGGGATTTGGTGCTCCTTCTGCGGAAAGGCCGAGTCGGAGGT
>CAZFJU010000321.1:0-3956 GCA_964518995.1 uncultured Gammaproteobacteria bacterium
CCAATCGTCCCTACGTTTACGTGCGGCTTCGTACGCTCAAATTTCGACTTCGACACGACTCGCTACCTCTTTCATTTCAGTACTGCCGAATACGCAAGACCCGCCGCAAGGCGTCATCCGGCGCGTTCCTTGATGATGCCGTCGGCCACGTTCGCCGGGACCTCGGCGTAGTGGGCGAATTCCATCGTGTAGGTGGCCCTACCCTGGCTCATCGAGCGCAGGGTGGTTGCATAGCCGAACATCTCGGCCAGCGGAACCTGAGCACGGACGATCTTGCCCGAAGGGCTCTCTTCGAGGCCCTGGAGCACGCCGCGACGCCGATTCAGGTCGCCGTTGACGTCGCCCATGTAGTCCTCAGGCGTCACGACCTCGACCTTCATGACCGGCTCGAGCAGCACCGGCTTGGCCTTCTTCGCGCCTTCCTTGAACCCCATCGAGCCCGCGATCTTGAACGCGATCTCACTCGAGTCCACGTCGTGGTACGAGCCGTCGTACAGCGTCACCTTGACGTCGACGACAGGATAGCCGGCGATGACGCCGTTCTGCATCTGCTCCTGCACGCCCTTATCGACCGCCGGGATGTACTCCTTCGGCACGACGCCGCCGACGATTCCGTTGACGAACTCGTAACCCGTGCCCGCCTCCTTCGGCTCGATGCGGAGGTAGACGTGGCCGTACTGACCACGGCCGCCCGACTGGCGGACGAACTTGCCTTCCTGCTCGACGCTCTGGCGAATCGTCTCGCGGTACGCGACCTGCGGCTTGCCGACGTTGGCCTCGACCTTGAACTCGCGGCGCATACGGTCGACGATGATCTCGAGGTGCAGCTCACCCATGCCCGAGATGATCGTCTGCCCCGACTCCTCGTCGGTGCGCACGCGGAACGATGGATCTTCCCGTGCAAGCTTCGATAGCGCGACGCCCATCTTCTCCTGGTCGGCCTTGGTCTTCGGCTCGACCGCGACCGAGATCACGGGCTCCGGGAACTCCATCTTCTCGAGCGTAATCACGGCCTTCGGGTCGGACAGCGTGTCGCCCGTCGTCACGTCCTTGAGGCCCACCGCCGCGGCGATGTCGCCGGCACGGACTTCCTTGAGCTCCGCACGCTCGTTGGCATGCATCTGCAGAATGCGGCCGATGCGCTCGCGCTTGTCCTTGATCGGGTTGTAGACGGTATCGCCGGACGCCAGCACCCCCGAATAGACGCGGATGAAGGTCAGGTTGCCGACGAACGGATCCGTCGCGATCTTGAAGGCCAGCGCCGCAAATGGCGCATCGTCCTCGGCCGGGCGCTCGCCCTCGGTCTCGTCCTCGAGGATGCCCTTGACCGGCGGAATATCCTTCGGCGACGGCAGGTAGTCGACGACGGCGTCGAGCACCGCTTGCACGCCCTTGTTCTTGAACGCGCTGCCGCAGAGGACCGGCACGATCTCGCCGCGCAGGCAGCGCGCCCGCAGCCCTTGCTTGATCTCTTCGGTCGTCAGCGGCTCGCCCTCGAGGTATTTGTCGAGCAACTGCTCGTCGCCCTCGGCCGCCGCCTCGACCAGCTCGTCGTGATATTTGCGCGCGAGCGGCAGCAGATCCTCCGGGATGTCGACTTCCTCGAAACGCACGCCCTGCGTCTCCGGATCCCAGATGATCTCCTTCATCTTCACGAGATCGATGACGCCGCGGAACTCGTCTTCCGCGCCGATCGGCACCTGCAGCAAGACAGGGTTACCGCTCAGCCGGTCCTTGATCTGCTTGTAGACGCGAAAGAAATCCGCGCCGGTGCGGTCCATCTTATTGATGAACGCGAGCCGCGGCACGCCGTACTTATTGGCTTGCCGCCACACGGTCTCGGACTGGGGCTCGACACCGCCGACCGCGCAGAACACAGCGACGGCACCATCGAGCACACGCAGGCTCCGCTCGACCTCGATCGTGAAGTCGACGTGCCCCGGCGTGTCGATGATGTTGATCCGATGCTCGGGGCGGCTCTGATCCATCCCCTTCCAGAAGCAGGTGGTTGCCGCCGAGGTGATCGTGATCCCGCGCTCTTGCTCCTGCTCCATCCAGTCCATGGCCGCTGAGCCATCGTGGGTTTCGCCGAGCCGGTGCGAGATGCCGGTATAAAAAAGAATGCGCTCGGTCGTCGTCGTCTTACCGGCATCGATGTGAGCCATGATGCCGATATTCCGGTAGCGCTCGAGGGGTGTCTTCCGTGCCACGAGTGTTGCCTCGATCCGTTGGGTTACCAGCGGTAATGGGCGAAGGCTTTATTGGCTTCGGCCATCCGGTGGGTATCTTCGCGCTTCTTGACAGCCGCGCCGCGATTCTCGGCCGCGTCCATCAGCTCGTGTGCGAGCCGAAGCGCCATGGTTTTTTCCGATCGGCTGCGGGCCGCGTCGATCGCCCAGCGCATTGCGAGGGTTTCGCGGCGTGTCGCCCTGACCTCGACCGGAACCTGGTAGGTCGCGCCGCCGACGCGCCGAGACTTCACCTCGACCGAAGGCTTGATATTGTCCAGCGCTTGCCCGAGCAGCTCGACCGCCCGCTGCTCGTCCTTGGTCGCCCGATCGGAGATCCGGTTGAGCGCACCGTACACGATCCGCTCCGCGACGGACTTCTTGCCGCTGCGCATGACCATGTTGATGAACTTGGCGAGCATCTCATTGCCGTATTTCGGATCCGGGAGGACCTGACGGCGCGGTGCTTGACTTCGTCTCGACATATCGCGTTCCTACACCCGTCGACGCCCGGTCGGCGTCGTTCGCAAAGAGGGCAGCGGCCCTCGTCTTCCGTTCTTTCCTGGTTTATCGCGCAGCTGAGCTACCCCAGCCGGGCCCGCGACGCATTGCTCGCGTCGCGCGCGTCCTCAGCTCTTCGGACGCTTCGCGCCGTACTTCGACCGGCCTTGGCGGCGGTCGTTGACGCCGGCGCAGTCGAGTGTGCCTCGGACGACGTGGTAGCGAACGCCCGGCAGGTCCTTCACTCGGCCGCCGCGGATCAGCACTACCGAGTGCTCCTGGAGGTTGTGCCCCTCGCCGCCGATATAGCTCGACACCTCGAAGCCATTGGTCAGGCGAACGCGAGCCACCTTGCGCATCGCCGAGTTCGGCTTCTTCGGCGTCGTCGTGTAGACGCGCGTGCACACGCCGCGCTTCTGCGGCGAGGCTCCGAGCGCCGGAACGTTGCTCTTCTGCCGTTTGGTCGACCGGGGCTTGCGCACCAGCTGGTTAGTCGTCGACATTGACCCTTCCAAATTTCGCTTCGCGGCCGGAGCTGCCGGCCAAATAAGAGTGGCCCGTTGCCGATTCTCTTCAGCATCCGGGCCATCGGAAGTCCGCGCGGCACTCGGGCCGCGTGGTCTTGAAGCTCGCCGCTGCTGTCGAGCGGCGAGAGAGAGCCGGAAATTCTAGATTTGCGCCGGAGCGCCGTCAACAGACGCTCCGGCACGATCCATCAGCTTCTGTCTTCGTCGTGCTCCGCCGGCTCGAGCTCGCTGTCGCCGACATCGCCTGCATCGCCCGTCTCCGCTTCATCTTCAGCGGCTTGCACGACCTCTGCAGCCTCGACGGCGTCCGTCTCGGCGTCGCCGGATTGACCGATCTCAGGCTCCGCGCTCTCGGCCGAATCTTCATATTCGGCCTCGATCTCCGCATCGTCCGCCTCTCGCTCGTCCTGAGGGGCGGCGCGTTCGCGCGCATCATCGAGCCCCTTCAGCTCCTCGGCGAGGATGTCTTCCTGCGTGCGCCGGCGCTCCTCGTGGTGCGCATAACCGGTGCCCGCCGGAATCAACCGGCCGACGATGACGTTCTCCTTCAGACCGCGCAGATCGTCCTGCATGCCGCGCACCGCGGCTTCCGTCAGCACACGCGTGGTCTCCTGGAACGAGGCCGCCGAGATGAACGATTCCGTCGCCAGCGATGCCTTGGTGATGCCGAGCAGCACGGGCTCATACCGCGCCGGCTCGC
>CAZFJU010000322.1:0-3924 GCA_964518995.1 uncultured Gammaproteobacteria bacterium
CTCGCACCGCCGTCATGCGGGACGGGGCGCCGCGCCGCCCGAAACGGCGCGACGCGGCGCCTCGGCTAGCGCTCGCTCGCCTCCGCAGCGCCCTCGCCCGCGGCTTGCGCCTCGGCGATCTCCATCCGCGCGGCGCTCAGGATATTCTGCATGCCGCGGTTACCTTCATGACACGCATACTCGTACAGCAAGCCGTCCGCGCGGGTCAGCGGGATCTCGCCGCTCCAAGGCTGCGTCCACGCCGCCGGGTCATCCACCGTGAACTGATACAGCAGGATATCCGGCGCGACTCGCGTAAAGCGCTCCGTCACCTGCAGGTTCTCGGTGGCGCTGCGCATGCGGCCTTGATATTCGCCGATGAAGTTCTTGGTCTCGACGACCAACGTATCGCCGTCCCAGCGGCCGACCGAATCGCCGTACCACTGGCGCACGTCCGACGGCACGTGCTCGCGGCCGTCCGTCGGGATGCGCCGTACCTGATGCACCATCTCGGTCAGAATCGCGACGCTGTCGGCGCTCTGCACGATTTGATAGTTGTTGTTATAGGCCGTCGGCAGCATCGGCACGACCGTGCCGAAAGAGATACAGCGCGTCATGAGATCGAGGACCTCCGGCTCGTCGGCCGGCCCAAGCGCTCCCGAATTGGTCGTCGCACATCCCGGCTCCTTGCACCGCTCGTCGACCGCTCGGGATTGCGCGGCAAGCGCCTCACGGCGCTCGGCCGTCAGCGGCGGAATGCGGCCATTGGGCGGGTCGGTGACGATCGACGTGCGCAGATTCGGCAGCACGGCCTCCCCTGAATCCCACCAAAAGTCGTTGTAGGCGTTCAGCACGTCGCGAACGTCGCCGGTGCGAACGTCCCGATCGCCGGTCTCGGCGCGGCGCGCCATGTACTCGGCCGCCTCTTCGGGCGTAAAGAACTCCTGGTCGCCCAGCTCGCGGGGCCGCTCGAAGGGCGTGACCGTTTTGTTCGTCCAGATGCCTTGCAGGTCCGGCCGGCCATCGGGCAGACGCGGCACCGTCCACTGCTCGTCCGGCGAGACGGCCGCGACGTCGCTCTGACCGAGCGCCGGGGTCGTCGTAAGCGCGCCGAGCAGCAGCACCATACCGGCATTCGGAAGCGCGGCTCGCACGAACGCGGCCAGCGCGCTCGGCCTGTGATTCAGGGAATCGTGCATGGGAATTCTCCTCGTGTCGTCGAATCCGGTCGGCGGGAATCCTTGCCGAGCCATCCTAACGGCCAATGTGCTGGTACAGGAGATCCTCTACGAAGGGAATGCATTTGAAATCCAGCAGACGCGCATCCTCCTCCACATGTCGGTAGAGCGGCATCCGGATCGTCCAGGGCTCTTCGAATACCTCGGGGTCTTCGATGGTGGCTTCGTACATGATCACGTCCGGCGTCTCGAGACTGTAACGCTCGACGACGCGCAGTGCGTTACTGTGGTAGTTGCCCGAGCGGTCGAACCAGGTCTCCTCGCGCTGGTCGGTGACCTCGACGACCAGCGTATCGCCCTCCCAGTGCCCGACGCTCCAGCCCATCCAGCTGTAGTCCGGCGCCGGCCCCGGATCGCCCATGTCGATGATCCGCACCGCATCGGCGAACTGATACGAGATCATGATCTGATCCGTGCCCTGGATGATCTGAAACGGGTACGGCATGTAGTTCGCCCGCGGGACGCCGGGCATGAAGCACTTGACCTCGGGATCCTCGGTCCAGCGGTGCTGCCGATTCTCGTCTCGCTGCGCGAGCGCGTCCGCTCGATATGGGATTTTGCCGCCCACGACGACCCCCACGCCCGGCGGGGTCGCGAGCAGTGTGCCGAACTCGGGCACGCCCGCCTCGGCCGCATGCGGCTCGAGATTCCAGTTCGCGGTATTCATCGCCTGCCAGATGCCGCTGAAATCTGGCCTGTCGGCGCTTTCGGCCGGCGCCTGTCCGAACGCCGACAGCGCATAAAACCCAAGACAGCCAGCCAGGCCGAGCTGCATTCCCTTCATTACTCCCCCCGTGTTCTTGCTACTGATTTTCGAGCCCGTGCCTGCGTGCGCCGCCGTTATTGTTCGGGCGCGGAACCCTCGAGGAACAGCTTGCGGCCGTCCGGGAAGGCGATATCCCGGCCGCTCGCCTTATTCGATCCATCCCGCGCCTGGTAGCCGTCCACGATCACCTCGGTGCCCACCGGCAATGTATTCCGGTTGATGCCCCGCCGAAACAGCGTGTTCGGAGTGCCGCCCTCGATCGCCCATGTTTCCACGGTGCCATCCTCGCTCGTCACGTCGATGTGGATCCACGAATGGGGGTTCATGAACTCCACCTTCGAGATGACCCCTTCGAGCAGCACCGGCCGGTCGATGTCAAATTCGGCGGCAAACGAATGGTGCGACCAAGCCGCACCGGACACCGCGCCCAAAGCCGCGGCCAGACCGAGCGTTGCAAGTTTCTTTCGCATAGCCGTATCCCTTGTCGTCATATTGCTGTCTTGCTTCACGGCTCTCGCCCCAAGGCCGCCGCAGCGGCAGCCTCCGATAGCCGCACCTTGCAAAAAATTGTAGCGGAAGCCAAGCACATGGCGGCGACCGTAGTGTCAGCCTGCGACGCGCTGCAACGGCTCCCGGCTCAGGAATCGGTGACGGGCGCCAGTGTTGCCGGCACGCTCGCCTCGCTCGGCGCCGCCGCCGGACGAGCCCGCTCCGCACCCGCACCCGTCAGCGCGCGCACCTCGAGCTCATCGAAAGCGCGCTCGGCGGACAGCTCTCGCACGCTGATGGTGCCGAGGTAGCCGAGCAGGAAGCCGCACGGAATCGACACGATGCCGGGGTTGCTGAGCGGAAACAAAACCCAATCGCTATTCGGGAACAACGCGTTATCGGCGCCGGAAACGACCGGCGAAAAGAACACGAGCGCGACGCAGGTCGTGAGCCCTCCGTAGATGCTCCATGTCGCTCCGCGCGTATTGAACCGACGCCAAAACAAGTTGTAGACGATCGACGGCAAGTTGGCCGAAGCCGCCACAGCGAACGCCAACGCGACGAGGAACGCGATGTTCAGCCGCTGCGCAGGAATCGCGAGCGCAATCGCCACGGCGCCGATCGCAAAGGCCGCGATGCGAGCTGCGCGGACTTCTTCCTTTTCCGTCACCGCGCCGTGCTTGACGACGTTCGCGTACAGATCGTGCGCCACGGAGGATGCCGACGCGAGCGTCAAGCCGGCGACTACGGCGAGGATGGTGGCGAACGCGACGGCCGAGATCAGCGCCAGCAGCACCGCCCCGCCAATCGTGCCGGCGCCGCCGCCGATCGCTTCGGCGAGCAACGGCGATGCGAGATTGCCGCCGCTCGCGGCAGTGGCGCTTCCAGGCGAAGTATCGAGGAGCGCGGCGGCGCCGAAGCCGAGCACGAGCGTCATCAGATAGAACGAGCCGATCAGCCCGATTGCCCACAGCACCGACCGTCGCGCATCACGCCCGGTCGGAACGGTATAGAAGCGGATGAGAATGTGCGGCAGCCCGGCTGTGCCGAGCACGAGACCGAGACTCAAGCTCAGGAAGTCGATCTGGCTCATCAGCGTGTCGCCGTAGCGAAGCCCGGGCTGGAGAAACGCTTCGCCCTTGCCGGTATTCGCCGCGGCCTCGCCGAGCAGGCTCGACAGATTGAAATCGAACTCCCAGAGCACGAGGACTGTAATGAGCAGCGTGCCGATCATCAGCATCACCGCTTTGATGATCTGCACCCACGTCGTGCCTTTCATGCCGCCGACGATCACGTAGAAGATCATTAGCATGCCGACGCAGACGATGACGAAGTTCTGCAGCGCGCCGCCTTGAACGCCGAGCAGCAGCGCGACGAGCGAGCCTGCGCCGACCATCTGCGCGAGTAGATAGAAGATCGAAACGACCACGGTCGAAAGAGCGGCCGCCATCC
>CAZFJU010000323.1:0-3920 GCA_964518995.1 uncultured Gammaproteobacteria bacterium
CGCTACGGGCGAGACGGGCCTCTCAGCTTCGCCGATAAACTACGATGAGGTTGTTCGCCGGCATCTCGACTAGCTCGTCGAGCATGAAGCCGCGCGTTTTCGCAGCCGCCGTCACGTCCTCGAGCCGACGAATGCCCCAGTCGGGATCGCGCGCACGAAGGCTCGCGTCGAAGGCCGTGTTGCTCCGCGCGGTCGGCACCTCTCTGCGTAGGAACGGCCCGTACAGCACGAGCGGACCGCGCGGCGGCAGCACCTCGGCCGCGCCGCGCAGCAGCCCTTCTGCCGCGGCCCACGGCGCGATGTGCACCATGTTGATGCACAGCACGGCGGCGGCCTCGGTGACCGGCCAAGCGGGCGCGGCCGCATCGAGCGAGATTGGCGGCGCGATATTGCGTAAGCCCGCGCGCGCCACTCGCAGCCCCAACGCCTCGAGGGAGGCAGGATCGGGGTCGCTCGGTTGAAACTCGAGCTGCGGCAGCGCACCCGCGAAGTGCACGACATGTTGGCCGGTGCCGCTCGCGACTTCGAGCACGAGGCCAGACGTCGGCAGCACCCGCTCGAGCACGGCGAGAATCGGCCCTTTGTTGCGCTCTGCAGCCGGGCTCTCCGGCAGCGGGGGGGTTCGGTCCAACGGCATTGTCTCGTTCAGCGGAAACAGGCGCGCCGGCGAGTCGGCGCCACGCGCAACGATAGCAGACGGCGGCGCCGTGTTGCTCAAACGCTGCTCGAGCTCCCGGCAAGCAGGCTGGACCGCATCGTCTCCGCGACCTCCGGCTGCCCGAACAGGGACACGAGCCAGTCGCGGCCGATCGGGATCGGCTCCGCCGACGTGAACAGACAGGCTTTCAGGCGGCGCCGATCGAGCACGGCCGCTCGGTAACGCCGCCGGCCGGGATCGTAGAGCTCGATCCATTCACCGTCCGCACCGAGCACGGCGCGCGCCCGGGCGGGCCACGGGGTGAGCCCCGAGTCCGGCGCGCTGTCGCCGGCAAACTCGATGCGCCAGCAGTCGCGCAGCTTCGCGCACGCCCAATACTCGTAGCCCGCAAGCTCGAGCGGATGGCGCGACAGAATGAAACCGTGCCAGCCTGGCGCGTAGTGCTCGAGCCGCACCGCACCATGCTTTAGCTCAGGCTGCCCGGACAGCGGATCGACCTCAGCTGCGATCAGCGGGTTGACCCGGCCGCGGCTCGCGAACTGTGCGTTCCAATGCATCGGTGCGAATGCCTCGCCGCTGCGGACCTCCGCGGTAACGCATACGCGTGCGACCATGTGGCCGCGCTCATTGCCGAGCCGCGCGAGCCCGCCGTCCTCGAGGCGCAAGGAGGCGGCATCGTCCGGATGCACCTCGACGAACGGCTCGGCGCGATGGTGCATCAGCCGCCCCGCGCGCCCCGTGCGCGTCATCGTGTGCCACTGATCACGCGTTCGGCCGGTATTCAGCACGATCGGCGCCGCGGCGCACGGCACGGTGCGCGGCGCGCGCGGCTCGACCGCAATGAGCCTCGCCTTGCCGTTGGGGGTCATGTAGCCGCCCGCTGCAAACAACCGCTTCGGCGGCTGTGCATGCGCTGCACACCGATCCTGAGGAGGCGCGCCCACCGCGTTCGGCGTGTGCGCCGGCGCACCGGCCGTGCGCGGCTGGCGAGCTTGCGCGGGCAGCGGCCATTGCACAGGTGCGAGCGCGTCGTATTCGTCGTCGGTCAACGCGGCGAGTGCGCCGATGTCGAACGCGCGGGTGCCGTCGTTCTCGAACGCCGACAGCTGTGCGTGCTCGCGAAACAGCTCGGCCGGCGACCGGTACCGAAACGCTGCGCCGTAGCCCATCCGGCGCGCAACTTGGGTGACGATCCACCAGTCCGGCCGGCTCTCGCCCGGCGGCTCGACAAACGCGCGCTGCCGCGTGATCCGGCGCTCCGAGTTCGTCACCGTGCCCGATTTCTCGCCCCACGTCGCAGCCGGAAGCAGCACGTCCGCGTAGCGAGTCGTATCGGTCTCGCGCACGCAGTCTGAAACGACGACCAGCGGACAGCGGGCGAGCGCCGCGGCGACGCGGTCCGCATCCGGCATGCTAACGACCGGATTCGTTGCCATGATCCAGATCGCCTTGATCTGCCCCGACTCTACCGCCTCGAACAGCTCGACGGCCTTCTTGCCCGGCCGCGTCGCGATTGCCGGCGCACGCCAGAAACGCGCGACCCGCTCGATGTGATCCGGCAGGAAGTCCATGTGGGCTGCAAGCTGATTTGCGAGCGCACCGACCTCCCGTCCGCCCATTGCGTTCGGCTGACCCGTGAGCGAGAACGGGCCGGCCCCAGGCCGACCGATCCGGCCGCTCGCGATGTGCACGTTGAGGATCGCGTTGACTTTGTCCGTGCCGCTCGACGATTGATTGATGCCCTGCGAAAACAGCGTCATCACTCGCGGATTGCGCACAAACAGCTGATACAGCGCCGCGACGTCACGCTCCGGCACGTCGCAGGCCGCTGCTACGGCCGGCACCGACGGTGCCGAGGCTTTGGCCGCGCGCAGCGCCGCGGTCGCGCCGTCGACATGCCGATCGATGTAGTCCCAATCGAGCGCATCGTCCTTGCGCAGATAACTCAGCAGACCATTGAACAGCACTGCATCGGTGCCCGGCTTGATCGGCAGGAAGATATCCGCGAGGTCGGCCGTGGCCGTGCGGCGCGGATCGATCACGACCACCCGCACGTGCGGCCGCACCTCCTTGGCGCGCCGCACGCGCTGGAAGAGAATCGGATGGCACCACGCCATGTTCGCGCCGACGATCACGAAAAGATCCGCCGCATCGAGATCCGCATAGGCCCCCGGCACGACATCCTCGCCGAATGCGCGCTTATGTCCGGCGACCGCCGAGGCCATGCAGAGCCGCGAGTTCGTATCGATGTTCGCGCTGCCGATGAAGCCTTTCATCAGCTTGTTGGCGGCGTAGTAATCTTCCGTCAGCAGCTGGCCGGAGACATAAAACGCGACCGCGTCGCGGCCATGCTGGGCGATCGTCTCGGCAAAGCCGCTCGCGACAGCGTGGAGCGCCTCGTCCCAGCCCGCGCGGCGGCCGCGGATCTCGGGATGGAGCAGGCGTCCGTCGAGCGAGAGCGTATCGCCGAGCGCCGAGCCCTTCGAGCAGAGCCGTCCGCTGTTCGCCGGGTGCTCCGGGTCGCCGGCGATGACCGGCGACCCGCCAGGCGCGCGGCTCACGACGACGCCGCAGCCAACTCCGCAGTAGGGACATGCGGTGCGCACGGCGGTCATGCCGGCGCCGCCTCCCCGGCGCGCCGCCGCGGCTCGTCATCTGCCGCGCAGCCGGCGTCAACGCGAAGCGCCGCCGCAACGCGCACCGCCGACACCGCTCGATCGATCGCGACGAGCACGCGGCCGTCGATGATGCGCACGTCGAAACGCGCCGCGGCGCCTTCATCCGGGCCGGTCGCCTCGCCGCTGTCGAGGTCGATGATCCAGTCGTGCAGCGGGCACGTGACGCAATGCCCGTGCACGATACCCTGCGACAGCGGCCCGCCGCGATGCGGGCAGCGGTCCTCGAGCGCGAAGACGTGATCATCGGTGGTGCGGAACAACGCGATCGCGAGCTCGTCGACGCGCAGCACGCGCGCCCCGCGTCGCGGAATCGACTCGAACGGACCGGCATCCACGAAAGTCATGCGGGCTCTCCTTCGCCGAGCGGAACGCCGGCAGCCAGCGACTGAAACTCCTCGGCATCCCTACCCGCAGCGTGCTCCGCCCACGGGTCGATCTGCGCGAAGCGCTGCGATTCGAGGAAACGCGTATACAGCGTGCGCCGGGTTTCGGCGTCGTCGACGATCCGCTGCTTGACGTACGTCAAGCCGACCCGCTCGATCCACGGCGCCGTGCGCTCGAGATAACGCGCCTCCTCGCGGTAG
>CAZFJU010000324.1:0-3895 GCA_964518995.1 uncultured Gammaproteobacteria bacterium
CCGATCTGGGGAGACAGATGTGAACAAGAACAACCTTAAGCTGGGGCTGGTGCCCCTGGTCGCTTGGGCCGGCGCCGTGTCCGCTCAGCCGCCCGGCATTACGTTCGAGGAGATTGCCCGGGAGCTGCCGCGCGAAGGCGCGCCGCTCGCGGTGCCGGGGCCGTATGAGGTGACGGCGGAGCCCGCATTCGGCTTACCGAGCCATTTCGTTTATCGACCCGCCGACCTCAGCGCCTTTCCGGACACGGACACCTTGCCCGTCATGGCATGGGGTAACGGCGGCTGCGCGATCGACAGCACGCGCTACGGTGAATTCCTGTCGACGATTGCATCGCACGGCTTCCTCGTGATCTCCACCGTGCCGGTCGAGGGGGAGGAGCAAGCGCGCGGCGTGCCGGCTAACATGATCGCCGCGTTCGACTGGGCGGAAAGCGAGAATATGCGCGAAGACTCGCCGCTTGCCGGCAAGGTCGCAACGGATCAGATGTCCGCGATGGGGCAGTCGTGCGGCGGCTTCATGTCCGTCAGCGCCGGAGCCGATCCGCGCGTCGGCACCATCGGTATGTTCAACTCGGCCGTGCAGCCGCCGGGCTCGAACGCGCCGGGCGGCGACCGCGCGAGCAGCGACAACCTGGCCGATCTGCATGGCCCCGTGCTGCTGATCAACGGCGGCGAGGTGGATTTCATGTACGAGCCCGCGCAAGCCAACTTCGAAGCCATCGACCACGTGCCGGTGTTCTATGGTGCGCGGGAGAATGCCGGGCATACGGCGACGGTCTTCCACCCCGGCGGCGGTGAGTTCGCCAATGTCGCGTCCAATTGGCTGCGCTATATATTCAAGGAGGACGCCGAAGCGGGCCAGATGTTCGTCGGCGACGAATGCTCGCTGTGCACGAATCCGAATTGGGAGACGATGTCCAAGGGGCTCGACTAAAGCGAAGCCGCGGCGCCGCAGGGCAACGGCCTGCGGCGCCGCTCGTCGTCACCGCTCGGCTGCGTCGCGGGAGCCATGCGCCGCGCTCGGCGTCCAGGCCGACACGGCGCGCAGAAACGCCTCCGTTTCCGCGTCGGCCCGCTGCTCGCCCGGCGGGAAATAGCTGAGCTTGACAACGACCGTGCGCGTCGCGGGGTCGACGTACAGGAACTGCCCCTGCAGGCCCACCGCCATGTACGCGTCCGAGTCGGTCAGCGTCCACCATTGATATTGATAGCCGCGCGACCCGCCGGGCGCGACAGGCTCCGTGCCCGCCGGCGTCGTCGACTCGTCGACCCATTCGCTCGACACGAGCTGCCGGCCGTTCGCGCGGCCTTCGTTCAGCATCATCAGGCCGATTCGCGCGTAATCGCGCAGCACCGCGTTGAAGCCCATGCCGTTGATCGCGCGGCCGACGCCGGGTGGGCCGTCCATGATCCAGAATCCGTATGACTGCATGCCCGCCGGCTTCCACCAGCGCTCGCTCATGTACTCGTTCAGCGGCTCGCCGACCGCGCGCTCGAGCACCCAGCCGAGCACGGCCGTCTCGACCGTCGAATAGTTGAACGACTCGCCGGCCGGGTGCGCGCGCCCGAGCTCGAGCGCGGCGTCCGCGAAACGCATCCGATTCTCGACGACAGCCGCATCGTGCAGCCGCTGCATCGGGCTTTCTCTGCCGAAGTCGTAGCGCTCGTTCCAGTCGACGCCGGAACGCATCAATAGGGCGTCACGAATCGTCACGTCCTCGTAGCCCGTGTCCTGCAGCTCCGGAACGTAGTCGACGATTGCATCGTCGATCGACGAGATATGACCGTCCTCGATCGCCATGCCGACCAGCAGCGACGTGATCGACTTCGCCATCGACATCGAAAGGAAGTGCGAGCGCTCGTTGGAGTTGTTCAGGTAGCGCTCGAAGACGATCTCGCCGTCCTTGATGATCATCAGCGCGTTCGTATAGGTGCGCTCCGGGAAGGCGTCGGCGGCGAGCGTTTCACCATCCAATTGGTATGTGAAGTCGAGCGTGGCGGGGCGCTCCGGCAGCGGTTCGGGCTGACCTTCGTTCTCGACGCGCAAAGTGTCGTACAGCATCTCCATCGCGCGAAACGTCAGCGTATTGATCTCGGCGTTCAGCATGTGTCGGCGCGCTTCGATCAGCGCCTCGGAGGGCTGAGCGAGCGCCGCGCCGGAAGCGAGCGCGGTCAAAACGATCGCGGCCCCGAGCGGCCGCAGCGAACGATAGTTCATCAAGACTTCTCCTTTGCATCCGAGGCGTCCGCGAAAGCCTCGTCGCGGCCGCGGCGAACGAACTCTCGCACCCGATCGGCGAGCTCCCGCAGCTGTGCATCATGCCCGGTGACGAGCGCGCCGGCCATGCGCACGGGGTCGCCAAAGAAAAACCGCTCGTACAGCACCTGACGCGAACCGAACGCGGACATCGAAACATCCCACGCGAGGCGAAAAAGCGGGACGCGATCAAATGCGTCCGCCCGCGCGGCCTGGTAGTACTTTCTGATGTCGTCTGCGAGCGGGCCCTTCATATCCTGCTCGGTCGGCATCGCGACCAGGCCGCTTGCGCCGATCTGCTGGAGAATCTCCACCATCCGCGGATAGAGACGTGGGAAGAGATTGCGCGCCGCGTCGAGCGGGTTCCACGCCGGCCGCATGACGCCCCACTCGTCGAGCGCCGCGTCCGCCTCGGCGGCGCGGAGCAGCGCTTTCATCGTCTCGAGGTTCACCCAGATCTCGGCCAGCTTCTCTTGGATGTGCTGGAAGCGCTCGACGCCGATGGTATCGACCAGCAAGAACGCGAGCCCGAGCAGGAACTCGCTTTTTGCGATGTTCTTCACGGCGACCTGGTGCGCCATGTGCACGACCGCGCCCGTACGTGCATACGCTCGATTGCAGCGCTCGACGTCGCGGTAGAGCAGCACGTTCTCCCACGGCACGAGCACGTCCTCGAAGATCACGACGGCGTCCATCTCCTCGAAGCGTGAGCCGAGCGGATGATCGAAATGCGATCGACCATAGTCCACGCTCTCGCGGCAGAGGAACTTGAGCCCCGGTGTGTCGCTCGGGATGACAAAGCCGAACGCGTACGGCGCGTCTTCTTCGCCGACCTTCAGCAACGTCGACGGGAATACCATGATCTCGTCGGCGACAGGCAGCGTCGCGAGCATGCGGCAGCCGCGGATCACAATGCCCGCGTCCGTCTCTTCCTTCACGCGCGCGGCAAGAAACGGATCCGCCTGGCCGGCGGGGCCCGCGGCGCGGTTCGCTTGCGGCGGAATCAGCGTGTGCGTCAGCGAAAGATCCTGCTCGCGCAACTGCTCGTGGCGCCGCACGGCGTTAGCGCCGAAGCGCGGATCGGCCTCTGCCAGGTAGTCGGCGCCCGCGGCGTAAGCCGTGATCGCGCGATTCAGGTAGTCCGGCGAGCGGCCCATCATGCCGCAGCTGTGATCCGCCCAGCGCTTCATCGCGCGACCGATGTCGCGCAGCTCCTCGTGCGTGCGCGGCATCTGAAAAGACCGGCCGACCTTGTTGCCCGACGTCGGTGAGTCGAACACACAGACGTCCGCATGCTGCCACTGAAGATCATAAAGCTCGGCGAGCGTAGCAACGCCTCGGGCGAACGCCGGGTGCACCGTGACGTCGCGTACCGGCTCGCCCCGATACCACAGCTCCGGCGGCCGTTCGCGCAACCGCTCGAGCACCTGACGGCCCCGGCGCGCGCCGAGCGATGCGTCGCCAGCCGTTTGCTTGGTCATCGGTTTCTCCCGCCGGTCAACGTGCATTATCTTCGTATACCGGACATCGATGAAGGTGCATGGAGGATACACCGTGGCAAGAGTAGTCATGCTGCACGAGCTCGGCGGACCAGAGGTGTTGCGGCTCGAGGAAAGCGATGTCGGCGCGCCGGGCGAA
>CAZFJU010000325.1:0-3893 GCA_964518995.1 uncultured Gammaproteobacteria bacterium
GGTGCTCGCAGAAGGCGGCCTGCACATCATCGGCACCGAGCGGCACGAATCGCGCCGCATCGATAACCAGCTTCGCGGCCGCTCGGGACGCCAGGGCGACCCCGGCTCGAGCCGCTTCTATCTCTCGATGGAAGACAACCTGATGCGCATCTTCGGCGATCCGGAGCGCACCAAGCGTCTGCTGGCCCGCGCCGGCATGAAGTCGGGCGAGGCCATCGAGAGCAAAATGCTTTCCCGGCAGATCGAGCGCGCGCAACGCAAGGTCGAGGCGCATAACTTCGACATTCGTAAGCAGCTGCTCGAGTACGACGACGTCGCGAACGATCAGCGCAAGGTGGTCTACCAGCAGCGCGTGGAGCTCATGGACGCCGAGGACGTCGCCGACGCGATCCGCGGTATCCGTCACGAAGTCGTCAATAACGTCGTCAGCGAATACATCCCGCCGGAGAGCGTGGAGGAGGTGTGGAATAAAGAGGGGCTGACGAACGCCGTCGCGCGCGAATTCGGTTTGGATTTCGACGTCGCGAAAGCACTCGAGGAAGACGATAAGCTGGACGAGACCGGGCTACGCAAGGTCATTCTCGAGCGCGTCGAGAACGAATATGAGGAGAAGGTTGCGTCGATCGGCGAGCCGGTCATGCGCGAGCTCGAGAAGGGCGTCATGCTGCGCCAGCTGGACACCCAGTGGAAGGAGCATCTGGCGGCGCTGGATTATCTTCGGCAAGGCATTCACTTGCGGGGCTACGCGCAGCGCAACCCGAAGCAAGAATACAAGCGCGAAGCGTTCGACATGTTCTCGAGCATGCTCGATCGAGTGAAGACCGACACCATAGCGATTCTGTCGAAGATTCAGATTCGCCGGCCCGAGGATGTGCGGGCGGTCGAACCGCCGCCGAGCGATCCGTCCACGCTGCAGGCGCAGCATGCCGAAGCGCCGTCGCTGGTCGCACCGCCGCCGCCCGAGCAAGGCATCGGTTTCGGGGCGCCGCGGCCGCGCGCCGCGATGGCCGGGGCGGGCTTGAGTCCGCAAGCCCCGGGCGGCGTGCCGCGAATGCCTGCTGAGCCCACCACCCCCTACGTGCGCGAGGATCGTAAGGTCGGTCGTAACGAACCGTGTCCGTGCGGGTCCGGCAAGAAGTACAAGCACTGCCACGGTCGGCTGGAGTGAGCCGGCCGCGCCGATGAGCGGCGCGCGCGTCGACGGCGAAGTGCACGTGCTCGTCGGCATCGTCGAAGATGCCGAAGGCCGGGTGCTCGTCAACCAGCGCCGTCCGGGCACACACATGGCGGGCTTCTGGGAGTTCCCCGGCGGCAAGCGCGCCCGCGGCGAGAGCCGCCGCGCCGCGTTGGATCGCGAGCTTGCCGAGGAGCTCGGCATCGAGGTGCTCGAAGCCTCACCGCTCATCGAGCTCTCGCATACCTATCCGGAGAAGCGCGTGCGCCTCGACGTGTGGCGCGTCGAACGCTACGCCGGCGAGCCGCAGGGGCTCGAGCAGCAGCCGCTCGAATGGGTCGCCGTGGAGAACTTGCTCGACATCGGCTTGCTGCCCGCCGATGCGCCGATTGTCCAGGCGCTGATCGCGCGGCGCGCGGCCGTTCAGAACGTCGGCTGAGGACGCCGCTCAGGCGGGCGGCTGCGAGCGAAGGCGCTCAGACGAGCGAAAGCAGAAAGCGCACGTCCTGGTTGGCCTGCCCAGGCCGCCGGTCGACGCCCTGCCAACGCACGAAGCGAATCGTGAATCGATGCTGCCCGGCGCTGATCTCCGGGTGCAGCCCCGTTCTCTCCGGCACGACCACACGCAGCAGGTTGAACTGCTCGCTACGCGGCAGGTTGTGCTGGTACAGGCCGCCCGTCGCGACGCGCTCCACCGGGCCGTTCGTCTCGCGCGTCAGCCACAGCACCTGCGACACTGGATCGCACACGCGGCGCAGCTGCTTCAGCCAATCCTCGAGCTGACGGCTTCGCTCCGGGAAGGGCAGATGCAACCAGTAGGCGTAGTCCGGTAAGTCGAACGCGCAGGTGCCGCCCGGGATCGCGGCCCGATGCCGAATCGCGTTCAGGAAATCGCACTCCTTCAGCGGATTCATCAGCTTCGGGCCCGCTTCCGCGAGCTGCGTGCGCAGCGCCGTGAGGTTGTGCACGAGATCGTCGAGACGCAGCGCATCGACGCCCGGCTTCTCGCGAAAGCGGCCGAGAAGCTCCGCGTGCCGCTCGAGCTCTTTCATCACTTCGGCGCGGATGTCTCCGCGGCCGAGGATCGCGAGGATCTCGAGCACGCTCGCCACCGCGGCCCGGCTGCCGAACTGCGAGGAATCTTGCGCGTGATATGACGCCTGCTCGAACAGGAACTCGATGCGGAGGAACGTGCGCATCCGCTCCGTCAGCGGCTGCTCGTACATGATGCGCCCGTGCTCGGGCGTCGGGTGGCTGTCTGCGTGCGGAGCGAGGTCTACCATACGGCTATTCTGCGCGTCCCGCCTCGTCACGGCAAACCGTTGCAAGCTGCAGGTACCGGCGGTGCAACGCCTCGACCTGTGCGCGTGTGGATTCGAGCGCGCCGGCGTTGTCGATGACGTCGTCCGCGCGTGCGAGGCGCGCGTCGCGGCGGGTCTGCGCTGCGACCATGGCTTCGGCTTCGGTTCGCGTGCTGCCGTCCCGCTGCATGAGCCGCTCGAGCTGCGTCTCGACCGCCGCGTCGACGACGAGCACGCGGTCGACTAGCTTCGCGAAATCCGTCTCGACTAGCAGCGGCACGGCGATGATCACGTACGGCGCCTCGACGCGACCGAGATGCGCGAGGACGCGCGCGCGGATGCGGGGATGCAGCAGCGCTTCGAGGCGGCGGCGCTTCTCGTTGTCGGCGAACACGATCGAGCGCAGCTTGCGGCGCTCGAGGCGGCCGTCCGCGTCGATCACCTCCGCACCGAACTCGTTCCGAATGGCGGCGAGCGCGGGTTCTCCGGGCTCAACGACCTCGCGCGCGACGACGTCTGTGTCGATGAGCGGGACCCCGAGGTCTTCGAACAGGCGCGCGACCGTCGATTTGCCGCTCGCGACGCCGCCGGTGAGGCCGATTTTCAACATGATGTGAGTTTCATTGCGAGTGTGCGGGGCATGCGCCCTTTCAAGCGCCGAGCCTCTGTGCATGCTCGACCGGATCGGCTTCTCTGCGCTGCGCAGCGCATTTCGTGCGGTGCTATCGTCTTATCCAATACCACTCGGACGGTCATCGTCCGATGCACCGGAGAAGGAATCATGACCAAGAAAGTGCTCGGCCGCTATGGTAACCAGCGTAGCCATTGGGTGGGCGACGGCTTCCCCGTCCGGTCGCTCTTCTCCTATAACAACCTGGGCGCGCACATCAGCCCGTTCTTGCTGCTCGACTACGCAGGTCCGCACTACTTCGAGCCGACCACTCGGCAGCGTGGCGTGGGCCAGCATCCGCATCGGGGGTTCGAGACTGTCACTATCGTCTACGACGGCGAGGTGGCGCATCGCGACTCCACGGGCAATGGCGGCGTCATCGGCCCCGGCGATGTGCAATGGATGACCGCGGCCGGGGGCATCATTCATGAGGAGTATCACTCGCCAGGCTTTGCCAAGACCGGCGGGCCGTTCCGCATGGTTCAGCTGTGGGTGAACCTGCCGGCGAAGCACAAGATGGCGCCCGGCGGCTACCAGGGCATCCTTTCGGCCGACATCCCGGTCGTCGATCTGGACGGAGGCGGCAAGGCCCGCGTGATCGCCGGCGAGCTCGCGAGCGTCAAAGGGCCCGCACGCACTTTCACGCCGATCAACGTATGGGACGCGGCGCTGACGCGGGACGCCGAAGTCACGCTCGATCTGACCGAAGGGCATACCGCGATGCTGGTCGTGCTCAGCGGGCATGTGC
>CAZFJU010000326.1:0-3778 GCA_964518995.1 uncultured Gammaproteobacteria bacterium
CGTACTACGAGCTGGGCTGGGGCGGCTGGTGGTTCTGGGACCCGGTCGAGAACGCATCGTTCATGCCGTGGCTGACGGCCACCGCGCTCATGCATTCGCTCGCCGTCACGGAGAAGCGCGGGCTGTTCAAAAGCTGGACGATCCTGCTCGCTATTGCGGCGTTCTCGCTGAGCTTTCTCGGCACATTCCTGACCCGGTCGGGCGTGCTCATCTCCGTGCATGCGTTCGCGTCGGATCCCACGCGCGGCTTGTTCATCCTCGGGCTGCTCGTCGTGATCAGCGGCGGCGCGCTGCTGCTCTATGCCGCACGCGCGAAAGAGCTCACGGCCGATGGCGGCTTCACGCTGCTGTCGCGCGATGCGTTGCTGCTCGCGAACAACATCCTGCTGACGATCGCCGCGGCAGCGGTGCTGTTCGGCACGCTCTATCCGCTCTTCCTCGATGCGCTCGGCTTTGGTCAGATTTCGGTCGGCCCGCCGTACTTCGATACGGTATTCCTGTTGCCGATGCTGCCGCTCGCGGCGCTGCTCGGCATTGGCATGCATGCCGCATGGCGCAAGACGCCGCCGGCGCTGCTGCGCAGGAAGCTCAAATGGCCCGCGATTTTCTCGATCGCGGTGGGCGTCGCATTTCCGTGGGTCTTCTTCGGCTCCGCGAGCGTGCTGTCGACGATCGGTATCGTCATCGCCGTCTGGGTCATCGTATCGTCGCTGATCGATCCAGTGAGCCGACTGCTGCGCCGCGGTGCGACGACCGCGCCGCTCCAGCGTGCGCAATGGGGCATGTATGTCGCGCACCTCGGTGTCGGCCTGTTCATACTCGGCGCGACCGTCACGTCGACGTTCGACACCGAGCTCGATCGCGGCGTGCGCCCGGGCGACACGTGGCAGACGGGCGGCTACGAGTTCACGTTCGTCGGCGTGCGCGACGCTCAAGGGCCGAACTACGATGCCATTGAAGGGGAGTTCGAGGTACGGCGTGACGGCGAGTACGTTACAACGCTCACCCCGCAGCAGCGGGTCTACCGCGTCCAGCAAGACCCGATGACGGAGGCGGCCATCGACTCCCGGTTACACCGCGACGTGTTCATCGCGCTCGGGCAGTCGCTCGGCGACGGCGCGTGGAGCGTGCGGGTACGCATCAAGCCGATGATTACTTTCCTGTGGATCGGCAGCATCGTGATGGCGCTCGGCGGCTTTCTTGCGATGACGGACAAACGCTATCGGTTGCAGAGGGCCGAGCGCGTCGAACGGGGTCAGCCGATTTCGGCGACGTCGCGTCGCGCGCAGCCGGCGGAGGGCACCTGAGATGCGCTATGCGATTCCGGTCGTCTTATTTGCGGTGCTCGGGTTCTTCTTATATCGCGGGCTATTCCTCAACCCGGGTTATATTCCATCCCCGCTCGTCGGTCAGCAAGCGCCGGAGTTCAGCCTGACCGACCTTCAGTCGCCCGATCGCATGGTTGGCAGCGACGACTTCGCGGGCGAAGTGGCGCTGCTCAATGTGTGGGCGACGTGGTGCATCGGCTGCCGGCAGGAGCATGCTTACCTGCTGGAGCTCGCGCGCACCAGCGGTATTCCGATCTACGGCCTGAACTGGAAGGACGATCGTGATGCGGCGCTCGGCTGGCTCGCCAATCTTGGCGATCCCTACGTCGCGACCGCCTATGATCCGCTCGGCGCTGTCGCCATCGACTGGGGCGTGTATGGGGCGCCCGAAACCTTCCTGATTGGCCCGGACGGGACGATTCTGCACAAGCACATCGCGCCGCTGACGCCGCAAATCTGGGAGCGGGATTTCCTGCCGAAACTGGCTGAGGCCTGCGGCAGCTTGCCGTGTCCACTCGTGCAAGGAGAGTAGTGATGAGACTCCTCGCGGCTTGGCTCATGCTCTTGCTTGCGGCGCCTGCGTCGTTCGCGATCGAAGCGGAATACGGCTTCGATGATCCGGTGCTGAACGAGCGCTATCGCGCGCTGCTGCGCGAGATTCGTTGTCCGAAGTGCCTGAACACGAGCATCGCAGAATCCGACGCCCCGATCGCCGCCGATTTGCGCCGCGAGGTCCATCAGAAAATGGAGGAAGGCGCCAGTGATCAAGAGATCGTCGCCTATCTCGTATCGCGCTACGGCGAATTCGTCGTCTATCGGCCGCCACTGCAGCCGTCGACTTGGGCGTTGTGGGGCGGGCCGGTCGCGCTGCTCGGGCTCGGCGGCTTCGTGTTCGCCAGGATATTGAAAGACCGGGCGAAACAGCCGCTCGACGAGGATGCCATCACGTGACGTCGTTCTGGATAGGGGCCGGCGTGCTGACCGCGCTGGCGCTCGCGTTTCTGCTCGTCCCGTTATGGCGCGAACGGCGCGTGAGCGGACGTTGGTCGTATGTCGGCCTCGCGACCGCGGCGCTCACCGTGCCCGTTGCGTTGGCTCTCTACGCTTCCGTGCGCACATGGCAGCCGGAGCTGCTCGAGCAGCGTACGCAGGAAACGGCCCTCGTCGCCCAGCTGGCGCAGCTCATGGCGCAGAATCCGGACGACGTCAACGGCTGGCGGCTGCTCGGCCGTAGCTATGTCTCGCTCGGCGATTACTCGCGGGCCCGCCAGGCCTACGAGGAAGCCTGGCGCCGCACGCCGAACCCGGATAACGAGCTCAAGCTTTCGTTGGCGGAAACCTATGTGCTGGAGGATCAGACGACGTTGGCCGGCCCGGTCGGCGAGCTGATCGACGAGGTGCTCGCTGCCGAGCCGAGTAACCCGAGGGCACTGTGGTACGGCGGCCAGCGCTCGCTCGGCATCGGCGACGCCGCGTCCGCCCGTGCGCGCTTTACACGCCTGCTTGATCTCGGCGTCGTGCCCGACGACCTTGCGCAGATGATTCGCGGGCAGCTGGCGCAGCTTCCTGCGGACGAAGGCGGTGCATTGGCCGCGCAGCCGGGCGCTGCGGACGGCCCGGAGATTGCGATTTCGGTGCGGCTCGGCAGCGAGCTGCCCGCGCCTGCACTCGGTGCCGACGCCGCGCTGTTTATTTTCGCCCGGCCGCCAGGGGGCGGACCGCCGGTGGCGGCGGTGCGCGCGCCGGCGTCGGCAGTGCCGGGGGAGTTCGTCCTGAGCGACCGTGACGCCATGCTGCCCGGCCGGTCGCTCGCAGATTTCCCGGAGCTCAACTTGATCGCGCGCTTATCGGCGACCGGCCAGCCGCTCGAGACCACAGGCGACCTGTACGGTGAGCGCAACTATCGACCGGGCGACGGCGGCAGCATCGAGCTGGTGATCGACAAGGTCGTGCAATGAGCGGATGCCCGTGCAGTGAATTCGGTCGTAGTGAACCCGGTCTCTCGCTGGCCTCGAACGATTGTCCATGCGGATATGGACGCGTTCTATGCCGCGGTCGAGCAGCTCGACACTCCTGAGCTGCGCGGCCGGCCGATTCTCGTCGGCTCCAATTCCCCGCGCGGCGTAGTGTTGACGGCGAGCTACGAAGCGCGGCCGTTTGGCGTCGGCAGTGCGATGCCGATGGTCGAGGCTCGACGGCGCTGCCCGGCGGCGATCGTCGTGCCGCCGCGCTTTGAGCGCTATCAAGCCGTGTCCCGAGCCGTGATGAGCGTGTTCCGTGACTTCTCGCCGGCTGTCGAAGCACTGAGTCTCGACGAAGCGTTCCTCGACATGACGGGCAGCGAGCGTTTGCTTGGCGCGCCCGAGCAGTTTGGCCGGCGGTTGAAGGATGCTGTGCGCGACGCAACTTCCGGGCTGACGGTCTCGGTCGGCATCTCCGCCACGAAGTTC
>CAZFJU010000327.1:0-3774 GCA_964518995.1 uncultured Gammaproteobacteria bacterium
CGCCCATGCCGATCACCGTCAGCCCTGCGCTGACGCCGAGCACCACCACGATGCCGATGAGCGACAAGATCGTGAAGAACGGCATTCTCAGCCGCAACGGCAGAAAGTAGTGAATCGCAAAGCCCGCGGCGGCCAGCAGATACAGGCGCAGGAACGCGTTGCTGTCGATATTGAACTGCCTGATCACGATCGCCAGCAGACCGAGCTGACCGAGCAGGAACAACCAGCGCGCGAGCTCAGCCCAGGTTGGCGCCGCATGCGCCCGCTCGGCACGATCGAGAACGATCGCCGCGTCGCTCGCCAGCACACGGCTCATAAGCCCAGCCACCCGGCAATGATGTTACGTTGCATCTCGGAGGTTCCTGAGTAGATTCGTCCGCCGATGGCGTCGCGCAGATAGCGCTCCACCTCGTATTCGGTCATGAAACCGTTGCCGCCGAAGATCTGCAGCGCATCGAGCGCCGTTTGCACGAGAGACTCGCTGACGAACAGCTTGGTAATGGAGGCGTCCATCGAGGCGCTCTTTCGCCCCAGCGAATGCGCCGCCTTGTAGGCGAGCAGCCGCGACGCCTCGAGCCGCACCTTCATATCGGCCAGCTTATGCGACACGGCCTGCTGCTTCCCGATCGGCTGGCCAAACTGCCGGCGAAAGCGGGCGTAGCGAAGGGCGTCTTCGAGCAGCCGCTGCATCGTGCCGACGTGACACGCGACCAGGCACGCACGCTCCCAGTCCATCGATTCTGCGAAGATCGGCCCGCCACCGCCCACCTTGCCTAGCACGGCGTCCGCGGCCACGAACATGTCCTCGAAGACCAGCTCGCCGATCTGGCTCGTGCGTAGCCCCAGCTTGTCGAAGTGCTGGCCGCGTCGAAATCCCGCTGTCGAGCTCTCGACGATAAAAGCGGTGATGCCGCCAAGAAAACCCTTACCGGGATCCGTTCGTGCATAAACGACCGCGAGATCCGCGATCGGTGCGTTCGAGCAGAAGGTCTTCGCGCCGGTGATCCTGAAGCCGCCTTCGACCGGCTCGGCCCGAGTCGACATCGAGAACGCATCGGAGCCGGTTTCAGCCTCGGTCATCGCATTCACCGCGATGCGCCGACCGCCGCAAAGATCCGCAAGATACCTCTCACGTTGCTCCGCGGAACCGTGCTTCCAGATCGGCACAACGCAGGCCAGCAGATGCGCGCACACGGAAAAGTTCAGCCCCCCGTCATGGCTCGCGTAGCCGAGCGCCTCCAGCGCGATCGCAGTGGACACGGCGTCGAGGCCGAGCCCACCAAGCTCGGCGGGCACCGGTAGCCCTTGTAAACCCATTTCGCCGCACTTCAACCATAGGTCGTGCCGGAACTCGGCTCGTTTGTCGCGCTCGATCACGTCGGCATTGAGCTCCCGTTCGGCAAACTGCACGATCGCGTCGCGCAGCTCCAGCTGCTCGGCCGTCATAGTGAAGTCGATCACGAAAGATCCTTGAGCGTTTGATAGTCGATCTTGTCCGTCGAAGTCTTCGGCAAGTGCTCCAGGAAGGAGAAGCCGTCCGGAATCATGTAGAGCGGCAAGTGCGCAGCCGAGTGCTTCTTGAGCGCGATCTGCGAGGGTTTGCCCTCGCCGGCCCAAACGACGAACGCCACGACCCGCACACCGCTCTCCGCATCCGCCTTCGCGATGACGGCCGCTTCGGCGATATCCGCGTGACGGTATAGAGCCGCCTCCACCTCGCCGAGCTCCACGCGATACCCCCGCCGCTTCACCATTCGATCGCGCCGCCCGATGAACTGAAACCCGAGCTGCGGATCGGCGCGGACGACATCGCCCGTGCGATACCACTTCGTGCCATCGTCCTCGACGAAGAACGCGTCGGCGTTGCGTCCAGGCAGGTTCCAATAGCCGTGCATGACCGAACCGCCCGCGACGATAAGCTCGCCCTCCGCCCCCGCGGCTATGTCGTTTCCAGATTCGTCGACGACCCGCGTGCGGTCTCCGGAGCAGGGATAACCGACCGGCAGCGTGTCATAAGGCTGCTCCCCGAGCGGGCACGGCGCCGGGAAATACGTGCAGACGTTCGTCTCCGTCGGGCCGTAGAAATTGAAGTATGCGGGCCGAGGCCAAACCTGCTGCAGCCGGCGCAGATGCTTGAGAGGAAAGACCTCGCCGGCAAAGATCACGATGCGAAGCTGCGGCATCGAGTGCTGCTCGAGCTTGCCGTAGTCGAGCAACGTCCGCAGGACCGAAGGCGTCGAGTACCAGACCGTGATGCGCTGCTCCGCAATGAGCGGCGCGAGCCGCAACGGCTGCTTGCCGAGCTCTTCGTCGATGAGGATTATCGTCGCGCGGTGCTTGACCGCGACGAACACATCGAATATCGAGAGGTCGAAATGGAGCGGTGCGTGCGACGAGAAGCGATCCGTGGGCTCGGGCGCAAGCACCTTGGAGCACCAATCAACGAAACTCAGCGCACTCGCATGCGTATGCATCACTCCTTTCGGAAGGCCCGTGGATCCCGAGGTGTAAAGAATGTAGGCCAGGCCAGGCGGCAGATCGTCGAAGGTAGACGGCTCGCGCCATTCCACAGCGATGAGCTTAAGATCTTCTCCTGCCGCACCCAGCTCGCCTAGATCTTCCACCGTCGTGACGGCTGTGGACGATAGGGCTTCTACCAGATCATCAGCTCGTTGCGAGTCCGCTATCAACGCTCGCACCGCACAGTCGGCGAAGACGAACGCATTTCTTTGTGTCGGCGCCTGGGCATCAACTGGCACATAAGCGGCGCCGCATCGTAACGCGGCGAATACCGCGACAATTGACCCGAGCGTCTTCGGCAAACAGATCCCCACGCGGTCGCCGGCGACCACACCCGCCGCACACATGAGCGCGCCGAGAGCTTCACTGCGCTCGTCGAGCTCTCGATAATTGAGCGATTCACCGGCCGCATTCGAGACTGCGATACTGAACGGCGCGCGGCCCGCAGCGGCGCGCAGCAGACCATCGAGGCTTACGGACAGTTCCCCCATAATTCTTATTATTCGTCGCTGTTACTCGAAGGCGCAGCTAACGATGGCGATCAATGCTACACGCTTGCCCCACTCGAAGGAATACCTTGCTCTTACGATGACCTTGCACTCACCACTTCGTGCGAGCACCGCGCGTGTTGGTCGCCGCCAGCTCTTAACCGACTACCGGCCGTCGCCGTTCTCCGCGTCAGCTCAAATGGGGGTCTGGCGCCGATAGCGGGCGTGCGCGCGACAGCGAACCCTTCGACTGCGAGTGGGCTTCAAACCGTATCTGGCTAAAAATGATCGAGTTACCCTGGCAGGCCCCGCATCGCGCAGGGCCACCTCGCTATTCCACTACTTTCTCGAATATGTGTACCGCCGACGACACACCGGCGTCGCAAAGGGGTGTCTCCGCGAAGCGACACGGACGCACGGAAAAGCAGCAGCATGCGAAGCGTCGCCCATAGCGGTACACCGGGCAAGAGCGCTCGAAACAGTATCAGGGCTTCCGAAATAATTGCGTGGGTAGACGATGCGCCACCGCAGCCCGTTTCGAAAGCGGGAGATCGATCACATTCGAAGCTTTCACTAATAAGCGCGAAATTGACGGTGACACGACGATCGTTGCAATGATGCATCAAAACAATAGTGACACATGACGCGCTATAGACGCTTTCCTTTCAATCAGTTAGCAAATATTCATCGCTGCCGCTTGGCTTCCTTTGCGGAAAATGTAGCCGATCGCACACCGCTTCAAACGCTGTGTGTCGCCCGACAACGA
>CAZFJU010000328.1:0-3755 GCA_964518995.1 uncultured Gammaproteobacteria bacterium
TTCGGTCGCGAGCGTCTCTTCAGCTCGAAGTCGCAGCGCTCCGGCACCAGCTCGCCCTCTATAAGGAGCGTGCTCTCGGGCCTAGGATTCGGCCGGCGGACCGGCTGCTTTGGGCCGGGCTGCAGGCAGGCGTCAAGCGCGCTTTCGAGGCGGAAGGCGATCGTATTGGTGCGAAGCGGAGCGACCCCAGCGGAATTGGTTGAGAGGCGTTGAAGCGAAACGCTGTTACACCGGCACCGAGGGCATCGACATCCACAATGTCGGCACGAATCAGCGCGAGGTTATCGAGGCGTTCGGCGCGCACGTCTTGTCGCGCGCTGCCGCCTCGGCCGAGCTCGTAAACACGACCGAGGGCGGCGATCGCCAGAACGGCCATTCGGATACCAGATGGCGCGCGGTGGGAAAGCGGTGCTACCATCCAGCTATGGGTGTAAGAAAGCTAAGTGTTGCTTTGAATGAGCACGTCGCCGACGCAGCAGCTGCGAGCGCCGAACGTCTTGGTCTTAGCTTGTCCGCGTGGTTGAACCGCGCAGCGGAGAATGCCTTGGCCATCGAGGACGGGCTTGCGGCTGTCGCAGAATGGGAAGCGGAGCATGGTGCGCTAACGGCCGAGGAGCTCGATGCAGCGGATGCCGCCCTTGATGGCTCGAGCGAGTTGGCCCGCTGACCCTCATGGGGACAACGTATGACGCGGGGGCGCTGCTTGCAGCTGAAGCGAATCGGCGTGAGCTGTGGGCCATACATGCGCGATCCCTGCAGCGCGGCGAGCGTCCTGTTGTGCCGGCTGGCGTTCTGGCTCAGGCATGGCGCGGCGGTCCTCAGGCGCAACTATCTCGCCTGCTAAGAGGCTGCCGAATCGAGGACCTCGACGAAGGGCGCGCTCGGGCGGCCGGACACGCGTGTGCGCGATCTGCCAGTCGGGACGTTGTCGACGCTTCCGTGGTAGCCGGAGCGCTTGCCCGCGGGGATCTTGTGATCACGAGCGATGCCGACGATCTCCACAACATCGCGGCGGCCCTGGGCGGATCGATTCGCGTTCACCGCGTCTGATCTGGTCCGCGAAGCAGTCGTGTGCGCGAGCAGAACACGCGATGGCGCTACGGACCTCCACTGAATTCCGTAAGCGATTCAAAGCAGGGCTTTGCGCCCCTGCCTTTCATTTAGCGAGAAACTACCGTCAGCCACGATTTTTTTAAGACACTTTTAAGTACATCGAATCGGGCACGTGGCAAAGCGGTGTTCACCGGGAGTGTCGCTACGCGGGCGCTTGCCGCGACTCCGGGTGTGTTGAGACAGCCGGCGCCGATGGCGGTCCCTGATGCATTCTGGGAGTCGATGACCGAGATCGTGTGTCATGCCTGGATCAACCAGCAGCAGGTCGATCTCGCCAAGACCCGGGGTGCCGCCCTGATCGCGATTCAGGACAGCGTCCAGTTGATCAACCGATTGGTGATGAACATCCGTTCGGCACGACGATCCTCGCGGTTGTCCCAATCGATGATCGTCGTCGACGCCAGCTTAGTGTCGGCGTTCCTTCCATTCCAGGCCACTTGCTGCCTCCAGCTTCCGAAGGCAGGTGCACAATAGGTGCGCAACCTTGTCGTGTCACGAGGACTCCGCGTCGCGCTTATGCGGCGCGCTAAGGCTCCTAACAAGGAACGCAATCGTCTGATGCATGGCCTCCCGGACCGGCTCCGTACACTCCTCCGCCGGCAACGTCAGCGTTGAGTGTGCTCTTGCCGGTAAGCCGGTGCCTCGTCCAGACGGGATGGTGTTGCAACGGAACCGCACGCCTAACCGGCGCCTAAGCTCGTCGAAGCGCTGCTGCGGGCATAGAGGATCCTGCGAGAACCGCCATGCGAGCACATCGATAGACTCTTCAAGCGACCTGCGTGTGGCTTCAGCCAAGTGCTCCTTCGGAATACCCCATGCCGCCTTCCGGCGCGCGTTGAAAGCCAGCATAGGAACGGCGGGCTGACTCGCGACCGCCGCGATGACGTCACGCTCCAGCATCATCGAAAGAACCAAGCCCCCCGTCAGGCACATCCCGACAACGCCAATACCCGTGCCGCCACGCTCCTCATTGATGAAACGGCACAACGGCCATAGCCATTCGACGATAGGGCTTCGCCCATGCGTCCTCAATAGATTGAACTCCCTCGACACGCAGATTCGCAGGCTATTCCGGAGCGTTCCGCGCTCACCGGGAGAGCCGAATAGCAGCGGCACGTAAACGCACAAGCCAGCTTCGGCGATCCGTTCGGCGAGGTCGATGCATTCCAGCGTGAGGCCCGGCAGCTCGTGCATCAGGAGCACACCCGGCCCCGAGCCTCTGCGAAAGACCGTCTTGGTGACTGAGCCGCTCGTGAAGTCGAAGCGTTCGAAATCGGTAAGCGCGGCCATTACGCGCTCACCACGCGAGCGGCCTTCAGCATTACATAGGCCGCCTGCGGACTGTCCACGTTGCCGTGGTTCTCGATGAACCAGTCGGCACGCAAGTGGTAGACCTTGCCCGTGCCGAAAGCGACCGTTTCGCACAGCTTCCCAGTCTTTGTGAGTTCGAGCTCGAAGGACTGGATGTCCAATTTGACCTCCGCTATTGCTTTGCCATGTGTTATTCGATTGGGCATGGAACGATTCGGCCAAGTGTGCTAAGCATACTTCTGTGAGAGCCGCGATTTCGACTGCGTAGTGTGCGCTGCATAGCGCTCCGGGAGCTGGCCGAGCTCCATCTCAGCAAGACCGTAACTCGCTGTTGCGCGACATTGCCGACATCGGGAGGCATACTACGGGCGTGTACGTTTTCAAAGCGGGAGGCCCCCGATGAGTCTACGTCCGCCGCTGATCGCGTGCGTCGCGCTTGTAGTGCCTCTCGTCGCCGTCGCACAGAATGCTCCCGAGGAACTGCCTCGGCTAAACGGCATGAAGGCGGAGGCCGCCGCCGCCGTTGACGACATGCAGAAGCTCATCCAGGAGATCGTCGACAGCCTATTCTCGTTCTCGGAGCTCGGCTTTCAGGAGTTCGAGACGCAGCGTTATTTGACAGAGCTTCTCGAGCGCAACGGCTTCGCGGTCGAAACGGGCGTCTCCGGCATGCCGTCGTCGTGGTGGGCAACATGGGGCAGCGGTAGCCCGGTCATCGCGCTCGGCTCCGACATCGACGGCATTCCGAAGTCTTCGCAGCTGCCGGGCGTCGCATATCGGGAACCGATGGTCGACGGCGCGCCAGGGCACGGCGAGGGCCACAACTCGGGGCAGGCCGTCAACATTGCCGCGGCGCTCGCGGTCAAGCAGATCATGGAGCGAGACGGCCTGCCGGGTACGCTCATGCTGTGGCCCGGAGTTGCGGAAGAGCTGCTCGCGGCCAAGGCCTGGTACGTGCGCGACGGCCGCTTTGACGGCGTGGATGCGGTGCTATTCACGCACGTCGCACACAACCTGAGCACGAGCTGGGGCAACCCCACCGGTACCGGCTTGATCTCCGCCGAGTTTTCGTTCGAAGGCGTTTCGTCGCACAGCGCCGTCGCGCCTTGGCGCGGGCGGAGCGCGCTCGACGCCGTCGAGCTGATGAACATTGGGTGGAATTTTCGCCGCGAGCATCTGCACCCCGATCAGCGCTCGCACTATGTCATCGTGGACGGCGGCGATCAGCCGAACGTCGTCCCGCCCACTGCGACCGTTTGGTACTTCGTCCGCGAGATCACGGCCGACGGTATTCGCGATAATTTTGCAACGCTCGAGCGCGTCGCCGAGGG
>CAZFJU010000329.1:0-3723 GCA_964518995.1 uncultured Gammaproteobacteria bacterium
GATGCACGGAGCATGCTTCTTGGCCTGCTCGAACATATCCCGCACGCGTGATGCGCCGACGCCGACGAACATTTCGACGAAGTCGGAGCCCGAGATCGAGAAGAAGGGCACCTTCGCCTCACCGGCGATCGCGCGCGCCAGCAAAGTCTTGCCGGTGCCCGGGGAGCCGACCATCAACACGCCCTTCGGAATTTTGCCGCCGAGACGCTGGAACTTGGCGGGATCCTTTAAGAAATCGACGATCTCGACGACTTCTTCCTTGGCTTCTTCGATTCCCGCGACATCGGCGAACGTGACGTGCACCTGATCCTCGCCGAGCAGCCGAGCGCGGCTCTTACCGAAGGACATCGCACCGCGGCCGCCGCCGCCGCCCTGCATCTGACGCATGAAATACACCCAGACGCCGATCAGAAGCAGAATCGGAAACGATGAGATGAAGAGCTGCAGCAGGAAAGACTGCTGCTCGGGCGGGCTGGCATTGATCATCACGCCGCGTTCCTGCAGCGTGCCGATCAGCGCAGTGTTGTCCGTTTCGGGGCTATAGGTCAGGAATGACCCCTCACTGCCGGAGCGCTGACCGCGAATCGATTCGCCCTCGAACGTCACCTCAGCGACGGAGCCATTCTCGACGTACGACAAGAATGTCGAGTACGGTATGACCTGAGCACGCGGCGTAGTCGGCCCGAAGCTCTGGAACACGGACAACAGCACGACCGCGATGACTATCCACAAGATGACGTTCTTCGCCAGATCGTTCAAAGCGTTACCTCGCAAGCACGGAGACGGGGAAATCCACACGCCCCCTCGTTAGACCGTACTACATCCCATAGTTTCTGGCCAGCATGTAGATCTCGCGGCTTTCCGGCCGGGAAGCCTTCGGCTTTACGAGCCGAACGGTGCCGAATTCCTTGCGCGCGCGGCGCACAAACTCAGGGAATCCCTCACCTTGGAACAGTTTGATGAGAAACGACGCGCCCGGGGCGAGTATTTCCTGCGCGAACCACAACGCGTCTTCTGCAAGACCCATGCTGCGCGGCTGATCGATCGCACGGGTACCACTGATGTTGGGCGCCATATCAGACATTACAAGGTCGACTTTGTCCCCGATCGCGGCCTTGAGCGCGTCGACGGTCGCCGCCTCGGTGAAATCGCCAAGCATGAACTCGACCCCGGGGAGGGTGTCCATCGGCAGCAGATCGACGGCCCAGATCCGCCCGCGTGCGCCAACGGTACGCGCCGCATACTGGCTCCACCCGCCGGGGCTCGCGCCGAGGTCCACCACCCGCATTCCCGGGCGCAGCAGCCGCTCCTTATCATGGATTTGAGCAAGCTTGAACACCGCTCGTGAACGCCAGCCCTCCTTGACGGCCCGTTCGACATACGGATCACGCTCCTGGCGCTGCTTCCATCGGCTACTGGACCCGCTGCGTCGACTCATCTATTCTCACCCGACGGCGCACGGCGAGTGCGGCACGCATTATAAGAAGCGGATGCATCTCACCGAAGAGCAATCCAATTACCTGCGCATCCTCGGTCACACGCTCACACCGGTCATAGACGTTGGCGCAGGCGGCGTCACGGACTCCTTACGCAAGGAGCTCGATAAGGCGCTGGCTGATCACGAGCTCGTGAAAGTGCGTGTCCGCTTCGGCGACAAGCAGCGTCGGGCGAGCATCTTCGCGGAACTTGGCTCGATGGCCGAGGCGTGCCTCGTCAAGGACGCCGGCCACGTCGCGCTGCTCTATCGGCCGGCAAACCCGTCGTCCATCCGGTTGCCGCAGTCCTGACCGCCGCGGCCCGCCTACGCGATCTTGCCGACAGGCTTTGTGGAACCTAAGCGGAGACCCGGCGCCGAGTGCGACGCCGGGTTTGCCACGCCGCTGATCAGATCTACGCGTCAGATGTATTCGACGCGCGCGATCTCGTAGGTACGCCGGCCGCTCGGCGCCGCAACGTCTACCATATCGCCCTCTTCCTTGCCGATCAGGGCGCGTGCGATCGGGGAGCTGATCGACAGCAGCCCGTCCTTGATGTCCGATTCGTCTTCTCCGACGATGCGATATTGCGCCTCGTCGCCGCTCTCTGCATCGACCAAATGGACCGTCGAGCCGAACACGACACGGCCGTTGGCGTCGATCTCTGTGACGTCGATGACCTGTGCGTTCGCGAGCTTAAGCTCGATATCGCGTATACGCGCTTCGATCATGCCCTGCTGGTCCTTGGCGGCGTGATACTCGGCGTTCTCGCGCAGGTCGCCGTGCGCCCGCGCCTCAGCGATGGCGTTGACCACACGGGGACGCTCTTCGCTCTTCAACCGCCGAAGTTCCTCGCGAAGCATTTCTGCGCCGCGCGCCGTCAGTGGCACCTTACTCAAACCGCTGCCTCCTCGTGCAGATCCTGCAACCTATTGACAATGACATTATCGAGATGATCGAGAGCCTCGCATGTCGCCTTTGCGGCCGCAAGGGTCGTGTAGTACGTGACTTTATAATGCACCGCTGCCCCGCGGATCGAATGCGACTCTCGTATAGCCTGTTTACCTTCGGTCGTGTTCACGATCAAGCTGATTTCCCGATTCTTGATCATGTCGACGATATGCGGTCTTCCTTCGCGAACTTTATTGACCCTGCTGCAACGCACGCCGCCGCGGGCCAGCGCCTCGGCTGTTCCGCCCGTTGCAACGATCTCGAACCCGCGCTCGATCAGCGCTTTGCCGAGCGTAACGGCCGCCGGCTTATCGCGATCCCGCACGCTCAGGAACGCGACGCCGAAGCGCGGCAACTCGACGCCGGACGCGAGTTGCGCTTTTGCGTAAGCCTCACCGAACGTGCGGCCCGTGCCCATCACTTCGCCGGTCGACTTCATCTCCGGCCCCAGGATCGGGTCGGCGTCCGAAAACTTGATGAACGGAAAGACCGATTCCTTGACCGCAAAATATGGGCGACGGCGCGGCGCGCTGATACCCTGCTGCGCGAAGTCGACGCCGGCCATCGCCTTGGCGGCGATCTTGGCGAGCGGGAGCCCGGTAGCCTTCGAGACGAACGGCGCGGTGCGCGATGCCCGCGGATTCACCTCGAGCACGTAGATCACGCCGTTCTGGATCGCGAACTGAATGTTCATCAGGCCGACCACCTCGAGGCTCGTCGCGAGCCGCTTGACCTGCTCGCTGATATCGCGCTGCACGTCCTCGCTCAAGGTGAACGGCGGCAGCGAGCAGCCGGAATCGCCGGAGTGCACACCGGCCTGCTCGACGTGCTCCATGATGCCGCCGATGATGACGTCGGTGCCATCTGAAAGCGCATCGACGTCGACCTCGACCGCCACATCGAGGAAGCGATCGAGCAGCACCGGGCTTTCGTTCGAGACGCTGACCGCCTGGGTCATGTAATCCTTGAGCTCGTCCTCGCTATAGACGATCTCCATTGCGCGGCCGCCGAGCACGTACGATGGGCGCACGACGAGCGGATACCCGACCTCCTTGGCCATCGCCACCGCCTCCTCCTCGGTGCGGGCCGTGCAATTCGGCGGCTGCTTGAGCCCGAGGCGCGTGACGAGCTTTTGGAAGCGCTCGCGATCCTCTGCAAGGTCGATCGAATCCGGTGACGTGCCGATGATTGGTACGTTCGCCTCCTCGAGCGCGCGCGCCAGCTTGAGCGGCGTCTGCCCGCCGTACTGCACGATCACGCCTTTCGGCTTTTCCTTGTCGACGATCTCGAGAACATC
>CAZFJU010000330.1:0-3722 GCA_964518995.1 uncultured Gammaproteobacteria bacterium
ATCCACTTATCGCGGCAGCAAAGGCGATAACGGCTAGAATGGCAGTTGCGGTCGCCGATACTCGCCGACGGCTTAGGCACTGCCCCAGTCGTGCTCGCATTATAGTAATGCCCGTCGTTAGGCTGTTGCACGACGCTGTCGACTTGTGGGTTGCACGACACGCGTTCCAGCACGCCGGAGCGCTCGCGTTCTATACGCTCGTTTCGCTCGCCCCCCTCGCCATCATCCTTGCCAGCATCGGCGGGATCGTGTTCGGCGAGGAGGCGGCGCGCGGGGAAATTTCACGCGGCATTAGCGAGGTCGTGGGTGAGCAAGCGGCGGCAGCTGTGGAAGAAGCCGTTCGGCAATCGCGTATGGAGGAAGCCGGCATATTGCCAACGCTGCTGGGCGTAGGCGCACTACTGTTCGGCGCGACGGCGGTTTTCGCTCAGGCACAAAGCTCCCTCAATCAGTTCTGGGGTGTGATCGCGAAGCCATCGCGTAGCGGCGTTTTGGTCTTCTTGACGACGCGGCTTATTTCGTTCGGCATGGTGCTCGTGTTGGGCTTTCTGCTGCTCGTATCGTTCGTCCTCAGCCTAACGATCTCGGCCGTTCTCGTATACGCCGAACATTGGGTTTCTATGCCGGCGGTCGTTGTCTCGAGTGGCAACACGACGGTGTCACTCCTCCTTTCCACCGTGATCTTCGGCGTGATGTTCAAGGTTCTACCGGACGTGCAGCTCCGCTGGGCGGATGTTTGGCGAGCCGCGCTGCTCACCGCCGCGCTGTTCGTCGTCGGTCAGTATCTGATCTCCTACTACCTGACACGCGCTGCGCCTGCATCGACCTACGGTGCGGCCGGCTCTCTGGTCATGCTGCTGCTCTGGGTCTACTATTCGTCGCTGATCCTGTTCTTCGGCACCGCTGTGGCGAAGGTCGCGATCCTGCGGCGCGACGGCACGGTGTCGCCGAGGCGCACGGCGGTGCGGACCACTTTGGTCGTGCTCGAGGAGCGCGACGCGTGAGTTGGCCGAGGCGCTGTGAGTGCACTAAGGGCCCTATGCGACCAGCTTATCTGAGCCGACACGAGATACTGCAGGGACCCTGTGCGACGGCACGGCCGGCTTTCGGTCCGCCTCTATCACGAGTAGGATTGGACGCTCTTCAGCGCAGCCACGGCGCCGGAGCACTCGAGAGCATTGAGCACCGCCAGCTCCGAGCCGAGGGTCCCGTCCGCCGAACCCTACGCACGAAGCACGCCGACCGTCAGTACCAGCAGTCGCTCCCCGTCGTCGTTACGCAGGGTGTAGCCGCAGCGCCGCCCGATCACTCGCCGCCAAAGCCACTCCTGATACGGCTCGAGCTTCCGCGTCCCGCCTGATTTCGCCGTTCCACCTGGGCGTGCCGAGAATTCACGCAGCCGCGGGCAATAGTAGTGATGAAGCCTGAACAGCCGGTAATTAGACAGCTCCCTCAGGTCGCGCTCGCAGAATGGGCCGCGAATCGGTGCGTATCCGTCGAGCGAATGATGCGTGCGCGAACTGGGCCGAGTATCGGCAGCGGCGCCCCGGCTTAGGGCAAGCGGGATACGGAGACACATTGGAGAGGTTCGCCCGGATACACCCATGGGCGGTGAAGTAGCTTACGAGTGGCGGTACTCGTCCATTAGTCGTTTCAACTCCTCGACCGCAGCCTCCCATTGTTCACGCACTCGTTCCAGCTCTTCCCAAGATTTCGCTGGAACCGTGTCGTCTGCGCCTTTCGATCTTTGAATGCGGACAAGGGTGTTAACAACTTCGTCGTGTGCAGCCCTGACCCTCGCGGCGTTAGTCGAAAACTCTTTCTTCCAGTTCCTCATGTGCTTCACCACTGAGTTACTCCGCTTGCGCATCCAGGGGCTAACGGGATTCGAGCATAGCCACATCAAGACGGGTCTCACGGCGGCGGGCAAAAGCGGCCGCCGCGGCCGGCTCCATAACTCCCGGCAAATGCCGACGAGCCCGGTTTTCGAGTTGCGCGACGATCGTCTCGAGGCGCGCCCCGGGCCTCCTGCGAGGTGCCGGGCTCCGCGGCGCGCGCGACCTTCGGACGTTCGCTCTCGTCATCAGCTCGACCATGCTGACATAGGGGCTTCTAAGTTACGATTTCCTATTTCCGTCTTCCGCATGCTCACCCGCGCGCAGCCGCGAAGCGCGGGGACGGCTGTTTCCGCTGGTCTTTGGAAGTACTCGACCGGCTTTGATGATACTGCTGAACCGGCCCGGGAATCCCGGAGGCTCTCTGGTTTGAGTCAGGCCGCCATGGCCGACTCGATACTTTGATAGTACTCGAACTCCTTCTCTGCTGGAGGACGTTGCCGAGCGACTCGAACAGACGCCGATGATGAACCAGTCGACCCATTCGAGCGTCGCGAGTTCGACGGCTTCAAGAGTGCGCCACGGCCCTTGCTGTCGGAGCAGCTCCGTCTTGTAGAGTCCGATAATCTTCTCCGCGAGTGCGTAGTCGTAGGAGTCGCCGATGTCTTGGCTCCGAAATCAACAGGACACACCCAAAGTCGTTTTGTGTACACGTTATCCGCGCAAGCCGCGAGGTGTGGCGCGGAGGGTGGTGGATGACTCGATCGGGACGCGGCTGAGCTTTTGCTGCGCGCGGGAAGGCTGCCGCCGGCGCCACACCCCGGCGTCCGTGCGGTTCCTATGTCGACGGGTCTTTCTCGGTGCCGTCGTCGTGCTGGTGACGGCGCTCTCCTCAGGGCTGACCGGCAAGCGCGGCGAGCCGCCCCCCGCCGATCGACGATCACGACGACCCCGCGCCCTCGGAAACCGTGCTCGCGTAAGCGTGCAAAACAACCATCAAGTAACGTGAAAGACCGTCCATCGGTTATCGAGACCATGCTCGCTCAGAGCCTGCTCACCGCCACTACGAAACTCGTCCCTCCAGCCAGCTGGAAGTGGTGGCTGTCGACGTCGAATCCGTCGCGATGGGGTACAGGGCCAGCGAGCTCACCGGTCGCAGCGTAATGAACGATGTGGGAGACCGCATCGGGACGATCGACGATCTCGTCGTCGATCAGGAGCGTGTGCTGTTTGCGATTCTCGAGATCGGCGGCTTTCTGGGGATCGGCGAGCGGCTCGTCGCAGTGCCATACGAGTCGCTGGAGCTCAATGAGTCCGGAATGAGGATCGTGCTGCCCGGGGCGTCCAAGGAGGCTCTCGAATAGCTGCCCGTGTTCACGTATCGGTGAAGCGTGGCCAAAGCCGGTGAGCTGTGGATGCCGAGTTTCTCGCAACATCGACTGGGGGTGTCCTCCGCAAAAATCTCTCAACATGTTTAAGATCAGAGTGTTCTGCGATCTGACGACGAACAAGCAAGCCAAATGTACAGATTGAATCAGGGCGGGGTGGGCCGGCCGCTCAGTGCGATTGCCGGGCTCGTCCACACGCTTCTCGCCCTCATAGCCACGGCACTGCAATACATGGTGCTCTATCATCGGCAGAGCGGATCACTGGCCGCAGAGAACCTCTTCTTACGGAAACAGTTGGCGTTGTTCCGCGAACGAGAGGTTAAGCCGAGGAGGGCTGATGACGGGACTCGGGCGGCTCTCGTGTGGTTGTCGAAGGCATTCGACTGGCGCGACGCGCTCGTCGTCGTCAAACCGGCGACGCTGATCGGCTGGCATCGTAAGGGCTTTCGGCTCTTCTGGAAGCTCAAGTCCCGAGCCGGGCGCCCGGCGCTGCCTAGCG
>CAZFJU010000331.1:0-3700 GCA_964518995.1 uncultured Gammaproteobacteria bacterium
GCGCCGGTACGCGCCCCGGTGCCCGTCGAGGCGGCCGCAGCGGCAGTGGCCACGGACGGCACTGCGGCGACTCATGTCGTGTATCAAGGCATTGCGTACGCGGTCGATGCCGAAGGGCTCGTGATCGGCCGCGAGGAGGCCGCAGGCCGCCGCACGATCGTCGTCGATGCCGGCAGCGGCGGGCTTTCGCGGCAACACTGCGAGCTTGCGCTTCGCGACGGCGAGATCAAGCTGCGCGACCTGAGCCGCTACGGCACCTTCGTCAACGAGAAGCGGATTGCAGGCGAGACGGTGCTGCACCCGGCAGACGTGATCCGTATCGGCTCGCCGGGCGCGGAGCTGCAGGTCATACGCGTGAGGGATCACCATGGCCCGTAGACGCGGACGAGAAATGAACGTCTTCACGCTGTCGTTCCTCGACTGCATCTCGAACGGTCTGGGCGCGATCCTGCTGTTCTACATGATCATCGTGGCGCAAATCGACATCCGCCGCGAGGAGGTGGTTGCGGATGTTTCCGGGCAGGTCGACCGCCTCGAGCTCCGCGTGCTCGCCGGCCGCCGCAACGTCGTGCAATCGCAAGCGGAGCTGACCCGCCTGCTCGAGGAACAGGCGGTGCTGCTCGGGCTCAAGGACCGGATCGTCGCCGAGATGGACACGACGCGCGAGGACCTGTCGATGCTCGACGAGGACACGCTTGCGCGCCGCGAGGCGATCGCCCAGCTCGAGGCGGAGCTCGCAGAGTTGCGGGCGGAAATTCAGCAGCAGTCGGCGGCGAGCGTTGATCCTGACGAGGCGGGCAATCGCCTTCGCAGCATCGCGGGCGACGGGCACCGCCAGTATCTGACCGGTATGCGCATGGGCGGCCAGCGCGTGCTGATCCTCGTCGATGTATCAACGAGCATGCTCGACCGCACGCTCGTCAACATCATCCGCCGGCGCAACATGCCGGCCGAGGAGCAGCTGCGCGCGCCGAAGTGGCGCCAGGCCGTCGGCACCGTCGACTGGGTCACGGCGCAGATCCCGCCCGGGACGCAGTTTCAGATCGTGGCCTTCAACGATAAGGCCTGGTCGCTGGTCGAAGGCACGGACGGCGAGTGGCAGACGGCGTCGGACGGCAGCCTGCTCGATCAGGCGGTCGAAACGCTGCGCAGGACCGTCCCGAGCGGGCCGACCAGCATGCACGCCGCCTTCGCCGCGGCGCGGCAGCTCGAGCCGAAGCCGGACAACATCTACCTGATCGCCGACGGGCTGCCGACGATGGGCAGCGTTCTGCCGAGCCGGGCGGGCGTCACCGGCCGTGAGCGGGCGGACCATTTTCAGAGGGCGGTGCGGGAGCTGCCGCTCAATGTGCCGGTGAACGTGATTCTGCTCGCGATGGAGGGCGATCCGCTCGCGGCGCCGCTGTTCTGGCAGCTCGCGCTCAGCACGGGTGGATCGCTGCTGTCGCCCGCGGAGGATTGGCCATGATGGAGGACGGAGCATGAGACGACGAGAGCGTCGCGAGATGCAGACGATGAGCTTGTCGTTCATCGACTGCATTTGCTGCGCCTTTGGCGCCATCATCCTGCTGCTCGTAATCACCAAGCTGTTCGAGCCCATCCGGATCGACGAAAGCCGGACGGAGCTGGAAGAGCTGATCGTGCGCTACCAGCAGGAGCTCGAGGAGCTCTTGCAAGATGCCGAGGTCGTGCAGCGTGAGCGCGATCAGGTCCTCGATCGCGTTCAGAGCGAGGAAGCCGTGATTGCGCAGCTGCAGCGGCAGCTGACGCGCATTCGCGCGGAGATGCTCGACCGGCAGGACGATGCGGAGATCGCGACCGAGCTTGCCGGACGCCTCGCGCAGGCGAAGCAAAGCCTCACGGCGGAGATGGAGCAACTGCTGGCGGACTATCGCCCGCCGGTCGAGGAGTACAAGATCGGCGGCCTGCCGGTAGACAGCGAGTACATTATTTTCATCGTCGATACGTCGGGCAGCATGCGCAATTACGCGTGGGACATGGTGCAGCGGCAGATGCGCGAGACGCTCGATGCTTATCCCACCGTGCGCGGTATTCAGATCATGAACGATCAGGGCGAGTATCTCTTCAAGAGCTACCGCAATGAATGGATACCGGATACGCCCGGCCGGCGCGCCGCCATCATCGACGCGATGCGCAACTGGAACGCGTTCTCGACGTCGTCGCCGCGCGAAGGCATCCTCGCGGCGATCGATACGTTCTACGATCCGGAGAAGCGCGTGTCGCTCTATGTCTACAGCGACGATTTCGCGAGCGGCTCGATCAGCGCAGTCGTCCGTGAGGTGGACCGCAAGAACCGCGCGAACGATCCGAACGGTCGCCGAGTACGCATTCACGCCGTCGCCTTCCCGGTCTATTACGACGTGACCGGCGGCGAGCTGATCACCGCCGCACGGCTCGCGACGCTGATGCGTGTGCTCTGCCAGCGTAACGGCGGCACCTTCGTCGCGCTGCCGTCCCGCCGTCACTTTTGATTTGCGCCCGGGGTCCGGTCCGCTTTTTCTGGTAATCTCGAATCATGACTTTATCTGCTCACGGGCCGCCGCGCCGCGCCCGTCGTCCGCGTAAGCGCTTCATGCGCCGAGCTGCGCCCATCCTCGTTCTCACCCTTGGCCTGGTTGGAATCGTGCTGGCGGCACCGCTGCCGTTCCGGCAGTACTTCAGCATCGAATACGGTTACGAGTATCTCGACGCGCCGCTGCCGCGCGGCTACGACCGGCCCGCAGAATGGATCTTCGGGCGACTCATGTTTCCGCCGCACTATGCGTCCCGATACCAGGACTGGGGTTGGGATTGGACGCAAGGCGGCACGGCTTGGACGATCGACTATCCGCAGGGCGATCGACACATCGCGGAAATGGTCGCGCGGCTCACGGTGATCGATGCGCGCGCGACCGAGCAGCCGGTCAACCTCGATGACGGCGACGACGTGTTCTATTGGCCGTGGCTCTATGCCGTCGAAGTGGGCTCGTGGGCGCTCACGGATGCGCAGGCACGCAAGCTCAGGGAGTATTTGCTGCGCGGCGGTTTTCTGATGGTCGATGATTTCCATGGGCCGGCCGAGTGGGACGTCTTCATGGAGAGCATGACGCGCGTCTTTCCGGATCGGCCCGTGCAAGACATCCTGCCCGAGGATCCCATCTTCCATGTGCTCTATGACATCGACGATCTGTCGCAGATTCCCGGTGCTCAGTTTCTGCAAACGGGGCGCACCTGGGAATGGGGCGGGTTCACGCCGCATTGGCGCGCAATCTATGACGACGACGGTCGAATCATGGTCATGATCTGCCACAACATGGATCTCGGCGACGCGGTCGAGCATTCCGATACGCCGCAATATCCCGAGAATTACTCGGCGCGCGCCATGCGCGCCTTCATCAACTTCGTAATCTATTCCATGACCCACTGAAGCGCGCCACAGCGCAGTGGCACGTTTTCTGCATTCCGCCTGCCGTCACCATACTGATAACAAAAGGCAGGTTTCGTGATGAACCTTTCAAGTCGCTTGGGTGCCACGGTCGGCGCGTTTTGGATCGTGCTCGGCCTCGGTTTGGCCGGCTGCGAATCGCAGGGGCCGTTCGAGGAAGCGGGCCAGGAGGTCGATCAGGCCGTCGACGAGGTCGAGGACGAGGTCGATCAGCGCTTCTGACCGTGGTCCGATCGTACGGCGGCGGCGCGCTCG
>CAZFJU010000332.1:0-3669 GCA_964518995.1 uncultured Gammaproteobacteria bacterium
TTCGGATCGCGCGCCGTCGTCACCGGCGACGTCACGCAGACCGATCTGCCGCCGGGGCGCGAGCCCGGTCTGAAGCAGGCGTCCCGCGTGCTGAGAGGCGTGCCCGGCATCGCGTTCATCGATTTCGATTCCGCCGATGTGGTGCGGCATCCGCTCGTGCAAGCTATTGTCACCGCATACGCACGCGAAGAAGCACGTGCGAGCGCGGAGACGAGCGCCGGCTCGCGCCCACAGGGGCGCCCGCGTGCGCATCGGGAACAATGAGCCGCCCGCGGCTGCGAGTGGCCGTGCAGCGGGCGGTCGCTTGCCCTTGGCTGCCCGAGCCGGCCGCGATACGCCGCTGGGCGGTCGCTGCGGCCGGATCAGAGCACGGCGGCGAGGTGACGGTGCGTATTGTGGCCGATGACGAGTCTGCGGCCCTGAACGAAGCCTATCGCGGCAAGCAGGGGCCGACCAACGTGCTGGCTTTTCCGGCGGACGTCCCGCCGTTGCCCGATGAGGCGGGACCGGTCCCGCTCGGGGATATCGTAATTTGCGCGCCGGTCGTCGAGCGCGAGGCGGCAGCCCAGGGCAAGACGGTGACCGCGCATTTCGCGCACCTCGTCGTGCATGGCACGCTCCACCTGATCGGCCATGATCACGACGAGGAAGCGGCCGCGTCCGTGATGGAGAACCGGGAGCGGGAGGTCTTGGCGGGCTTCGGCTTCCAGGATCCTTATCGGTGACGGACCAGAGAGTGACGAGCTCGCTGAGCGAAATCGGTTTCCTCCCCTTGAACGACGCTGCTCCTGGCTTCATCATACGGTCAATTCGATGTCCGACGACTTGCCCTCTACAAACGACGCTCCTAGCCTAGCCGGCTGGTGGTCGCGGCTGTTCCAGAACCGCGGCGACGAGCTTAAAGGCCGAGAAGAGGTTGCGGCGTTCCTGGCCGAGAGCCGCAACCGCGGCTTTCTCGCTCCGGATGAGTACGCCATGCTTCAGGGCGTGCTGGAGGTGTCGCAAACCCACGTGCGCGACATCATGGTGCCGCGCTCGCACATGGTCGTGCTCGAGAAGGATGCGTCGATCGAGTCCCTTCTCAAGACGATCGTCGAGTCCGGCCATTCACGCTTTCCGGTCATCGGCGAGGATCGGGACGAGGTCCTCGGCATACTGTTGGCCAAGGATTTGCTGAAGCACTTCGGCCAGGATCCGAGCACGTTCGGCCTGGAAGGGCTGCTCCGCCCGGCCGTGTTCATCCCCGAAAGCAAACGGCTCAATACGCTGCTCACCGAGTTTCGGCAAAGCCACAACCACATCGCGATCGTGGTCGATGAATACGGCGGCGTGTCGGGGCTGGCGACGATCGAGGACGTGCTCGAGCAGATCGTCGGCGACATCGACGACGAGCACGATCCGGAGGAAGCCGAGTCGATCCAGGTTCACGGCGAGGGGCGTTTCCATGTGCTGGGGCTCGCGCGCATCGACGACTTCAACGAATACTTCACGGCGGGCCTGAGCGACGAGGAATACGACACCATCGGCGGCCTCATCATGCACGAGCTTGGGCGGTTGCCGCGGCGCGGCGAGCAGCTCGACTTCGGCGGCTTCCGCTTCAAAGTCTTGCGCGGAGACCGGCGGCGCATCCAGACCGTCGAGGTCTCGCGCCTACCCGACGGCGAAGCCCGGGCCTGATGCGCGGTCCGCCGGCGGCGCCGGCGGCGCCGCTCCAACCACGGCGGAATCGTTCATGAACCAGCGTGCATCTGCACGAGTCGCACGGATGATGGGCTCGCACGCCGCCAGGGCCGCGCTGGCCGCGGCGTCCGGTGCAGCGCTGCCCCTAGCGTTTGCGCCGTTCGGCTTGTTCTGGGTGGCGCCCCTGTCGTATGCGTTGCTGTTCATCGCCTGGCGCGGCGCACGCCCGCGACAGGCCTTCCTGCTCGGGCTCTGTTTCGGCCTTGCGAGCTTTTTTGCGGGCGTGCACTGGGTCTATGTAAGCTTGCACGAGTACGGTCAGATGCACCCTGTGCTCGCGTGGACCATGACCGGGCTCTTCGTCGCCGTGCTCGCGCTCTTTCCCGCGGTCGCGGGGCTCACCGCGGCGTGGCTGCGCAGCACGGATGGCGCAGTCGCCTGGCTCGTGTCGCTGCCGGCGCTGTGGGTGCTTGCGGAGTGGACGCGCGGCTGGCTGTTCACCGGCTTTGGCTGGTTGTCGGCCGGCTACAGCCAGAGCGATTCGTGGCTCGCGGCGCTCGCGCCGATTGGCGGGCTCCATGCGATGAGCTGGGCCGTGCTGCTCAGCGCCGGCGCGTTGCTGACGCTCGTGCTGGGCGCGCGGCGGCGCGACCGGGTCGCGGCCGTCGGCGCGGCGCTCGCGCTGTGGGTCGGCGCCTGGGCGTGCGGCGAGCTGCGCTTCACCCGTGCGCAGGGCGGCGACTTGACGGTGGCGCTCGTCCAGGGCTCGGTGCCGCAGGACCTCAAATGGCGGCCGGAGCAGCTCGACGCGACGCTGGCGGTGTATCGCGATCTCACCGCGCAGGCGGCCGGCAACGCGCTGATCGTCTGGCCGGAAGCGGCGATCCCGGCGTTGTATAGCTACATCACCGGCTATCTCGACGACATCGCCGCACGCTCCGCCGAGCATGGCAGCACGGTCGTCCTCGGCGTGCTGATGGGCACCCCGGAGGAGTTCCAAAACTCCGTCGTTGCGTTGACCGATCCGCGCCAGGTCTATACCAAGCGGCACCTCGTGCCGTTCGGCGAGTATTTCCCGGTGCCGCCGTTCGTGCGCGAATGGCTGCGGCTCATGAGCTTGCCCTATACGGATGCGACGCCGGGCCCGGCCCGGCAGCCGCCGCTCGAAGCGGCCGGCCAGCGCCTCGCCGTCACCATTTGCTACGAGGCGGTGTTCGGGGCGGAGCAGTTGCACTATCTGCCGGACGCAACGCTGCTCGTGAACGTCAGCAACGATGCCTGGTTTGGCGATTCGATCGGGCCGCATCAGCATTTGCAGATCGCACGAATTCGCGCGGCCGAAGCCGGGCGCTATATGCTGCGGGCCGCCAATACCGGGATCACGGCCGTGATCGATCCGCGCGGCCGGATCGTCGAGCGGATTCCGCAGTTCGAGCCGGGCGTGCTGACGGGCGTCGTGCGAGGCTTCACCGGCTCGACGCCGTACGCAGTCGTCGGCAACTATCCGACGGTGCTCGGCGCGCTGTCTCTCGTGCTGCTCGCCGGTCTGCGCGCCTATCGGCCGCGCGCTGCACGCACCGAGCGGCCGACCGCCGTGCGTGAATCGGCCACTCTGGCTTGAACGCTGCAGCCGAGCGAGCAGCCGCCCGGCGCTGAACGCCGGCCCCGGCAGGTATTCCCGCTCAGCCTCCGATCACGAAGTTCAGGATGCGCCCGGGTACGTAGATCGCGCGACGTATATTCTGGCCCTCGAGATGGCGGCGTACGTTGTCGTCCTCGTGTGCGATCGCGATCACGGCATCCTGATCCGCGTCGGCCGGCACCGTCACGCGTCCGCGCATCTTGCCGTTGACCTGCACCGGGATCTCGAGGGTGTCGCTCGCGAGCAGCTGGGCATTCGCTAGCGGCCATGCGGCATGCGAGATCGATTCCGCGTGGCCGAGCAGGCTCCAGATCTCCTCGGCGATGTGCGGCGCGAACGGCGACAGC